>JBAXED010000021.1:0-44725 GCA_037140615.1 Prolixibacteraceae bacterium
TATTTAGCGGATCAGGGTAGTGCAGGTCGATGGTCCAGGAAGTTGGGGCACTGCCATCAGGGTACTTCACGATTTCGGTGAGGTCCTGTTCCTTGAGGATGAGGTCTCCGATCAACCGCCTGGATTCTCTTTTCCCAGCGATATAGGCCACCCAATCCAATTCACTGTTTGCAAATTTTCCGGCTTCTTTGGAACGGTTCTTTAGAAAAGACCAATTGGAGAAAACAACCAATAATCCGTAATCCCTGATTTTTTCAAAATCTTTTACCTGGTCATATTTCATTCCGGTTTCCCATGTCCATTCCCCCTTTTTTATGGCCCTGCAACTTTTATCATTGAAAGTGAGGCCCCATGCGATATCCGGAAACTGCACCGGCCGACTGGATTCTAGGGCATACCATTGGACGGAAGCACCCATGGTCATCTTGTCTTTCACCTGGGGAGCCGTCGACTCTCCAAATTCACTTTTACCTTCACGGCCCATCATGTAATCGGCTCCGGCGAGTGCGCCAATAACTGCATCTCCTGTGCAATCGGCAAAGACAGGCGCCTCAAACCTGAGCTCTTTGGCACTTTCGACGTGTACGGCACGAATGGACTTTATCCGGTCTCCATCTTTTTCTACTGCGTTGGCCCGGTAGTTGAGAAACAGCGTAATATTTTTCTCCTTCAATACAGCATCCATCTTCTTGCTATCCTCATAAAAGGCTGCTGGCTGAGCATTTCCCTCGCGGGAAGGCCCTATTTCGTTGACCAGGTTTCCAAGTGAAGGATAAGGATTGAGATTAATCCTTCCTCCAAGATGAACACGAACTTCCGAACTGTTGTTGCCCCCCAGAATAGGCCGATCCTGAATCAGCGCCACCTTTACCCCAAGTCTGGCAGCCGAAATAGCTGCGCAAATTCCGGCCATGCCACCACCTATCACTACGAGATCAAATTTTCCGGCCGACTCAGGTTCGGCAGGGATTCCCAATATTTTTTTCCGGAAGGAAGCCAATTTAACCGGATCATTTTCAGGTCTGAAAGCGAGATCTTGAGCAAATAGTATGGCATCACATCTGCCGTTGAATCCGGTAAGGTCGTGAAGGGCAAGGGTTGATTCCCCGGCCTTGATATCGACCGGTCCACCGAATTGCCAACTCCATTCAGTATCCTGGGTTCCAAATGTCTCGCCAAGAGGCTTATTGTTGAGAAGGAGGGTAAACTTTCCCGGGGTATCCTTGTCGGACCAATAACCCACCCAATTTCTGGTTCGAACAAACACATTGTACTTTCCGGTTGTTGGAAAATTCACTTTGGTAGAAGCGTCTGCTACCGGCTTCCCCAATCCATGGGCCATCAGGAAAGGAGATCCCATCTGGTCCATAAATTGCTGGTCGAGTACCCAGCCGCCTTTGTTCTGAAAGCTTTCGGCCTCGACCAGAACCTGGGAAAAAAGGTTTGCCGGGAATACAGAAACGAAAAGACAAAATACCAGGAATTTATAATTTAACATGGGTAAGATTTTCACAAACTATTTATTTTTATTCTTCAGCCGTTTCATATAGCATTTACAAACAAATTGAATGATTGGATGAAAATAGGATTTGTAAAACCTTAACTTTCAATCCAAACCTTAGTAGAAACAGAATACGAAGAGAAAACCCCACCTTATTACCTTATTTAAAATAACTCAACTCTCCACATTTGTTTCTTCCGCCCGATCCCAAAATTCAAACTCCTCGCATGATTTGTAAGCGGGCATCATCTCAAAATCTTTCCTTTCCTACTAAGGTTACTCTGGAAAAAATAAGGTTTTTCAACCAGCGAATTTCCAGCGATACTTGTCGCAAATTATTCAAATTTTCAATTGAAATGCAGAACCTGAATTAAAATCATTCATATTTCAACCAGGCAGAAGCCTTGCAATCCCGGTCAGCCACAAACCTGATCCAGCGCGACTGAAACGTATCCGGGAATTTCAGGTTAAAGCTTTCTCCAGATTTCACAGTGACTGTCTGATATTTCATCCAGGGTCCGTGGCCAATCGGATCTATTTCAATTGTAATCTTCACAGACTCTTTGGAATCATGCGAAAGTTGCAGGGTGCGCTGGTCGTAAAACCCGATCAGATAAGGATCTGAGGCAACGCCTGCTTGCACTTCCGAATTTTTCCAGGGACCGCCCTCCCCGACCGGCTTGCCCATCTGCCACAAATCATCAATTACGCCAGCCCAGATGGAAGCTTTGCCGTCCGCAGAGGTGACGATGTGCGGATTACCCTTTGCTGCCTGCGGATCGATCCCGGTCATGATGAGCATTCCACGGTAGGAGGTATAATCGAATATCCTGAAGTTGTGTGAAGAAATAGGACGAATTTTAGCAAACCCATCAGCATTCTCTGCCGGAAGTTCGTAAAATGTGCCAGAGCAGTTGAGCAGGTCGCGCTCCGTGGCCACTTCCCTGCAAATTCTTGTCAGGGAACTCCCCATCAAGCTAGCGAATTTAGGATTCCCTTTTGGCAGTCGCCACCGGCGGCCTGCATCATCTACAATCAATACAGAAGCATCGTCGATGGTCACGACATCTTTGGGGATGGTCATCTTTTCGCGGATAAATTTCGCCATTGCCGGATCTGATCTTTGCTCAAGATGCATCAATGAATCCAGTTCGTAATATCCGGTTTCGGTGAATCCTGTGTCTGATGCTTCTCCAGCCAAAATTCCAAGTTTTCTTCTGTTTTCTCCAAGGTCCCACAGGTATCCAGCCTTTGTATTTGAAGCAGTTAGTGGTGCCAGTCCGGCAAAAATCGGATTGGCCACTTTTGTCCGCAACTCCTTCCCTGCATAAGAAAAATGCACAGTAGTTTTGGTCGCCTGTTCCACCTTAACCCTCACCCACTCCCCAATTTCGGTGAATGGGATGTTGATTGCCTCGTCGGCCTTTACAATAAAGGACAGGAAGGTATTCCATTGGTTATTACCCTTTTTGTCGACCTCGAAGGTATAGGAAACAGGTTGTGCCCCTTGATTTTTCACCCAGACAGACCGATGATCCCAACCGGCAAAAAGGAAGGGCTCGGAAACTTCTCCGGCTTTCACGTTTTCAGAAATCCAGACAGCTCCCTCCGAAGTGTTGGGTCCCAAATTCCAAGGTGTTTCGAGCGAAGTGAACCAGATATTGGAATTGGATTGGCCGGGTCCCTGTATGTCTCCCTTTACCTTTCTTTTGTTCAAAAATTCAGATTTTGCGGCATCATCACAGCCAAAAATCAGTTGGTTGTTCCACCTGGCAAAATCACCGATCACCTTGAGGTAAGCCGATCCAGGACGGATTCCAGCTGAGTTGATGCTACTAAATGTGCCGGGGAAATGCCAGAACATGCCATGCATGGTCATCATGTAGTCAGGACTTTCGGGTGTACCGATATCCCGGATACGGGGCCATTCGGTGTTCCAGCCATGTGCGCCATCGTAGGAATGACTTGCTTTGGGAAGCCGGTAGAAACTCCATTTCCCGTTGTCACGGACACCGACCAAGACGGATTTGTGGTCCCATCCGTTGACCCAGATCGGATCCGTATCCGGATGCTGATTGCCGAATATCCCACCCGGCCCGGTCACTTCGGTAAACTGGTTTCGCCGGATGACTTTCCAGTCCTTTCCATTCCATTCGGCCAGAACGCCCGATTGAATGTCAAATTTCTTTAACGCTTCTGCGGATGGTTCACCATTGTTGCTGTAGACAGTGACGCCCTGACCGGAATAGAAACCTTTGCCATGTGCGCCGGGTAGGAGCGTCCCCTTAAAATTACCTTCCGTATCGTTGGATTTTTTCTTGATGACATTGATATCTTCGTACAGGACCGTTGGATTCAGGGTTTTGACATCGACCTCGTAAAACCCCTCTTCCATGGTTCCGAAATAAATTTTATTGGCTGGATCAGTCAGGTGGCGGGCATTCCCGGTATGACGGCCAGGCATTTCTTTGTAAGGGATGACGCGAACATTCCTTTTTTTATCGATGGCGTAAGGTCCCATAAACAATTGACTGCTCTCTTTGTGAATCATCCGGTTGGCAGGTGTTCCACCGATACTTTCGGGACGAACAATTTTTTGAAGTTCCGGTGTAATCTCGTACAGTTTGTCGGACGAGCCAAAGGGCAGATGCGGGCCGTAGGTGATCACCCAAAGCCTGCCGGCCCAGGGAACAACCGCTCCGGTTCCACATTCCCCCTCATTGTTATAATAGGCAAGGTGCGGGTAGATGCCGCTGAAAGATTTTGGGGTAGCAACTTTTTGAGCCACGCCATTACCGGCCAAAATAAGCAAGACTGTCAGCAGAAGGCTAAATTTTAACTTCATATGGAAATTTTTTCTTTAGATGAGGATAAACATTTTTAAAAAACATAGACTGTTTCTGATTTTCCCTTCTTGTCAATCAACAATCTCAATAATACCCTGAACCACTGTTCCCATCCCAAGCTCATAACTGCGTTGAACAGGCAGCGAACCGCCGATAAAAACCTTCACCTTACCCAATTCCGGCTTGTCGTTGCCCTGCTCGTCTACGATGCTCAGCATGGCTGGCGTCAAATGGAAATTCACCTTTTTGCTTTCTCCAGGTTTGAGGTGGACCCGTTGGAAACCTTTGAGCGAAAACAAAGGTGTATCGGCAATTCCCTTTTCCCTGGTGAGGTAGAGTTGCACCACTTCATCGCCTTCCATCTTACCTTCGTTCTTAACGGTGATCTCAGCCTGAACAGATTGGCTTTTGGTTGCTTTGGTGGCAGAAAATTTCAAATCAGAACAGCTAAATTTCGCGTAGGACAATCCGTAGCCAAACGGATAAAAAGGTTCTTGTTCCATGTAGCGGTAGGTACGCCCCTTCATATCGTAATTGTCGTAGGCTGGAAGCTGATCCAGCGATTTGGGAAAGGTGATGGGCAATCTTCCGGATGGGGAAACCTGACCAAACAGAATATCCGCCACTGCGTTACCCCCCTCTTCTCCGGGGTACCAGGCCCACAATACTGCATCGGCCAGCTCACTGATCTCACTCATGTTGACCGGAGATCCTGAAGTGAGGACGACCACGATGGGTTTGGTGTTGTCTTTGCGTAGCTTTTTCAGAAACTCTACCTGATTCTTTGGAAGATCGTAGTTAAGCCGGTCGCCAAAATCAGCCGAAGCGATCGATTCCCCCTCTTCACCCTCCAGGTTACCCGACAATCCCATCACCACTACGATGGCATCAGCCTGTTTGGCGTCACCGGAGGTCCAGTCGATCGGGTTGACATTCTCCCTGTCGGGCAAAAAGCCTTGCTTATACTGAAGCAGACTGCCTGGGGCCAGGTGTCCGGCGATGCCCTCCTGGATGGTGACCATATTTTGGTTCACGCCATAATAGTTGCCCATCAGGGCATCCACGCTGGTGGCATTGGGTCCGGTGATAAAAAGATAGCCGATGTCATTTTTCAAGGGAAGGGCACCGTTGTTCTTCAGCATCACGATAGATTTCTGGGCTGCTTCAAGTGCTATCTTCCTGTTTTTGGCAGAGTTGATGACCTCCGGGGAAATCGCGGCATAAGGATTTTTGCCCTCATCGTCAAACATGCCCAGTTTAAAACGGGTGCGGAGCAGGATGGCCAGGGAGACATCGATCTCCTTTTCGGTGACCAGTCCCTGCTTAACGGCATCGATCAGGTAGGGAAAATATTCATCCCCGCAATTGAGGTTGACCCCCTTCTTGAGCGACAAAGCAGCAGATTCGGCAGGTGTGGCAGTATATTTGTGTCCTTTGTCAATATCGGCAATGGCCCAGCAATCGGAGACCACATGCCCTTTGAAACCCCAGCTGTTGCGTAGAATATCGACCAGCAACTCTTTGCTTCCACAACAGGGTTCGCTGTTGGTGCGGTTGTAGGCGCACATCACCGATTCGACACCACCGTCGACCAGCGTTTTGAAAGCCGGCAGATAGGTTTCGTAAAGATCCTTTTTGGAAACCACCGCATTGAATTCATGGCGCAGGCGTTCCGGTCCGCTGTGCACGGCAAAATGTTTGGCACAAGCCGCTACCTTCAGGTATTTCGGGTCATTCCCTTGCAAGCCTTTCACAAAATTGAGTCCCATCCGGCCAGTCAGAAAGGGATCTTCCCCATAAGTCTCCTGTCCCCTTCCCCATCGCGGATCCCTGAAGATGTTTACGTTGGGTGTCCAGAAGGTGAGCCCGCCGTATCGGAAGCGGTGGTCTTTTTTGATGGCAGCCTGGTAGATCGCCCTGGCCTCGTCCGACACGGCATCGGCGGTACGAAAGGCCAGATCCTCATCGAAAGTAGCAGCCAAACCAATCGCCTGCGGAAAAACCGTTGCATTTCCAGATCGCGCCACCCCATGCAATGCCTCGCTCCACCAGTTGTAGGCAGGAAGATTAAGCCGGTCGATTGCCGGTGAATTGTGCGCCATTTGCTGCACTTTCTCGGTCAGGGTCATCTTGGAAATCAAGTCAGAAACGCGAACGTCAGTGGGTTTAGATTGATCAAGATACAGCATCTGTTTCTGAGAGTACACTGATCCCGAGGTAAAAAGAAGGAATAGAATTAAAAGGTAAGTTCTCATATTTGAATTAGCATTAGTTTTCAAAGCAACAATTTCCAAAGACACAGAAGTCACCAGCTCGCGGGGTAATTCATCCACTATTTTGAGTTCATTCAAAGTTGCATCAGATATTTTTTAATTGCCCTTGCCAGATCAGTTCCAAAGGCTCTGGCATTTTCCTGGGTAATGGTTTGACCTTCATTGTTGGCATAAGGGAATTCTATTGAAATGGGCAATTTCACCCCTTCTAGTTGTGCCGACCATTTGCTGAAGGAGAGTCCCGGAGTAGTTTTTTCGGCACTATTCCAATCTTTACCATAAGGGAAAAAAGATTTTTCAGATATTTTAAGTTCACCTTTATTGGTACTTTTTAGGATGCTGCAAAACAGCCTTTGCTGAGCCGCAATTTTTTCGACCGGTGATCCTACAACGTAAATATTCTCGTTGTTTTCTGCTTTGATCCAGGGACAATGCAAATCAAGAGCAATTGCCATTTTTTTTTCAGACCAAAGTGGAACCCAGTTACGAAGGGCAGCTACAGAATTATAAATGCTCGTACCAACATAATCCCTGTTATGGTCATGCGGAATTCTATTTTTACCCTGGTCTCCATTTTCGACACCATCTTTGTCCATAAAGGGTATCAAGCAAAATTCGACACTTTTTTTTAGCCATTCGTCCTTCAATATTTCGTTGATGATCCCTTCCATTTCGTAGTTGCCCATCATTTCGCATGCATGGTGACGTGTAGCAATCAGCACCTTGAATTTCACCGCACTGCTTTTGGGTTTAAGAGTCAGACGCTCAACACTTCTTCCTGCCTTAGTCTTTGATAATGTGTCGATGGTAACAAATTCAGATTTCAAAAAAGGCTGAATGAACTGTTGAAATTGCTTTTGAGTATAAGGCATTCCCATACTAAAGCGAACTTCTGAATTGGTTTTAAAGGTATAGGAAAATTGTGAATCCCATGAATTTTCAGGATTTACCCAACTCCAATGGTTACCTCCGTCCAAACTAATTGCTGGTCCTTTCGAAGTAAGGCAATTGGGTCTGGTAATTACGAAATTGAGCGTTTTACTTTTTGCATTTTTCACGGCAAAACACCAATAGAACCAATCGCCCTTTGTGTCACGCAAATCAGGACGAACCCAGATGGTATCGTTTCGGATATTGTCAATGGTGGCGTTTCCGGAGGGAAAATCGGAGAAAATATTGAATTTTTGAGCGGCTAATTGTAAGGTAATTAATGAAAATAGACTAGAGATTAGTAACTTATTCATGGCATCTTTTTTCAAATTTAAATAGAAGGGGTAGAAAATTACTACCCCTTTCTAAATTATCTAACCAAAACGAAAATATTGAATCAACTACCAACCCGGATTCTGCTTCAATTTGGCATTGAGTGTCAATTCGTTGGTTGGGATGGGAGATAAATAATCCCTGTCCGGTTTGAAACCCCAACCTGCAGGTAATGACTTTTGATAAGGTTCGATATAGCCATCACCATTGACATAGATATTTTTGCCGACAACCATGGTTGGATAACTAGCCTGTACAAATTTCGCCCCCAGCGGCTTGACTCCAGATATAAGATTATGTGCTCTCCAGCGACAAAGGTCATCAAAACGATAGCCTTCAACGGCCAATTCAATTTTACGTTCTCTCCTGACTTCGTTGATGATATTAGATAGTGAAGGAAATTCTTTGGTATTGGTCCATCCATTGATATCTCCCAGATTCATGCTTGGCATACCCACCCTGGCCCGAAGCAAGTTAATGGATTTGTCCAGATCACCTTGCGCAATCGTACCCAATTCAGCTTTTGCTTCGGCAAAAATTAAGAGTGCTTCAGCATACCTGAAAAGAATGGTTGCCTGATCTGAATCAAAGAAATCGGCTGAACTGTACTTAACAGGACGATGCCCCTTCTCAATCTCATAGCCAGTAGTATTTAATCCTCCGGAAGAGGCATTGTCTATTTCAGGATATTGAAATGTTGCCAAAACAACCCCATTTAAGATTCGCACCGGATCTCCAGGCATATAAAGTGTTTGAGTCAGTCTTGAATCACGGCTCTGGGTAGCTGTCAGGTAAGTGGCGTCCCCCTTGTAAAGTGGACTCATGGATATCGGAAGACCATCTGAACACAAATAACTTTCAAGAATACTTTTTGAAAGGCCTGTTCCTCGACCATTGTAGGATGTCAAAAATGCGGAGTGCCCCATGCCCAGTTTAATGTCGTATTTTGCCCACAACATTATTTCTGAAACAGAAGAATAGTCATTGTTATTGAACAAGTTAATGTAATCAAGATTGGTTTTTCCAGTAGAATATAGCTTAAACTTACCTGTGCTCATTACATTCTCAGCTGCAGCTGCTGCCAATTGAAGGTATTTATTCGGATCAGATCCTGTTACCCCAAATGCTGTTCCTGCGTGGTATTTTTCCCAAGTTCCTTCATACAATGCTACTCTTGCTTTCAGTAACAAGGCCAGTTCTTTGTAAACACGGAAAGAGGTTTCTTTTCCTTTCTCCTTCAGCCGCCCCGCCGCATTGTCCAACAAAGAAATAATACTATCGGCAACTACATTTCGCGCCAGGCGAGGGTCATACAATTGAGGAGAGTCCGTCTCCAGTGGTTTCGAATACCAAGGAAGGTCTCCAAATTTGCGCATCAGATTGAAATAAAAAAATGCTTTGAAAAACATGGCTTCGCCTACAAAAGTATTATAATCGGCAATCGGAGAGGTACAGCTTTTGTAATTGGCCAAAAAGATATTTGTACTTCTGATATCTCCCCAATCCCATCCGCCACCAGTTGCAGCAACCGTATTGGTACCACCCAAAGTTTTGTTAAACATTGCAGGCACCATGTTGTCGCTATTATTGTCAACTCCGTAAATTCCTGTTCCTGTACTGCTGGTCATCTCATACAAATTCGGGAATTTTACATAGTACTGATTGACATATAATTCAAGGTCACTTGTTGTTTTCCAATAATTTGCATCAGTAATTGCATCCTGCGGATAGCGGTTTAAAAAATCCTGTTTATTGCACGAGGAGAAAATTAGAAGTGCAAAAATCAAATAGAGATATATTCTTTTCATGATTTCAGTTTTTAGAATGTAATTTTAGTTCCAAAGGAGATTGACTTGGTCATTGGATAGGTTCTTCCTGCAATTCCCCAATCACCGATACTTACTTCAGGATCAAACTGCTTAGGCAACTTCGAATAGGTGAGAAGGTTCTCCCCCGATACATATAAATTAATCTTGGATATCCTGATTTTCTTCAATATTCCAGCTGGAATTGTATATCCAAGTTGAATATTCTTCAAACGAATATAGGAGCCATCAAGAAGGTACCTGGTTTGGGTCTGAATGTTCTTATTGTGTTCTGTTGACATGTATGGCTTTGGATAGTAAGCTCCGGTATTTTCGGGAGTCCAGTAATCCAGATGTTGTACGAATGCACTACTGTTCCACTCATCATTTTGTATTCCAAACATTTGATTGCCTCCAAATGCAAGATCCCTTTTACCAACACCTTGCCAGAACATCGAAAAATCGAAACCTTTCCAATTGACACCACCTTTTATACCATAAGCAAAACGTGGAGTTGAATTCCCGATAACGGATAAGTCGCCAGGATTGGTCAAGGTATTGTCTCCTATGTTTATTTTTCCATCTTTGTTCAGGTCAATGTATTTCATATCGCCGGCCTGCCATCTGCTGTAAAGGTAACTCTGACTTACACTTGCTGTTGAAGCAGCTGCTTCAGCGTCTGTGGCAAACAATCCACCGGAAGTATAGCCCCAAATTTCACCCAATTTCTGGCCCTCATAATAGGTCGAAAGTATCTTGGTCGGATTGTTATAGCTGGTTACCTTGGTCAAGTTATCAGACAGAATAAAAGTTAAATCATAGCTTAAACCATTTGATAATTTATCTCGCCAGCTCAAATTAAGCTCAAATCCCTTCGTTTCCAACTCAGCATTGTTTTTCCTAGGCACGCTTGTTCCAATAACCGAAGGCAAAGCTTCTGCAGGTCCAAACATGTTGGTGGTTGTCCTGTTGTACCAGTCGAAATTAAGATTTAAACGATTGTTCAGAAAAGCTGCATCCAAACCGAAATCAAGGGTTGCAGAGGTTTCCCATGTCAATCCAGAGCTGATCAAACCAGGAGCTTGTGTGTAATTCGGACGCCCTGCATTGATAAAGTATGGCAAATTGGTTCCCATAGGTATTGTGCTGAGGTACAGATAATTTGCAACATCCTGATTCCCTAGTTTTCCGTACGAACCCCTGATTTTAAAATCATTTACCTTACTTTTTATATTTTTCCAGAAGGGTTCCTCCGAAATTCGATAACCAACAGATGCAGAGGGAAATCCACCCCAACGTTTACCTTCCTGAAAACGGGAAGTTCCATCGAAGCGAATATTGGCCTCTACCATAAATTTCTCTTTGAAATTGTAATTTAACCGGCCAAAATAACTCTGCGTAGCCCAATGACTGATTGCATCACTAACTGAAGGGACAGGATTGGTAGAAGTTGAAATGGAAGGAATTGCATCTGTGATCAGGTTGGAATTGCTACCTGAAAGGGAACTGTAATTGGTGAGTTCTTCCTGGTACCCAACCAAAGCCTTCAGGTTATGACTGCCTAGCGTTTTTTCATACGTTGAATAGGCATTAACTGTGTGGTATTTATTTATGCTGAATTGCTCAGAGACCTTATTGGGATTTCCGTAAGCGACATAGGTAGTATTATCTACCAGATAACCATATATTGTCGGTTGGTGGTTAAAGTATTTGTAGCTTTCTGAATTAAAACTATAGTCGATGAATGCTTTCCATCCCTTGCTCATGGTAAACTCACCGCCCAAAGTATTCCAACTGGTATTCCAACTATCTTTCGTTCCGCCCTGAAGCATACCCATCAATTGATTTCTAGCAAATAGGTGGCCGTTAGGATCATAAACAGGGGTGGTTGGCCAACAGGTAGAAATTAGTGTGTACAAATACCCTTTCCCATTATTGGACTCAAAGTTAAGGTTCGGAAATTGACGTTCCCTCACACTGTATTTGCTATCCCATTTGAATTTGAACCAGTTGGTTACCTCTGTCTCCAAACGCACATTCAAATTAAATTTTTTAAGATTGTCATTCCCCCAGGCAAGTAAACCATCCTGATCATTGTATCCACCTGACACATAAAAGGATGTCTTATTCGTTCCACCATAAATGCTGATGTTGTGGGTTTGGCTCAATGCATTGTTTTTGTACCAAACTGATGGCCAATCCGTATTGCCATTGGCATAGTTATTAGCTCCCCATTTCATGTAGGATGCACTGGTGGTAGGATAGCGTTGATTGGAAGGCACACTGTTTGGATCAGCAGCCCACTTTTTTATTAAATCGAGTTGTGTAGCATTGAAATAAGGAACTCTTCCAGCATTGGTATAAGCAGTGTTCCACATCGTTGCAAAATCAGTAGAATTGGCCATGTGGGGCAATGACACAGGAGAATTGAAACTGAAATTACTGGAATAATCCATCTTGATCTCTTTGTTCTTTGAACCTTTTTTTGTGGTTATCAAAACAACGCCGAAGGCTGCCCTGGCACCGTAAATAGCTGATGAAGCAGCATCTTTCAAAACCGAAACACTTTCAATATCGTTTGGATTCACATCCTGCATGTTCATAGGGACATTGTCCACCAAAATATAAGGCTGACCACCTGAAAGACTCCCCATTCCACGGATATTCCAGCTTCGGTTTTCACCCAACTCGCCACCTCGTGCTGTGGTTGAGACGTTTAAGTTGGCCACGGTTCCCTGCAAAGCTTGTGAAACATCACTCAAAGGCCTATTTTCCAGAGCCTTATTTGTAATAACACCTACAGAACCAGTCAGATTAATTTTCTTCTGAGTGCCATATCCAACCACCACCACTTCATCCACGCCAACGCTTTCGTCCAGAAGTTTGATATTGATCGTTGTTTGATTGCCAACTTTCACCTCCTGGGATTTCATGCCGACAAACGTAAATACCAGCGAAGCATTTTCCGGTACATTAGCAATGGAATAGAATCCGTTGTTATCAGTGATGACTCCCAATGTTGTTCCTTTTAGAACAACCGAAACACCTGGCAGTGTTGCTCCTGATGCATCTGTGACCTTGCCCGACAGGGATTTTTTCTGCTGCTGGGCATTCGCCGGCTCGTTGGGGATAATGACAATGTCCTTGTCTACCAGTCCGAATTTTAGGTCTGTATCTTTTAGGATATTGTTGAGGATTGATTCAATGGTTTCGTTCTTAGCATCGATCGAGACCCTTTTTTCAACCGGAATTTGTTCGTTTTTGTAAAAGAAATCAAACTCCGACTGATTCTGGATGAGTTCAAATACTTGTTGCAAAGTTGCATTTTCAACTTTCAGGTTCAACTTCGTTTTTTGGGAATAAACCGAAGCCGAAACATGAACGAGCGAAATGAAAAACAGAAATACTACCAGTCTCATAGTCAGCCAAATTTTATGGATCAATTCCCTGTCATGGGAAAGACCATGAATTAATTTTTTTTTCATACTTTTGTTTTGAGTTAAAAAAGTTTTAATTTATTAAGACTTGAAATTGAACGGAGGATGGTGGTACATTCTCCGTTTTTTAGTTTGGTCAGCTCTAGCGTGTCACCTCCTTCTTTGTTTGGTTCATCCTTTTGGTAATTTATTGATTATCTTATTTGTGCGAAATTTGAATTTTGTCCGCATTCATTTCATACTTGATTGGAACGGTGTGGTTCAACAGTTCAAGAAAATGCTTCACATCCTTGTTGCGCTTGATCACGCCTGAGAAGTGCATCTTGCCAAAGTAGTTTTCATCCATGGTAATCTCCACATCGTACCATCTCTCTACGATTTTAAAGACTTCAGTTAAATCTTTGTTATGGAATTCATATCGTCCATTTTTCCAGGAGCTGAAGTTCAATGGATCGACCTTTTCAATGGTTAGCTTGTTGCTGTTCTTATCAAAAATACTCTGTTCCCCTGGTTGAAGCAAGGCTGTTTGGTTTCCTGCCAACAGCTTGATCTGTCCTGTTTCAAGGGTCGTTTCAATTTCACCGGAGTTGTCGTAAGCCCTGACGTTGAAGGTGGTTCCGAGTACCTCTATCTGCTGGCCTTTCACCTCAACACGGAAGGGTTGGCTGGCATCTTTGGCAACAGAAAAGAAGGCTTCTCCGCTTAGTTTAACCACACGCTCCTTCGAAGTAAAAACGGATGGAATGGTGAGATGCGTCTCTGAATTGATCCAGATACGGGTTCCATCAGCCAGAAACACCTGATTAACCTGACCTTTGGGGACAAAAATCTCCTGCATGGTAGTTTGGGCAGGCATTTGTTCCTGTTTGAAGGAGATAAACTGTGTTGCCCAGCCCAATCCGAAAGTGACCACCAGCATGGCAGCCATCTGGAGCACCCGGCGGAAAAATATGCTTTGTTTGGGTGAGATCACCTCAATCCGTTTCTTGAAAAGTTCAAGTTCAGGTTGGATATCATAATTTTTTCGGTTGGCATGAAAACCGGTGGTGTCCCAGATATCTTTTTCGGCAAAAAACCGCTTTTCGTTCTCGGGCGACTGAAGTATCCATTGGTGAAGTTGCTGATTTTCTTCTTCAGTAGTCTGATCCTGAAGATATTTCTGTATGAGTGTATCGATTTCCGGCATAGGATGTTTTACTTGTTCGATACTATGATCGGAAGAGAAGCAAAAACCCTACCTGGGGAAGCGAAAAAAGTTGAGAGTTGAGAGTGGAGAGTTGAGAGTTACAAGGGTCAAAGAAGAAGACGGAGGGACTGAAGGATGGAGAGACGAGGATACGGGGAGTCGGGGAGTCGGGTGATGGGGAATTAAGACATGAGACATGAGACATGAGATTGGCAACAGCCAATAGCTAACAGCTAACAGCTAATAGCTAATAGCCTCTTTTTGTTAAAGATAAAAATTTATATATTTAGTCTAGATTCAATATCCATTTGTTGATGCAGAATTCTGATAATTTCCAATTCGTTGTCTTTCAGGTCAATCTTGTAAAATATCAAATGAGACTTTACTTTCGAACTAAAGTACCCCTTTCTTACATGACTGTAATCTTTTCCTGACTTTGGGTTTAAGGTTAGGTATTCAATTTCGTCCATTAGCAAGTTAAAATATCTGTCTGCTTGTTCGAGTGACCAAGTTTCAAAAGTGTAAAGCCATATCTTTTCAAGGTCACTTAAAGCTTCCTTGCTGATTTTATACTTCATCGTTAAACAGAGTGTTTTTGACGAAGCCCGGTTAAAAATGACTCCCGATTAAAATCTTTTACAAAACCAGATTTTTCACCCTTTTTAAGCTCGTTAATAAGCTCAGCCTTTTTAGTTTCTTCGTGTTCAAACATTCTTAGAGCAGTCCTTACTACTTCACTTGCAGAAGAATACTTTCCTGATTTAACTTGTTGATTGATAAATCCCTCAAAATAATCTCCCAATAAAACCGATGTATTTTTAGCCATAATCTTTCTTCGTGTTTAATTGCAAATATACCAACTCTTGGTATGAACAGCAAATTTTTGTTGGTGCAATATTTTTTAAACAGACTAATTTTTAAAAAAACTTGATGACAAAAACAGCAGCAGCGGCAAATAATCCTTCATTTCGGTGCGGATGGTGGAGAGGGCTTTGGAGATTTGCTTTTCGACGGCCTTGACTGAAATATCAAGTTCTTCGGCAATTTCCCGGTTTTTTTTGTTTTCAAACCGGCTCAGCACAAAAATCTGACGGCAGCGCTCCGGTAACTGATGGATCACCTCATTTAGTTTATCTTCCAGTTCCTGTTCAATTAAACTGCTCTTTTCATCCATAAAATAGTGCAGTTCTCTTTCCTGAAGCAACTGCTTGACAGATTCTGCGTGCCTGTTCCTAACTTTTTGCTTTTCAAGATACTGAAGACAGCTATTCCGAACCATCGTAAAAATAAGTGCATTGATGGATTGGTTGACGACGATGGTCTGATTGGTCCAAAGCTTCACAAAGATATCCTGCACGATGTCTTTGGCTACTTCATCGTCTACGAATTTTGCAGCATAGTAAAATAGCGGCCTTGAATATTGTTTGAAGAGTTCATCAAACAACAACGGGTTTTCGCTATTTACCAACAGCCCTTTGTGAATGAATTGATACATGGTAGTGAGTCTAATCCTGAGCGGGGCAAAGATACTATTAAAATTATTTTGGGAAGATAGACAAATCGCGATCGCGATTTCCAATAAATTCAAACTCGAAAATCTTTAAGAAGAATGTCCTTGAAAATTTGTGTAAATGAGTTTTAAAACAGATAAGAAATTATTCTATTTTAGATACATGCTTTGAGTGAAATATAAAACAACCAAAATAAACTTTAAATGAAAAAACATGGGTTAATAATGTGGTTTTTACTTGCCCTCTCGTTCTCCGTTTCTGGCCAATCTCCTTCCAACAACAAACAAAAGCTCGAAGAGTGGAAAGATGCCCGATTCGGGATGTTTATCCACTGGGGTCCGGTCGCCCTCAAAGGCACTGAGATTGGCTGGTCGCGTGGCCGGGAGATTCCTGTTGAGGAGTATGACAACCTCTACAAAAAATTCGATGCGGTCAATTTCGATGCCAATAGCTGGGTCAGCGTGGCAAAAGCTGCAGGCATGAAATACATCATCCTGACCACCAAGCACCACGATGGGTTTTGTCTGTGGAATACCCGGCAAACCGATTTCAACATCATGAATTCACCACTTCATAAGGATGTAGTAAAAGAACTGGCCGAGGCCTGCAAAAAGCAGGGAATCGCATTTGGAACCTACTATTCCACGACCGACTGGCACCATCCTGATTTTCCGCTGACAAGCCCTGGCGGCACAGTATCCAGACCTGTTTACGACCTCGATGCCTACACTACCTACCTCAAAAAACAGGTGGCCGAACTTTTGCTGAATTATGGTCCCCTTTATGTGTTGTGGTTCGATGTTCCGCAACGATTTGATGCCATCCGCGGACAGAGTGTCATCGATTTTGCACACACCATTCAGCCGGATATCATCATCAACAACCGCACAGGTGCCAAGGGAGATTTTGATACGCCAGAACAGCGGGTCGGCGGCTTTCAGATCGATCGTCCCTGGGAGACCTGTATGACCATTGCCAGTCAGTGGGCCTGGAAACCCGATGACGCAGTGAAGTCGCTCGAGCAGTGTTTGCAGAGTCTGGTACGTTCTGCCGGTGGCGATGGAAACCTGTTGTTTAATGTCGGACCCAAACCCGATGGACAAATTGAGCCGCTTCAGGTCGAACGGCTCAAAGAGATGGGGCAATGGCTTCAAAAATACGGCTATTCCATTTACGGAACCCGCGGTGGGCCATTCAAACCAACCGACTGGGGAGTCAGTACCCGGAAAGGCAACACCATTTACCTGCATATTCTGAAATGGACAGGAAACAATCCAAAAATTTCCATTCCTGATCTTGGGTTGGAGATAAAAAATTGCCGTCTGGCGGATGGTGGTAAGCTCAAATTGACCAAGCTCGAAAACGGGTATACCATTGAATTTTCAGCCAAAGATTTGCATCCGATTAATACCATTGTCGAACTTGAATTAGCCGGAAGTGCAATGGGCATCAAACCGATGGAGATAAGTTCAAATTCACTCTCCTATTCAAAACCGGTGACTGCTTCCTCCAATCCCAAGGGTCATTGGTCAAATCATCAATGGGTTGAATTAAGTTCCGTTACCAATGGCGACTGGTCAGGAGCATTCTGGGAACCTGAGGAAAAAGATGACAATCCCTGGATAGAAATCGATCTGGAAAAACCACAAAAGATAGCCCAGTCCATCATTTATGAAAGAGGAGCTGCGGTAAAAGCTTTTGAACTACAATACCAACAGGGAGAATCCTGGAAGACGATTGCCAAAGGAACTACCATCGGGGCAAAGGCAGAACCCAGATTCTCAAAATTCACTGCCCAGAAAATAAGGCTGGTTTTGAAAGAATTTTCGGGTGTACCCGGAATCTATGAAATTGTACTTTTGTAGAAAAAATAAACACACTATTTATGAGACGATTTGGACAAATAATAGGAGTTGATCCCGAGCAATTCGAGACTTACAAAGCTTACCATGCCGCCGTATGGCCTGATATTTTGGCGATGATCAGTGCCTGCAACATTAGCAACTACTCCATTTTCCACAAAGACAACCAGCTATTTGCATACATGGAATATACCGGTACCGATTTCGCTGCCGATATGGCTAAAATGGCTGCTGATCCAAAAACGCAGGAATGGTGGGCCGTTATGGAGCCGATGCAAAGACCTGTTTCCACCCGTTCAGCGGGCGAATGGTGGGCAAATATGGAGGAGGTATTTCATTTGGATTGAGATTGTCCAGCAAACTCACTTATGGTCGTGAGCATTCCTGAAGGCAGTCGCCCTCTAGCAATGCTCACGATCCCATTTCAATACAGGCAACTATTTTCCCCAATTATCAGTTCTGAAAGAAGGTACCGGCAATCCGGCGGTATTGTACAGATATCCATTTGTTACCGGGAAGTTTGAAAAAGCGTAACGAACTGCCACAGGAGCCTTAACCTTGGGTGACCAAACATTGGCCTGTTTGGTTTTGATCGCCAGTTTGGCCGGATAGAAAACGCTGTCAGCTCCGGCAATTTCGAAACAATTGACATCTTTGCCATATGTACTTAAGCCCATGGCAACATTGTCGAATGTTAATATCGCAAGGGTATCCTTGACCACCATACCGGTATAAGCAGGCGATTTGTAATTGAATCCTTTAATTCCGTAGGTTTCGGCAAATGCCCAATATGCCAATCGTTTGGCCACAACAAATTTTTCAGCCGGATGGATATTCTTCTCTTCACCAATGTCGATGGTACAAGCCATCCCCGAATTGGGAATCAGCGTTAGCGATTTCAGCTGTTCGTCACGCTGAAGGGCCGAATTGTTGGCTTTGCTGTTGTTGTACCAATAAGGTGCTATTTGCACAAAATAGAATGGGAACTCTCCCACCCCAAAATCTTTCCGCCAGTTGGCGACCATGGCAGCTTGCAAGGCAGCATAATCTTTGTAATTACCAATATTGGATTCGCCCTGGTACCAGATGGCGCCTTTGATGGCATAATTGACAAGCGGAGAAATCATCCCATTGTAAAGATTGGAAGCTCTTTGGTGTACGGCCGACTTCGGCTGGGTTGTGCGGGCATAAGCCTCAGTAAAAGGAAGAATTGTTTCATGGTTCATCCAGGCTTCGATGGCAGAGCCACCCCAACTAGAACAGATCACGCCTACAGGAACTTTGAGTTTTTGTTGAAGGATTCTGGCATACAAATATCCAACGGCACTGAAGCCAGAAGATGTTTCAGCGTTAGCAACACTCCACTTACCGGTGCAAGTATCAACCGGTGTGGCACTTACTGCTCTGGTAACTTTGTAAAGACGGATGTTGTCATTTTCGGCATCCAATAGGAAATCATTGGCTCCAATAATTGGAGAATCTCCAAAACCAGCCATTGGCATCTCCATATTCGACTGACCTGAGCAAAGCCAAACCTCACCTAGCAAAATATTTTTGAGTACCACCTTCTCTTTTAGGGAAGAGATTGTAATGGAATATGGTCCGCCTGCCTCTTTTGTTTTAAATTTCACCAACCAGTTGCCTTTATCATTGGCGGTGGCACTAACCTGTCCTGTAACCCAGTCAGCCTTTACTGTAAGTTTTTCGCCCGATTTGGCAGTGCCCCAGATTTTGATTTCCGAATTGCGCTGCAGCACCATGTTGTCCCCTAAAACGCTGGCAACTTTAATCTGACTTTGCCCCAACAGACAGGCAAAAAGGAAAATGGAAAGAAAGAGAATTCTAGTTTTCATGAGTATTTGGTTAATTGTAAGTATTATGGTCAATTAAAGGTTCAAATTTACTTATCTAAACTTATATTTTATCACAAAACAATTGTTTCTTTTGAGCTTTTCACAAAGTCGGACGGAGCAAAAATTTTGAAACAAATTCCATCCTTAATCTGTAAAAATAAACTGTAATGGTCATTAATTTTCAACTAAAATAAGAATATATGTCAACAGAGAAAAAAGAAACCTGGCTAACCTACATGGCCATCACAACTGTGCTGATTGCAGTAGCGGCAACACTTTCGACTTTCAAAGGCGGTGGTTTTAGCACCCGAAGCCTTCTCAACCAGACCAAAGCGAGTGATCAGTGGGCTTTCTACCAGAGTAAAAGCATCAAAAGCTACATCTACGATCTGCGTAAGGAAAATCTGGACATCCAGATTGAGTCGCTGGAGAAACAGAAGGGCAATGAAGCATTGGTAAAGAAGTATCGCGACCTTTCAATTGATTATGAACTCAAGGTGAAGAAATACGAGCAGGAGAAAGAAGCCATCAGCAAGGTGGCTACCGGTTTTGAAATTTTAAGAGACGAGAGCAAGACTCATTCCGACAAATTTGGTATTGCGGTTATCTTTCTGCAGATTTCCATTTTGCTATCCTCCATTGCAACACTGTCTAAAAAGAGATTTGTCTGGATTTGTGGATTGGTATTTGGGGCCATTGGAATCGTCTTTTTCCTGGATGGGTTCTTTTTGTTCCTATAAAACACAAAGAAAAAATAAGGTCGACCTGGCAAAGAAATTGAATACCCCTCAAGCTTTGCAAAAGACAGAATTTAATGAATGACATATAATTCACTAAGTTCATTTTTACCCATTAATGAATGATATGTCAGTCTTATTTTGTTATTCTAAATATATTGCTATATTTGCATGACAAATCATTCACTAATATACATTTTAGACAACTATGACTGATATCTCATACACAAACTGGGTCTCAATGAGTGATAAAGCCTTAGCCGAGCATATCGGTGCTTTTGTCAGGCACAATCGTCTGATGCAAAACAAACCACAGAATATCTTGGCACAAGATGCTGGCATCAGTCGTTCGACTCTGAGTTTGCTAGAAAGGGGCGAAGCAGTAACATTGGCAACCTTAATACAGGTGTTGAGAGTATTAGACCTGTTGCAGGTGATGAATGCCTTTGCAATACAGGAGACTATTAGTCCATTGGCCATGGCGAAAATGGAGCAAGAGAAAAGACAAAGAGCAAGCGGTAAAAAGACAAACGAAACAAGGGAGAGCAATTGGTAATATGAAATGGACGTGAGAAAATTCTTCGCACACAAGAGAATGATTAATGTGGAAAATCCATATAGCCACTAAAAAACAAAAATAGTAAACAGATGAATACAGCCTATGTAAAAATATGGGGAGAACTAGTAGGTGCAGTGGCTTGGAATGATTCAACCGGAATAGCCACATTTGAATACAGTCCTAAATTCAAAAATATGGGTTGGGATATTGCACCATTGCAAATGCCTCTTAGATCAACTCAAAGCAGTTTTAGCTTCCCAGCTTTACGAAGGAAAGCCGATTCTTTATTAGATACCTTTAAAGGACTTCCCGGATTACTGGCAGATGCACTTCCTGATAGATATGGCAATGAATTAATCAACCTATGGCTTGCACAGCAAGGTCGCCCTCTGGATAGCATGAACCCAGTAGAAATGCTCTGTTTTATTGGCACCAGAGGCATGGGAGCATTGGAATTTGAACCTGTAACCATAAAAGAAGGCCAAAGAACATTTTCAATCGAAGTAAAAAGCCTGGTAGATATTGCCCGAAAAATGTTGTCAAAAAAGGAAGCCTTCAGTACCAATCTTCAGGACGATGAAAAAAAGTCCCTATTGGAAATTTTGAGAATAGGTACTTCAGCTGGAGGAGCAAGGCCAAAAGCCGTAATTGCATTTAACGAAAAAACAGGAAAGGTAAAATCCGGTCAAACCAATGCCCCCAAAGGATTTGAACACTGGTTGATCAAACTAGATGGAGTTAGCGATGTACAATTAGGTTCCAGTCATGGCTATGGGCGAGTAGAAATGGCTTATTACAATATGGCAATAGATTGTGGAATTGAGATGATGCCATCTAGGTTGTTAGAAGAAAACGGCAGAGCCCACTTTATGACCAAAAGATTTGATCGAGAAGACGGCTCAACCAAACATCATATGCAAACATTTTGTGCTTTAAAACATTTTGATTATAACTCAGTAACCAGTTTCAGTTACGAACAACTTTTTCAAGCCATGCGCGAACTAAAATTACCTTATTCTTCGGCAGAGCAAATGTTCAGGAGAATGGTATTTAATGTGTTGGCTCGCAATTGTGACGATCACACCAAGAACTTTTCGTTTAGACTAAAAAAAGGAGGCAAATGGGAGTTAGCTCCCGCATATGATTTGTGCCATGCCTACCAACCTAATCACAAATGGGTTAGCCAGCATGCGCTCAGCATTAATGGGAAAAGAACAGACATCATCAAAGAGGACCTGCTTATCATTGGCAAATCAATACAGAACAAAAAGGCGGAGGCAATGATAGCGGAAATAAATAATACAATAAGGCAATGGGAAGATTATGCTAACAATGTTAAAGTGTCTGTCAATCTGCGTGATGCAATTTCTAAAACATTGATTCATTTTTAAGAATGTTATACATTGGTAAAGAAATAGAAATACTATCCAGAAGATCGGTATTTGGGTAACAAATAACCGAAATTAAAATATTGTCTATTGTAGGTGGTCACTTTCACCGTTTTTTCCAGATGAAGTCCATAATTCTTGATATGCGAACTTGATTTAGGCATGTCAATTAAGGACGAAGCACAATCATAATAACCATTAAATGGGATAGATAACTATTTTAAATGGGAAATAATTACAAATAGTGTCTTTCATGTCAAAATATAAATTTTGTACTACCATTTGTACTACAATAAAAAAGACCGATGTAAATGCTTGATTTACAGCGGTCAATTCTGAATCTAGTCGGGGTGACAGGATTTGAACCTGCGGCCTCGTCGTCCCGAACGACGCGCGCTACCAAGCTGCGCTACACCCCGATTAAAGCAAAAGCAAATGTACAATCTTTTGGAAAAAAGTTTCAATTAAATAAAAAAAAGAAAACTATCAGAAGTTCACGTGAATTATATTTATATTTGACGTAAAATATTATGGAAACAAAATTAACCCTTCACTTCGATCAGGAAGTAATTGAGAAAGCCAAAGAATTTGCTGCAGCCAATAACACAAGCTTGTCGCGGTTAACGGAATTTCTATACCGTCAAATTACCTCTGGCAATTACAAAACCATCGAGGATTTTCCGGTTTCAGAATGGGTAAATCAGGTTGCCGAAGGAGAAGCCGTCTACAAAAGACGATCCAGAAAAAGCCTCAAAGACGAGTATTTTAATCAGGCCAGATGAAACTTTTTCTTGATGCAAATATCATCGTGGCAACCTTAAACAAGGAATACCCTTTGTTTACCTGGGCCTCTCGCTTATTGAGCCTTCAGGGAAAACAAAACATTGAGCTATTTACCTCTCCTCTTTGCCTGGCCATTGCCTTTTATTTTTCAAGCAAGAAAAGTGGTGAAAAAATGGCCAAAGAAAAAATCGGATTGCTCCTTCAGCATATTGGGGTAACTTCCATGGATGAAAACACTACTGCACAAGCCATTAAAAACAGACTGGCTCATGACTTTGAGGATGGCATGGAGTATTACTCAGCTATTCAGCACAATTGTACTTTTATCATCACTGAAAATCAAAAAGACTTCTTCTTCAGCGATATTGAAGTAATTGGATGTGAGGAGTTCCTCCTGCAATTGACAAAAAGCAAATAAAAATAACCGATCTTACTTATTTATAATCCGGGACAGCAGGTTTTTCAGTTTCTACGGGTAGTGCCCCGAGTCCGTTTTTCCCGGCAGGTGAAGCCTTGGTATAGGAATAAACATTTTTGATGAAAAGTTCCCTGATTTTGTCCAAAGTTGAATCAGTCGAAAGCTTCGTAACCGCATCGATATTCTGTAACAAATCCCTGATTGAATGGAAGATTTCGTTGTTTGGTACTTGGATAACACAATTCAAATCACAACTATCCTCGTTCTGAAACAACTTAGTATAAACCTTTCCGGTAATTTTAGCATTACCGTTGCACTCAATTTTCCCGGTACAAAAAATATTACCTTCGAAAGTGCCACTTATGATCAGTTCTGAACAGATGATATCTCCATGAACAGTAGAGTTAACATCTATGATAACCTTTTGAGTAGATAAAAGGGTCCCGTAAAAATTACTTTCGATTTTGAACGATTTCTTGGTTTTGATAAATCCTTCAAGTATACTTTCTTCAGGAATCAGAATAGGAATTCCCTCGTCTCTTTTTGGTGTGAAACCATTGCCTTGTGCCATAACGTATTAATTTTTAGATTTATTAGATTAGAAAATTAGAATCAAGAGCACAAAATTTTTATTCGTGCGGAATAAATTATCATTGCGAATCACCATTTCTAATTAGATAGCCTCTTATAATAAACTAACAAAAATTTTATCAATCTTACAGAAGAACAACTCTTTAGAAAAAGTGACATTAAAGATAGTAAACTATTTTCACTAATTGGTAAAATATTTCAAAAATAATTGCACTTGTCCAACCATCAGTTTTTTAGCTTGTCAGAGTTGACAGAATCAGGTCTCGGGGTAAAGTAAAATAAGAAGATAAGGCCCAGGCTAAGTAGCAGAAGATTAATCACAAAATTTTGCGTTTTACCGGCCTGCATCCATCCTATTTGCTCAAATATTTCATGGTAATAAACTGCTAAAAATACCATTCCGTTGTGGAGAGCATGTGTAAAAATAGCTGCCAGCAATGAACCGGTCCGAAGTCTTACGAAACCAAGCAATAGTCCCAAAAGAAATGTCGGAAGCAGCTGCCAGGGATTCAAATGAAATAGCGCAAATAGAAGTGCAGAGAAAAAGATGGCCAAAAAAGAGGGATAAATACGTTGAAATCCGGAAAAAATAACTCCCCTGAATATCAATTCTTCGACTATTGGAGCCAATATCACCACCCTTAAAATGCCGCCCCAAATTCCCTGGTCTGATTCAAAAAGTCGGGCAAAAAGCTCCAAAAACCATCCGGGAGGGGGCAATATCTTGTCGACACGGAGTGAAATTGCATTCATGAAAAATTGAAGTGAAAGCAGCGAAACAAACAAGGCCGGGACAGTCAGCCACCGAAAAGATTTCATCGGATAGATCTCCTGCAAGGGTAATCCGGAGAAACGTGTTCCCAAAAAGAGAATGACAAAAGTAGTTCCAAAGAAGACCGGCAATTTAAGCAAAGGCTCACGCAGCCAATCAGTTCCATACTGATAATCATACAATGCCAGAGGGAAATCGATGAGCGTTTGCAAAAAGGTGTAGAGGACGATCAGATTTACCGCCTGCCAAAAAGTAGGATAATATCTTATCTTATTCGTTGTCACTTGAATCATTTGAAATCCATCCAAATGTAATTAAAAAGTGAAATAATCAGGAGGCAAAAAAACTTGGAATAAAATGTTTGCCATTGTTTGATTATTAAAACAAAAAGTCGTTACTTTGCACACTGTTTAAAAAAAGTGGGACAGAAGTTAAAAAATACACACAATGTCTAGAGTTTGTCAGATTACAGGTAAAAAAGTGATGGTTGGGAACAACGTTTCCCACTCAAAGCGGAGAACCAAAAGGAAATTCATGGTGAACATATTCACCAAAAGGTTTTATCTTCCGGAAGAGGACCGTTGGATCAAACTGAATGTATCAGCCGCCGGGTTGAGAACGATTAATAAAAACGGCCTGAATGTCACCTTGAAAGAGGCGAAAGCAAAAGGCTTCATCGAAAATTTTTAATAAGTACTGAACAATGGCTAAGAAAACTGGCAGACAGCAGATTATCATGGAATGTACCGAGCACAAAGCAAGCGGTCTTCCTGGTACTTCCAGATATGTAACAAAGAAGAACCGGAAAAATACTCCGGAACGTCTCGAACTGAAAAAATACAATCCAATTTTGAAGCGTGTCACCGTACACCGCGAAATAAAATAATTGAGCTATGGCAAAGAAAGTAGTTGCATCACTTCAGAAAGGTGCCGGAAAAGCATATTCCAAGGTTATCAAAATGGTTAAATCGGAAAAATCCGGTGCGTATACATTTGTTGAGGAGATCGTTCCCAACGAAATGGTAAAAGAATATTTTGCCAAAAAGTAATTGATACTTAAAAATATTTAAAGTGAGCTTTCGTCAGTCTGATGAGAGCTTTCTTTTTTTATCACTTCAAATCAAATCAACTTCTTTCCATTGTAACTTTGTTCCTATCTTTAACCCAACCCTCAATAATTCCAAAAATGGGTATTTTCAGTTTTACAAAATCAAAAAAAGAGAGTCTCGATAAAGGGCTTGAGAAGACAAAAGAGAGTGTTTTCTCTAAGCTTTCGCGCGCTGTCATTGGTAAAACAAAGGTAGACGACGAAGTTCTCGACAGTCTGGAAGAGATTTTGATCTCCTCCGATGTGGGGGTAAATACCACACTTAAAATCATTGAGCGCATCGAAAAACGGGTGGCCCGCGACAAATATGTTGGCACCTCCGAATTAAACGGCATTCTACGGAGTGAAATCGCTGCTCTTCTGGCAGAAAATAACTCTTTTGAGGTGGCTGATTTCGATTTGCCAAAATCTGATCATCCTTATGTAATTCTCGTTGTTGGTGTAAATGGTGTTGGCAAGACAACCACCATCGGCAAATTAGCCCATCAATTCAAAGCTGCAGGAAAATCTGTTGTTCTTGGCGCAGCCGATACTTTCAGGGCTGCAGCCATCGAACAGCTTCAAATATGGGCAGACCGTGTTGGAGTGCCGATTGTCAGGCAGCAAATGGGATCCGACCCAGCCTCGGTTGCATATGACACACTTCTATCTGCCAAAGCCTCAGGGGCGGATGTTGTCATCATCGATACAGCAGGTCGGCTTCATAA
Organism: Prolixibacteraceae bacterium; assembly: GCA_037140615.1. Taxonomy (GTDB): domain Bacteria; phylum Bacteroidota; class Bacteroidia; order Bacteroidales; family Prolixibacteraceae; genus CAINVV01. The sequence goes on from JBAXED010000021.1 coordinate 26,601, forward strand.
CAAGATCAACCTGATGAACGAACTTTCCAAAGTCAAAAAAGTGATGCAAAAGGTATTTCCGGATGCACCGGATGAAGTATTGCTCGTACTGGATGGGTCTACCGGACAAAATGCCTTCGAACAAGCCAAACAATTTACTTTGGCTACCGAGGTTACGGCACTGGCTCTGACCAAATTGGATGGAACAGCCAAAGGTGGTGTGGTGATAGGCATCTCTGATCAGTTTAAAATCCCGGTCAAATATATTGGCATAGGTGAAGGCCTGGATGACCTCCAAATCTTTCATCGAACCGAATTCGTTGATTCGCTGTTCAAATAATGTGCAATGTGCTTCTAATGTGAAAATGTGCTAATGTGCTAATGTGAAAAATGTAAGAAATCTCATATTCTCATATTCTCATCTTCCCATTTTCAAATTTTCACATTTTCACACTTTCACATTTTCTCATCTTCTCATCTTCTCAACTCTCAACTGAACAATGGCCAAATCTATCAATGTCGTTACCATGGGATGTTCCAAAAACCTGGTTGACTCAGAGCTGTTCTTGTCCCAAATGGCTGCAAATGGCTACAAGGTTGTTCACGACGGAGGAGTGCAGGATGCCCGTATGGTCGCAATCAATACCTGTGGTTTTATCCTCGATGCGAAAGAAGAGTCGATCAATACCATACTCGAATTCGTAGAAGCCAAGAAAAATGGCGACATCGATAAAATATTTGTATTTGGCTGTTTGACTGAACGATACAAAGATGATCTAATCAAAGAGATTCCCGAAGTAGATGGTTTCTATGGGAAATTTCAAGTCAAAAAGATGGTTGAGGATCTTAAAGCCGAATATCGGATGAGCTTATCGCACCAGCGCTATCAGACAACTCCCGCCCACTACGCTTACTTAAAAATTTCTGAAGGTTGCAACCGCCAGTGTTCGTACTGCGCCATCCCAAGAATGACGGGAAAACACCGGTCTATTCCAATGGAGGAGCTTGTCAAAGAGGCAACTGATCTCGCAGGAAAAGGAGTCAAAGAGCTGTTGGTGATCGCCCAGGATTTGTCCTATTACGGAATCGATCTCTACCAGGAGCAGAAACTGGCGGAATTAACTGAGAAGTTGGCCGCCATCACAGGAATCGAATGGATCAAATTGCATTATGCCTATCCGACCAAATTCCCATATGATCTCCTTCCGGTGATGTGCAACAACAAGAATGTAGCCAAATACCTTGATATCGCCCTGCAGCATTGCAGCGATCACATGCTGAAGCTGATGCGCCGGAATATTACCCAAGCCGAAACCATCGCCCTGATAAAAAGGATCAGGGAAGAGGTGCCCGGCATTCATATCAGGACCACTCTGCTGGTAGGCCATCCGGGAGAAACCGAAGAAGATTTCGAAGCTTTGAAAAAGTTTGTACGCGACATGCGATTCGAACGGCTTGGCGTTTTCCCATACTCCCACGAGGAAGATACTTTTGCCGGAGAAACGTACGAGGATATTATTCCTCAGGAGGTTAAAATGGCACGTGCCGAAGAGATCATGGCCATTCAGCAGGAGATCGCCTATGAGATAAACAGACAAAAAATCGGATCGGTACTCATGGTTGTTATCGACCGCAAGGAAGAGGATTATTTTGTGGGACGAACCGAATACGATTCGCCGGAAGTTGATGGCGAAGTGCTGATCAGTAACTCCAAATTAAAAATTGGACAGTTCTACCAAGTCAGAATAACTGATGCCGAAGAGTTTGACTTACATGGTGAAATCATATAATTTCCCTATTTTGCCTTTCTAAATTCATCGAAGAAAATATGAGAACTGTCAGTCGCTTTCGAAGCATTTCAACGATTTTATTCGTCTCCATTTTTGTTATTTCTGCCTTTGCGGCTCCCAAGGATAAGCCAAAATTTGGAGACAAATGGGAAGGCGAAATTGCTGCCTTTGACAAACTCAATCAGTCAGAAAAATACCCGGATAATTCCATTCTTTTCACAGGAAGTTCCAGTATCCGGATATGGAGCACCATCAAGGAAGAGCTGTCACCTTATCCGATTATTCAAAGAGGATTTGGCGGATCAAACTCTCCTGCCGTTGCATATTACACAGAGCGAATCGTTTATCCACATCAATTCAGTGCCGTTGCCATATTTATAGGAAACGATATCACTGGATCACCCGACGACTTAACTCCGAAAGAGAGCACGGCAACTTTTCGGAAAATCATCAAAACGATACGTGCCAAATATAAAAAACAGCCAATTTTTATCATTGAAATCACTCCATGCCAGAGCCGCTGGAAAAAATGGGCTGCGATTCAGGAAAACAATGCCGGACTAAAGGCGCTGTGCAAAAAGCAGAAAAATCTTTATTTTATTGAAACTGCCCAAAGCTTTTTAAACGAAAAAGGCGAACCCCGCAACGAACTATTTAGGGATGATCATCTTCACCTGAATCGTGATGGGTACAAGATTTGGGGGAAGCTGATCAAGGCGGAGCTTGATAAAAGGCTAAAGGTTAAAGGTTAAAGGCTAAAGTGGGTATTTGAACTAAGATATGAGACATGAGACATGAGACATGAGTTATGAGTTATGAGTTATGAGTTATGAGTTTAGTGGAAATTTGCTCAATGAGTTCTTCACTTTAGCCTTTAGCCTTTAACTTTTTGCCTTTAACCTTTTGCCTTTCAAATTGGCAACAAATGTTTATTAAAAAACGAATAATCAAAATTTGACTATGAATACCTGGTTTGAATGCACGGCAAAATACTCCAAAATGGGAGAAGATGGCCGCGAAAAAAAAGTAAGTGAAACCTACTTGCTTGATGCAGTATCCTTTACTGAAGCAGAGACAAGAATATACAAAGAGCTGGTGACCATGGTGAGCGGCGAGTTCAGTGTAACCAGAATCTCCCGGACAAAACTGGCCGAGATTATCCCATCCGAAGTTGGCGACCGTTGGTACAAGTCAAAGGTCACTTTCATCACTTTTGACGAGGAGAATGGCAAAGAAAAGAGGGTAAGCCAGTTCGTTCTTGTCTTCTCAAGCAATGTAAAAAATGCCTATGACCAGGTAATCGAGGCAATGAAAGGGATGATGGCCGATTTCGAAATCGGAGGCATCATGGAAAGTCCGATTGTGGATGTTTTCCCCTATATTCCTGAAGTTCAGAAAATACCTGAGAATTTTACGAAAATTGTCAACGGGGATGATCCTTTTGCTGAGGTTGGATTTGAGTTGGACACAGAAGAAGAAGACTTTACATCTGAAAAATAATTTTCAATTATTTTTCAGATGTAAAGCTGGTCCAGCAGCTTTACATAAATTTCAACACCTTTCCGGATTTCATCCAAATAGATGAATTCATCTGCGGTATGGGAACGAGCAGATTCCCCAGGACCAATCTTGACTGAATTGCATGGGATAACAGCCTGATCGGAAGTTGTCGGTGATCCATAGGGCGACAATCCCAACAGAATCCCTCTTTGCACCAAGGGATGTTCGACAGGAATACTTGAGGAGTTAAGGCGAAAAGAGCGTGGAGTTACCTCAGAAGAAATTGCATGAGAAATAATTTCATGAACTTCATGGTTAGAATAATACTCATTGGTTCTTACATCTGCAACAAATTTGCATGAATCCGGCACGACGTTATGCTGGTTTCCAGCCTCAATCTGCGTAACTGTAATCTTCACTGGTCCTAGTAATTTTGACTGATTTGGGAATGACAATCCTGTTAAGATCTGAATATCGGCCATTGCCTTGTAAATAGCATTCTCCCCTTCGTTCCGGGCTGCATGACCAAGTTTGCCTTTGGCCTCACAATCAAGCACCACCAGACCCTTCTCTGCCACAGCCATCTGCATCCCGGTAGGTTCTCCAACGACAGCCAGACTGACTTGGCCAAAATTTTTCAATACGGAAGCAATCCCGTTCAGACCTGAAATCTCTTCTTCGGCACTGGCGCAAAAGATAAGGTTGTATGGTTGTTGTTTTTGTTCGAGGTGTCTGAATGTGCATAAAAGAGAGACAACAGATGCACCTGCATCATTGCTGCCAAGACCAATCATTTTGCCATCAACTTCTTCAGCACCAAATGGATCAGCACTCCAGGCTTTGGCAGGACGAACAGTATCTACATGCGAATTTAGCAATATGGTTGGCAAATTATCGTCCCAGCGGGAAGAACGAATCCAGACATTGTTGCCTTCCCGAAAGGGCTGGTATCCCCATGAAGTCAACTTCTGATAGATCATATCACTCACCACATCCTCCTCCTTGCTAAGAGAAGGAATACGGATCATGGCTTTCAAGAGTGCTATGGAATCTTCAACAAATACCGGGTTCATATGGAGTAGAAATTACATTAGTTTTTCACGGGTACAAGTGACTAGAGTGACTAAAGTGAACTAAAGTGACTAAAGTACTTACACCACTTGCTTAAATAGTTCGGAGTCCAAAACTCTAGTCACTTTAGCTCACTTTAGCTCACTTTAGTCACTTACTCCAAAACCAACCTCGTTCCGCGCAGCCCTTCTTTAATCCCTGCCGGGTTCGTAATGACTACCACGCCAACGCCTTTGTGCAATGCGGCAAAGCCGTCAGATAATTTAGGGATCATTCCTCCGGTCACTATTCCGTCTGCTTTCAACTGCGCAAAAAGTTCAGGCGTGATTTCATTTATTTTTGAGTTGTCGTCAGATTCATTCATCAGCACTCCACTCTTCTCAAAACAGAAGATTAGCTGAACTTCGAAGTCGTAGGACATTGCCACGGCAAGTTCCGAAGCAATGGTATCAGCATTTGTATTGAGCAGCTGACCATGCCCGTCATGAGTAATGGGAGCCACAACCGGTATCGCACCCGAAGTAAGTAACTCGTTTAAAGCCTGATAATTGACAGACTTAATATCTCCGACAAAACCATAATCAACCTCTCCAACAGGTCGTTTTGCCGCACGGATCAAATCCAAATCAGCGCCGGTTAGTCCGATGGCATTGGTGCCATATGCCTGCAAACCGGCCACAATATTTTTGTTAACCAGCCCGGCATAAACCATCGTAACCACTTTCAGAGTCTCCGCATCGGTGATCCTTCTCCCATCTACTTTTTTACTTTCAATGCCAAGTTTTTCTGATAGCAAGTTCGCGGATTTTCCTCCACCATGAACCAGAATTTTATTGCCGGCAATCCGTGAAAAATCCTTCAGCAAGGATTTTAACGATTCCTCCTCCTCCACAACATTTCCCCCTACTTTGATGATGGTCAGTCGATCTTTCATACTGTAATAATTTGTTTTTTAATGGTAGTATGGAACTCCATGTTGATGAAAATTATTGTCATATTATTTGGTGTTGTGAAGCAACATGTTCGTTTCATACCAAATTTTCCAATATCAATTTTAAAACAGTTTGTGCCGAATATACGCGATTTTCTGCTTCCTGCACGACAATCGAATATTCACTGTCTAATACGTCATCTGTCACAATCATGTTTCTTCTTACAGGGAGACAATGCATAAATTTTGCATGATTTGTCAATTTCATTTTATCCATGGTAACCGTCCAGTTCATATCTTTAGAAAGGATTTTACCGTATTGTCCGAAGGAAGACCAGTTCTTGGCATAGATAAAATCGGCTCCCTCGAAGGCTTTATCCTGATTGTATTCGACTTTCAAGTCACCCATAAACTCCGGAGCCAGCTCATAGCCTTCAGGATGTGTGACTACAAATTCATAGTCGGTCTGCCTCATCCATTCTACGAAGGAGTTTGGTACTGCCTGCGGCAAAGCTTTTGGATGAGGTGCCCATGTAAGTACCACCTTTGGCCTTGGTTTAGTCTTGAACTCCTCAATGGTAATCAGATCTGCAAAACTCTGCAACGGATGGCGGGTGGCAGCTTCCATGCTGACAATTGGCACTCCGGCATAATCGATAAATTGTTTTAGAATCTTCTCCTGATAATCATCTTCTTTGCTTTCGAAACGTGCAAAAGCCCTAACACCGATCACATCGCAATAGGTGCCTATAACAGGAACTGCTTCGCGAAGGTGCTCCGGTTTATCACCATCCATCACCACCCCAAGTTCGGTCTCCAGCGACCAGCCATCCTGACTGACATTCAAAACCATTGTATTCATTCCCAGATTCATGGCAGCCTTTTGGGTACTTAACCTGGTACGCAAACTGGAGTCAAAAAAGATCAGTACCATGGTTCTATTCAACCCAAGATGCTGGTATCCGTAGGGATTTTTCTTAATTTCCCTGGCCATTTTTACCGCCTCAGTCAGGTTGGGCAGGTCATACACAGATGCAAAATTTCTCATTTCAGATTTGAATTTTAATTTGAGAGATGAGACATAAGACATAAGACATAAGATATAAGACATTAGACATGAGACATGAGATTTCGTTTTGATGGTAATTTGAGTTTAGCAAAAAACACACTACAATTGACAGGAAGAATTCCCTTTTATCTCAACTCTAATCTCTTATATCTCATCTCTTATATCTCATCTCTTATATCTCATGTCTTATATCTCATGTCTTATGTCTTATATCTCTTTTTCTTGTTCATTCCCGCGCTTGCCCCTCCCCCTCCACAATCCATTTATAAGTCGTAATCTCCTGCAAAGCCATGGGGCCGCGTGCATGCAACTTCTGAGTACTGATACCGATTTCTGCTCCCAATCCGAATTGCGCTCCATCGGTGAAAGATGTACTGGTATTGGCAAAAACAGCCGCCGCATCAACGGTATGCAAAAACTCATCGAGCGTATCCCTGTTTGATGAGATGATCGCCTCACTGTGTTTTGAACCAAAAGTGGCGATGTGTTCAAGGGCCTCATCCAGCGAAGAAACCGTTTTTACAGCCATCTTGTAAGAGAGAAACTCTGTTCCAAAGGATTCTATTGTAGCCTTGTGAAGTAAATGAGCAGGATATGATTGTGCCATTACCGCAAAAGCGGATGGATCGGCAAAAATTTCAACATTACTTGCAGGCATCAGACTTAGCAAATAAGGCAAGTCATGGATGCGATTTTTGTGAATAATAAGGCAATCCAAAGAATTACAAACACTTACCCTACGTGTTTTTGCATTATGAATCACCTGCTTTCCTATCTCTTTGTCGCCATCTAAGTCAAAATAGGTATGACAAATGCCAGCTCCTGTCTCGATAACCGGAATTTTTGCATTTTCCCTTACATACTCGATCAAAGCCTGACTCCCTCTTGGAATAATGAGATCAACAAATCCTCTGGCATTCAATAAATCCGTGGCAGCTTCTCTGGTCGGTGGCAATAAAAGCAACGAATTTTCATCAATTGATAAGGTCGACAATACTTTTTTGATGACGGCAACAATGGCCAGATTGGAACAATGGGCATCACTCCCACCTTTCAATACCACAGCACTTCCCGATTTAATACACAGCGAAAAGACATCAAAAGTAACATTTGGACGCGCCTCAAAAATAATTCCGATCACACCAAAAGGCACAGTTACCTTTCTTATTTTTAATCCGTTGGGCATTGTTTCCTGGCTCAGTATTCTCCCTAACGGGGAAGGCAAAGCCGCAACATTCCGGATGTCATTGGCAATCGCTTCAATTCGTGACCTGGTGAGTTTCAACCGGTCGTATTTTGGATCGGCAGGATCCATCCGATCCAGATCCTTTTGATTTTCCTTCAGGATATCATCCACGTTCTCCTCGGCTGCATCGGCCAACTTCATGAGCAATAGATTGATCTGCTCATTAGTGAGTTTTCCCAGCTTTCTGCTGGCATCCAAAACCGATTTAAAATTATATGGCGATTCCATAGAAATCAAATGAGGTATAAATAATCATAATGAATAAAGGGTTTGGTCTTCTTGCCACCTTTCTCTTCCATGGTTTCATCAGATGAAAAAGAAGCCTTCCCTAATCCAAGTAAGTTGCCTTCGTGGTCTTTGATCCGCACTATGTCACCCTCCTTAAAATATCCCGTAACCGCGGAAATACCTATCATGAGGAGACTAACTGCCTTATCAGAAAGCAAGGCTGAACGTGCTCCTTCGTTGATGACTACCTCACCCCGGGCAAAATCGTCCGAATGGGAAAGCCATTTGCGCACACCGCTTGATTTCTTGGTGGCTGGAAGGAAATGGGTAAATGCCGGCTTATTGGTCCCATGCAGAATATCTATTAATATGTTCTCCTTAAATCCATTGGCGATGAATACCGAGATACCTTGTCCGGCAAGTTTCGCGGCAATGTGATATTTAGTCAGCATCCCGCCTCTGCCAAAATTCGATTTTTGAGTAGAAATGGAAATCTTTTCAATGCTTCTGTTGGGATGAATAGTCCGGATCAGTTCGCTGCCAGGTAGATCCGGGGCGGCAGTATAGACACCGTCGACATTTGAAAGAATAACCAGTGCTTCCATGTCCATCATGGAAGCTATCAATCCGGAAAGCTCATCGTTATCTGTAAACATCAACTCCGTTACTGAAATAGTATCATTTTCATTAACTACCGGGATGACCTCATTTTCGAGCAGCGTTTGCATGCAGTTGCGCATGTTCAGGTAATGCAGGCGGTCGCCAAAATTCTCCTTGGTAGTTAACACCTGGGCAATGGTGACTCCCTGCTTCTGAAATAGTTCAGCATAGTGGTTAATCAATTTTACCTGACCAACGGCCGACCACAATTGCCGACTGGAAACAGGATCCAGCTTTTTAAGTGGTTCAACCTCGGCCCGACCTGCTGCTACCGCCCCTGAGGTGACCAGAATAACCTGCACCCCTTCCCTTTTCAGTTTGGTAATCTGTTCAACAATATGAGCCATTTTGGAAACATTGAGCATCCCATCATCCCTGGTCAGCACGTTGCTTCCAACTTTAACGACTATTTTTTTGTATGACGAAGAAATACCCATTGATACTATTTTATCACAGAACTACCGCCAAAAACCTTGCAACCCTGCCATTCATTGCCTGCATCCCATGAGGAATAGACGAATCGAAATAGACGGAGTCTCCCGGATTAAGGATGAGCTCATTGTCTCCGATGCATACCTTCATCTGGCCCTCGAGCATGTAATGAAATTCCTGTCCGGTGTGCGCGTTGATGGCAATTTCAGGATCCTCTTTTGGCTCAACAATCACAAAATATGGGTCCGCCTTGCGGTTGGCAAAATTGGCCGACAACGACTCATAGTTGTAAGACTGACGCCTCTGAACCACAACGCCTTTCCCTTTTCTGGTAAGGTCAAAAGTGTGAACATGAGGCTGCTCTCCAGTAAGAAGGGTGGTAATATCAAACCCAAAATGCCTGGCCATCCGATGCAAAATACTGACAGGAATATCCATTTCCCCACTCTCATATTTCAGGTATTCCGGCACTGAAATGTCACAGGTTTGTGCTGCCTTTTCGGGTGATATTTCCAGCGATTCGCGCATTCCTTTGAGACGATTGGCGATCTCAATGATTTGTCGTTCCATTTTTTTTAAGTTAAGAGTTGAGAGTTGAGAGTTGAGAACGGTCCCCGAGCGAAGTCGAGGGGGAGTTGGATGAAGAAACCCGGTCCCCGAGCGTAGTCGAGGAGGCATTGTTCAGCTTATTAAAAGAGACAAGCAAACCACGTATCAAAGCCGAGGAAAAACCTTGATGTTCCATTTCATTTAAGCCTGAAATCGTAATGCCCTTTGGCGTAGTCACCTTATCGATTTCCTGTTCGGGGTGCCTTCCGGTTTGAAGGATGAGCTCTGTCGCGCCTTTTACTGTCTGGGCAACAATTTGCTGGGCTACATCGGCACCAAATCCAATTTCCACGCCACCTTGAATGGCGGCACGAATGAAGCGCAAAGCAAAAGCAATTCCGCAGGCACCTAATACGGTTGCGGCAGCCATCAACTCCTCGTTGATAAAAATCACTTTACCCAGTGTTTCAAAAAGATCCCCAACCAGTTTCTGAATGGCCGGATCACAATCAGGAGCGGCAATCAGTGTCATGGATTCCTGCAATGCTACGGCAGTGTTTGGCATCACCCTGAATGTGAGCACACCTTCAGGAACATTTTCGTTTAATTCGGCCAAAGAGATTCCGGTCATCAAGGAGAGAAGGATTTGCCCGGGTTTCAAATGCGGTTTTAGCTCGCGAAGCAGTTCGATGGCCTGGTATGGTTTTACAGCCAGGACTACTACCTCCCGACCTGCAACACCTTTCGCATTCTCCTTTTCGATGCTTACACCTTTTGTTCTAAGATCTTCCAGCAAGTGCACCCTTCGGCGCGTGATGCAGATTTTGGAAGGCTCAATCCCAGCTTTCAGAAAGCCTTCAGCAACTGATCTACCGAGATTTCCACCTCCAATAATTCCTATATTGACTTGATTTATTTGCATGATTGTTTCATCTGATTATAATTTTGTTTTTTAGTTGCCAGATGGAATTTCCACATAATCATTTTCGGTTGGTGTGAATATATTCCTCCTGGCTATTTCCTTATTTATTGACTGTGCAAATTACATATTTTTCACAACACGGCTGAAGGTTTCAAGGAATCTAACTGCATCATTCTTTGTCAATGTCAAAGGCGGCAATATCCTGATCACATGAGTTCCTGTTACTCCCGTGAATATTTTCTCTTCGAACAATAGTTTTTTGCGAAGAGCCACCACCGGCTCCTCAAATTCTAACCCAATCATCAATCCTTTGCCACGAACCTCTTTTATCTGCGCGAAGGAAGCCAATTCCTCCAAAAGAATTCCTCCAACAGTTGCCGCATTTTCTATCAGATCTTCCTGCTCCATGATTTCCAAAACCGCCAGTCCGGCAGCACAAGCCAGGTAATTACCACCGAAAGTTGTTCCAAGCATTCCGTGCCAGGGTTTGAATTCAGGAGCAATCAATACTCCCCCTATCGGAAAGCCGTTGCCCATTCCTTTCGCTACTGTAATCACATCTGCGCGAATACCAGCGTATTGGTGGGCAAAGAATTTTCCGCTACGGCCATAGCCGGATTGCACTTCATCCAAAATTAACAGCGCTCCCTTCTCTTTGCACAGCTTACTGGCATTCTGAAGAAATGCCGGATCAGGCACCCTGCATCCGCCTACACCCTGGATACCTTCCACCAGGACTGCCGCTACCTCCCCGGACGATAAGGCAACTCTCAAAGCCTCTGTATCGTTTAGCGGAAGAATAACGCGGTCGTGCACATCATTGAGCGGGGCAACAATTTTGGGATTATCCGTCACTGCCACAGCGGCTGAAGTTCGACCATGAAATGATTTATCGAAGGCCACAATCCTCTTTTTCCCGGTCAGAAAGGAGGCCAATTTCAAGGCATTTTCATTCGCTTCTGCCCCCGAATTGCATAAAAACAGGCTGTAATCACCATAACCGGAAAGTTCTCCCAGCTTGGAAGCCAGCTCTTCTTGCATCGGATTCTGTACCGAATTTGAGTAAAATCCTATCTTTTCTAGCTGATCAGTGATCCGTTTCAAATAATGTGGATGCGAATGACCCACTGAGATCACTGCATGACCTCCATATAAATCAAGGTATTCAACACCATTCTTATCGGTAATGGTGCACCCGATAGCCGAAACCGGAGTCAGGTCATAAAGGGGATAAACGTCAAAAAGGTTCACGATATTAGATTTTTAGTTGTTCAAAAATGATCCTTGGTTGATGGTTAATGATGAGCGAATTAACCATTAACCATTAACCATTAACCATTAAAAAGCCACTGCTTTCAGATTCAATCCAGCATTCTCATCGATGCCAAACATCAGATTCATGTTCTGCACGGCCTGACCGGAAGCACCTTTCAAAAGATTGTCTATGCATGAAATGATCATCAGCTGATCTCCATGCTTCTCGAGATAAAGCAGGCATTTATTTGTGTTAACGACTTGTTTCAAATCAGGATTTTCATCGGTAAGCCATACAAACGGATGAGACTGATAATAATCGGCAAACAATTTTGTCGCATCTGCCAGAGTTCCCGCAAAACGGGTGTAAGCAGTGGTGAAAATGCCCCGCGTATGGTTTCCCCTCACGGGAATAAAATGAACCGAATTTGCAAAATTGGGTTGCGCCTGTTTCAGACTTTCGCAAATCTCACCAAGATGCTGGTGTTCAAATGCCTTATAAACAGACAAATTGCTATCTCTCCAGCTGAAATGGGATGTTTTTGTGGGTTCTTGTCCTGCACCGGTTGATCCGGTAATGGCATTCACATGGAGGTCGCCCATGATCAGTCCGGCATCAGCCAGAGGCAGAAGAGCCAATTGGATACCTGAAGCAAAACATCCGGGATTAGCTATGTATGAAGACTGCTTTATTGCCGACCGGTTCAACTCCGGTAGCCCATATACAAAATTGTTTCCAAACCTTTTCAAGCGAAAATCGTGGCTTAGATCAATTATTTTCAGATGCCCTGGAAGGTCATTTTTGGCGAGATATTCAATCGATTTCCCATGACCAGAGCATAGAAAAATCACATCAACCTGACCAAAATCGATGTTGTTGAAAATCAAATCAGTTTCACCCAAAAGATCCTTGTGAACCGAAGAAATAAGTTGACCATTGTTGCTGCTGCTTTGAACGTATTTCAAAGTTGCATTTGGATGATACAAAAGGATACGGATCAACTCTCCGGCAGTATATCCGGCACCTCCGACAATTCCGACTCGAATATTATTGCTTGTTGCCATTTCTATTTATTTACCGCATAAAAGATCTTCAGCTGATTGCTCAATATCTTGGTGTAACCCTTGGCGTCGTCTGCGCTCCAGCCTTTGTTCATCTCGCCATATGATCCGAAATTGCTGTTCATCAGATCATGCTCCGACTCAATTCCGACTAGTTGAAATGTATATGGCAAGAGTTTGATAATCACCTTCCCGGTTACGTTTTCCTGACTGCTTTCGAGAAATTTCTCCATGTCGCGCATCACAGGTTCCAGGTATTGAGCTTCGTGAAGGAACATTCCGTACCAGTTGCTCAGTTGCTCTTTCCAATATTGCTGCCATTTGGTGAGCGTATGTTTTTCGAGCAGATGATGAGCCTTGATAATCAGCATCGGAGCAGCAGCTTCAAATCCAACCCTGCCTTTGATACCTATGATGGTGTCTCCCACATGGGTGTCGCGGCCGATAGCCCAGGCAGATCCAATCTTTTCGACTTCCCTGATCACATCAACAGGATTGTGGTGAGTTTTGCCATTAACTGCCTTCAGCTGACCCTTTAAGAATTCGAGTGTAAGAATTTCCTCGCCCTCCCTGGTCAGATGAGTAGGATAAGCACTTTCGGGCAATGTTTTGTTGCTTGTCAGGGTTTCTTTGCCCCCGATGCTTGTTCCCCATAGACCCTGGTTGACAGAATAAGCCATCTTTTCGAAATTGTCTTTCACACCGTTGTTACGCAAGTATTCGATCTCGGCATCCCTGGTTAGCTCAAGGTCTCGGGTAGGGGTCAAAATTTTTATTTCAGGTGCCAGAACTTCAAAAGCAAGGTCAAACCTTATTTGGTCATTCCCTGCGCCTGTGCTACCATGAGCCACATATTGAGCTCCTATTTTTTTGGCGTAATCAATGACTGCCAAGGCCTGAAAGATTCGTTCCGAACTAACCGAAATTGGATAAGTATTGTTTCTTAACACATTGCCATATACCATGTAACGTATGCCCTTGCTGTAATAATCAGCAGTAATGTCCAAGGCTTTGTGCGACTTGACACCCAAGGAATAGGCTTTCTTTTCAATCGCGGCAAGTTCTTCCTGCGAGAATCCTCCAGTATTGGCCACTGCGGAATGGACATCCAATCCCTTTTCTTTGGCAAGATAAATAGCGCAAAACGAGGTATCCAAACCACCGCTGAATGCCAAAACAACTTTTTCTTTCATGTGTAAATAATTTGTTTTTTAATTGCCACATGGAATACCCTCATATTCATTCTCAATCGGTGTGAAAAGTATCTCATGGGTATTTCATCTTTCTATATTTTTATTCAAATCAATATTTATGCACTATCAAAATTATAAGGCTAAAGGTTAAAGGCTAAAGGCTAAATTGAAGAACTCATTGAGCAAAATTTCCACTAATCATATAACTCATGTCTCATGTCTTATGTCTCATGTCTTAGTTCAAATGTCCCCTTTATCCTTTTTACTTTATCCTTTATCCTTATTCCTCTTCTCCAGCCATTCTTTAAACATCTCAAACGGCATGTTCATTTTGCTTTTTTCCTTTTGCCAGGCCGGATCATACAACATGCCGGTGCAAAGGCACTTGGAGTGCTTCATCCGCAACAGGATATCATAGTTGACACAACTTTGGCAACCTTTCCAGAATTGCTCATCGTCTGTAAGTTCAGAAAATGTTACCGGTCTGTATCCCAGCTCCGAATTTATTTTCATAACAGCCAAACCGGTCGTTAAACCAAACAATTTGGCTTCGGGAAATTTCTTTCTCGAAATATCAAAAGCCTTGTGTTTGATTCGGGTAGCCAGGCCGAAACCCCTGTAATCCCAATGGACAATCAAACCTGAATTGGCCACATATTTTTCATCGCTCCACGATTCGATGTAACAAAATCCGGCAAATTTTTCACCATCAAGAGCGATAATCGCTTTCCCATTGCTGATTTTGTCAGCAATGTATTCGTGGGTACGCCTCGCGATACCCGTTCCACGTTCCAGCGAAGCTTTCTCGATGGTGTCATTTATTTCATCCACATATTTCAGATGAGCCTCATTGGCCAGCATCACGATGATTTCCGGCTTTTTGGGTTCAGTATTTTTTTTCCTGAATATCATTTGTTGTAACAATGTTATTTAATATTTAAAAAAATCACACGAGTTTCACAGAGGAATCTCCGAGTTATACAGAGAAGAAATGGATTTTTTCTCTGTGTAACTCTGTGCTTCTCCTGGGGTTTCTCTGTGTAATATTGTAGCATTATAATCTGTTCTCAAGCTTTGGCATAATACCGATCAGGGTCTTTGTGACATCACTCCTTCCAATTCCCTCGCGGATAATCAGCAGAATGGTATCATCGCCGGCGATGGTTCCAAGTATTTCACTGCTGCATGCCTCATCAATGGCCAAAGCAGTGCTGGAAGCAAATCCCGGCAATGTTTTAATCACACCCAAATTGCCGGAAAATTCTATACCAAGAACTCCATCAGCCAAAAAATTCAGCCTGGAAGGAGCGCCTTCCATGTTGCCGGAATTTATTGCGCTCCCGGTAGGCAGCCGATAAGCATAACCCACCTTGGAATCGCTGACCTTAATGACTTGCATGGCCTTTAAGTCGCGCGACAAAGTAGCCTGTGTTACCTCCAATCCCTTCGACAAAAGCTTCAGCTGAAGGTCATCCTGGTTACTGATAACTTCGTTGGAAATGATTTTCTTAATCAGTTCAAAACGTTCATCTCTATTTTTCAAAACAAATATGAATTTGTATATTTATTCGTATTAAAATGCAAATATATTCATATTTTGTATAATTATATAACTTTATGGTGTTTTTTAGTCATATGTTAAGTTTTTATGAATATTTATAAATTTGATTGTATTTTTTGGTGTAATCGGAAGATTTTCCTATTTTTGTCAACGTGCGACATCATCCGGGAATATCGATCTTGTTAACGCAAAAAATGCGTTTTTACTGCTGATTAAAAAGTAGTGAAAACGCATTTTTTCTTTAATGAAAAAGCAAAATTGCCCTAAAAGATCTATAAACACCCAGAAGCTAACAGATAAAAGAAATATGCGAAAAGTTAAGTTGGTACTTGAAGATGGTACAACCTTTGAAGGTAAATCCTTCGGTTACGAAAAATCAGTTTCCGGAGAAGTGGTTTTTTATACAGCCATGACAGGTTACCCTGAAAGTTTGACAGATCCATCCTACACCGGGCAGATTCTTGTCTCCACCTATCCGATGATCGGAAACTATGGAGTTCCTGTTGACAAGAAAGAGAATGGGCTTCACCGCCATTTTGAATCAGATAAGATTCACATTACCGGATTAGTGGTCGACAATTATTCTTTCGGATACAGTCACTGGAATGCACAATCCAGTCTTGCCGACTGGATGATTTCGCAACAAATACCTGGAATCTATGGTATCGATACCCGTGCACTGACAAAAATCCTTCGAGAAAAAGGCTCAATGATTGGCAAAATTGAGTTTGAAGATGAGCCCATTGAGCTGACAGATCCCAACTTGATGAACCTCGTTGCCAAAGCCAGCTCTGATACTTTAGAAACCTATGGTGAAGGTGATAAAACAGTAGTTCTGGTGGATTGCGGCGTAAAAAACAACATCATTCGCTGCCTGATCAAAAGAGGGGTCAAAGTAGTTCGCGTACCCTGGGATTATGATTTTACAACCATGAAATATGATGGATTGTTTCTCACCAATGGTCCAGGCGATCCGACAATGTGCGACATCACTGTTCAACATATAAAAACTGCCATCAGTCAGGACAAGCCAATCATGGGAATTTGCCTAGGCAACCAACTACTAGGACTTGCTGCAGGTTGTAAAACGTACAAACTAAAGTACGGTCACAGAAGTCACAACCAGCCTGTCTTATTGTCCGGCACCAACAGATGCTTTATTACTTCGCAGAATCACGGTTACGCCATTGATCAGAGTTCTCTTCCGGATGATTGGGAAACACTTTTCTACAATGTGAACGACAATACCAACGAAGGGATCCGTCACAAAACGAAACCTTTCTTCTCTACGCAATTCCACCCGGAGGCTTCCTCCGGTCCGGTGGATACGGAGTTTTTGTTTGATGATTTTATTTCCAATATAAAAAGTGCCTAAAGTGACTAAAGTGAGCTAAAGTGACTAGAGTACTTATGGGTCGAGCATGATTCGTTCGGAGTCCATAACTTTAGTCACTTTAGTTCACTTTAGTTCACTTTAGTCACTCAAAAACACAACATTATGCTTAACACAAATATCAAGAAAGTAATCGTCCTGGGATCAGGAGCGCTGAAAATCGGAGAAGCCGGTGAGTTCGACTATTCAGGCTCACAAGCCCTCAAGGCGTTGAAAGAAGAAGGTGTCTACACCATCCTGATCAATCCGAACATTGCCACCATTCAGACTTCGGACGATATCGCAGATAAAATATATTTTCTTCCCATCACGGCCTATTTTGTCGAGAAAGTGATCCAAAAGGAGAAGCCGGATGGTATTTTGCTGGCCTTCGGCGGACAGACTGCCCTCAATTGTGGCGTCGATCTATTCCGCCAGGGAATTTTGGAGAAATACAACCTGAAGGTGATTGGAACTCCGGTTCAATCCATTATCAACACAGAAGACCGCGAAATCTTTTCAGGCATCCTGCACGAGATTGATGTATTGACCCCCCGAAGCATTGCCTGTACCTCCATCGAACAAGCCAGAAATGCAGCCAATACGCTGGGTTATCCGCTCATTATCCGTGCAGCATACACCCTTGGCGGACTAGGTTCCGGATTCTGTTCGAATGAAACAGAACTTAACAAACTGGCTGACAATGCCTTCTCCTACTCAGGCCAGATCCTGGTGGAGGAGTCTATTAAAGGATGGAAAGAGGTGGAATATGAGGTAGTCCGCGATCAGTATGACAACTGCATCACTGTGTGTAACATGGAAAACTTCGATCCGTTGGGCATCCATACCGGTGAGTCGATCGTGGTCGCCCCTTCCCAGACTTTGTCGAACGACGAATACCATAAATTACGTGCTTTATCAATAAAAATCATCCGCAAGATTGGTGTAATTGGAGAGTGCAACGTTCAGTTTGCCCTCGATCCCCATTCGGAAGATTACAGGGTGATAGAAGTAAATGCGCGGCTCTCCAGATCATCCGCATTGGCTTCCAAGGCTACAGGGTACCCGCTGGCATTCGTAGCTGCCAAGCTCGGACTTGGATATGGTCTGCACGAATTAAAGAACTCCGTTACCAAAGAGACCACGGCCTGTTTTGAACCTGCCCTCGACTATTGCGTGGTAAAAATCCCTCGTTGGGACCTCGGCAAATTCGTCGGAGTATCGAAGAACCTTGGATCCAGCATGAAGTCAGTAGGTGAAATAATGGCCATCGGACGAAATTTTGAAGAAGCCATCCAAAAAGGTC
>JBAXED010000022.1:0-44159 GCA_037140615.1 Prolixibacteraceae bacterium
ATGAAAAGATTACGGAAGTACTCAATACGATCTTTGAAGGAAGAAACGTTGAGGTCACGGTGATTGATCGCAAGATAGTATTGGCTCCGGCATTTATGGGCGAACAGCAACCAGGGAAAAAATTTTCCGGTAAAGTAACTGATTCAGCAGGAGCAACGCTTCCCGGTGTTTCGGTAGTTGTTAAAGGAACTACTATCGGTGTAATTACTGACAGCAATGGAGTTTTTTCTTTAAGCAATATTCCTGAAAATGCGGTATTGCAGTTTTCGTTTGTGGGGATGAAAGCACAAGAGATAGTAGTTACAGGGAAGAGTGCTATTAATGTAAAGCTTGAAGATGAAACAGTTGGTATTGAAGAAGTGGTAGCAATCGGGTATGGGACTGTCAGTCAGAAGAAGTTAACAACGTCTGTATCTACTATTAAAGCAGAAAAGTTAAGTGAAATGCCTATAGCAAATATTGCCAAAGCATTTACAGGCAATATTTCCGGTGTTATGGTTGAAGAGGGTTCAGGTGCGCCAGGTGCAGCAGCAGTTATAAGGGTGAGGGGTTACGGCTCAATCAACGCAGGGAGCGAACCTTTGTACGTAATTGATGGAATGATTGTCACGAGTAATGAATTCACAAACTTAAATCCCAAATCAGTTGAAAGCGTCAATGTATTAAAAGACGCAGCAGCAGGTGCCATTTATGGTTCGAGGGCAGGTAACGGGGTTGTGATTGTTACGACCAAGAGCGGCTCAGGTAAAGCAAAGTTCTCCTATAATTCAACAGTAGGATTTCAACAGGTGGAGAAGAAGATACCTGTATTGAGTGGTCCGGAATATATTGCTTATTCAAAAGCGGCATATAAAGCTTCGGGGCAACCTGAACCTGTTTTTGCTTCTGATGTTGCGAATACAAACTGGCAGGATCAAATATTCAGGACCGGATTGTTCCAGAACCACCAAATCTCGGCCAATGGGAGTAGTGATAAGGTAAAGTATAACGTATCTTTCAATTATCTCAACAACGAAGGTATTATCCTGACAACTTACGATAAAAGTTACTCTTCAAATGGTAATTT
The DNA here is from genome assembly GCA_037140615.1 of Prolixibacteraceae bacterium. Lineage (GTDB taxonomy): Bacteria > Bacteroidota > Bacteroidia > Bacteroidales > Prolixibacteraceae > CAINVV01. The sequence continues at coordinate 1,067 of JBAXED010000022.1, forward strand.
TGAATTGAAATTGACCAATAAACTTACTTTAGGATTAACCTATTTTGCCTTATATGGCAAAAACAGGAGCAACTATAAACTGGGTGATGCAGCTCACAGTTCAGGAGGTATATTAGAGACAGCCATAGTACAATATCCTGTAATACCTGTTTATATGCCAAATGGTGATTACGGACAACAGGTCTCGAAGGATTGGGGTACTCCACTTCAGTATAACGGATATGGAAATCCTGTTGCCGCTCTTTTAGAAGTGTATAATGTAAATTATCAATTCAATGGCACCGGGAAAAGCTTTTTAAACTACGAAATTATTAAAGGGCTGAATTTGAATATAAGCGCCAGCGGATTGGTCAATGCAGGGTACAGGGAATATAATGAAAGCCCATATTTGTCCGCTAAGGGTCACAGCGATGCTGCAAATTTTTCAACTCCCCAATATAAAGATATAGTGGCTGGCCAGAGTAATAGCCTGTATACCAGACGAACCTATGACGGTTATATTGATTACAAACGCACTTTTGCAAATGACCATCATTTTGGCATAATTGCAGGTTTCAGTGAACAATATTCTATCAGCAGATCAACGGCAGCCGATGCTTCTGTAAACGACAGGGGAACAGCCAATGCGGTAAGCCCGCTACCGCGTTTCTATGATTATTTGCGTCCAAATATTTTTGGGGCAAATGATGTCAAGGGTTCGGGAGGATTTTCTGAAGAAACCTTCTCATCATTGTTTTCCAGGGTAAATTATGATTACAAAGATAAATATCTTCTTATGGCCTCTGTTCGGCGCGACGGATCTTCAAAATTTGCCCGGGGCAACCGTTATGGTATATTCCCGGCAGTATCAGCTGCATGGCGCATTACCGAGGAGTCGTTTATGAAAGCACAGAACCTTTTTAGTGATTTAAAACTCAGGTTAAGTTATGGCACATCGGGTAATGACCAGATAGGAAATTACTCATGGCAGGGTCAGGCTAATTTTGGCGGTACTCAGTATATCTATGGTCCGACAGCAAGTTCTGCCGGTGCTGTAACTACAGCATCTCCCTCCAAGATCGAGAATCCTAACCTTAAATGGGAGACCAACGAGCAATACAATGCCGGAGTTGATCTGACCATTATGAAAAACAGGATCCAATTTGTAGCTGATGTTTATGTCAGAAATACAAGGGATATGTTGCTCAACCGGTCCTTACCTGCCGAAAACGGGATATCCACTTCTATTTTGGACAATATTGGAGATGTGACCAATAAAGGTATTGAACTTGCTTTAAACACTGTCAATATTAAAAAAGGTGATTTTACATGGACCACCAACTGGATATTTAACAAAGTCTGGAACAAAGCAACTGCAATACACAGTAAAACCGGCATAATCACACTTGGTAGTGGTGCTTACGATATGGTCTGGATTATTGAAGGACAGGAGATGTACCAGATTTATGGATATAAAAGTATCGGTATTTTTAAAACCGATGCAGAACTTGCCAAGTATCCCCGGCCACGTGGTTCAAAAATAGGTGATCCAATTTACGAAGAAGTTAAAAAAGATGGCATTCTAAATTCCGACGATTACCAAAAAATAGGTAAAGCATTACCTGACTATACCTTTGGATGGACTAATACGTTCAGGTACAAAAACCTGGACCTGGGAATAGTGATTGACGGGAGCCAAGGGGCATCAAAATATGTACCTGCATTCAGAAATCAAAACTGGATGTCCCCAATTGAAGGAAATTTATCAAAATATTTGTTTGACAGAGCCGGAACAGTTTACGGAGCCTATAACCTGGACTACTCTGGGAACAGGCTCGAGAGAAGTTCTTATGACGTATTTGATGCTTCTTATGTTAGAATTAAGAATCTGACCCTCGGTTATACTTTCTCGGATCAAATTTGCAAATCATTATCCATTAGTGTATTGAGACTGACGTTGAGTGCTGAGAATTTACACACTTTTTCGAGTTATCCATGGTATAGCCCCCAAGCTAACTTCTATGGAGGTGCAGCAGGAAGTGCTCAGTTCGGTGTAGATTACGGGTCATATCCACTCGCAAAATCTATTAATTTCGGGATCAACCTGACATTTTAATCATTAATTTATTATTAGAGAATTATGAAAAAATTAATTAATAATGCCATCATATTTGGTCTGATGATAGTGCTGACCTCGGGATGCAATGAAAATTTCCTTGACAAAAACAACCCTGGTGTTTTATCCCTTGATAAACTCTATCATACCAATCAGGATTTCAATGCAGCTTTAGCCGGATGCTATCTGTCAATCATGGGTCCGGCCACTTCTAATGTTTATCTTGGTGATATCACTGGTGACAATGTATTTATTACGTCATATCAACCATCAGGAGCCATGGTAGATATTGATAAACTCGTGGTAAGTGCACTAAACAGCGATCTTAATACCAGCTGGTCGAATAATTACACAACTATTCAGCGTGTAAATCTGCTGCTTGATAAACTTTCAGGTTCTCCTTTATCAGACACTGATAAAAAATTGTTCGCTGCCGAAGCCAAATTTCTCAGGGCATACTCCTACTTTAACCTGATACGTATTTTTGGCGGAGTACCGGTATACGATAAGGTCATTGATATTGTAACTATCTATGATGTTCCAAGATCATCACCGGATGATGTTTTTAAGCTTATTATAAGTGATTTAACTGAAGCAAAGAACATTGACTCGTATCGTACGTCTGCTGATCTTGCAAAAGCAGGGGGTAAAGCATCAACGGTTGCTGCAAAAACATTGTTGGGGAAAGTATATATGTGGAAGAAAGATTTCGCAAATGCCGAGACTATACTTGCCGATGTTATCGCCACGAGTGGAAAGCAACTGGAAACTTTGTCTGTTTTGTACGATCCTGACCAGCCTTTCAACAAGGAGATAATCTTTAGCATCAACTATGACAGGGTCGGCAATTTCAGCACTCCTTTTGTTACTGCCTCAATTCCCTATAATGCTCCTATTGGAATATATCCAAATGTCACAACAAAGGGAGGCTCCGGCGTATTTATGATTGAGCCAGCTTTTCTCAGGAAATTTTCTCCGGACGACAAGAGAGCTAGTCAACTGTTAGCTACCATGGCATTTTCGAACCTGGGTATTTTTGATACATGGAATTATTCCACCAAGTACCTCGATCTCAAAACTACATTCAATTATTGGTCAGGTGCGAATACCATTATCCTTCGATATGCCGATGTCTTACTTATGTATGCCGAAGCACTAAATGAAAATGGAAAGACAGCACAGGCATACACCTATATCAACCAGGTAAGGTCAAGGGCAGGAATACCCAATCTGACGGCTGGCTTTACTAAAGCTCAGATGTTTCAGGCCCTCGCAGATGAAAGGGCAAAGGAATTCCTGCTGGAAGGTGATAGATGGTTCGATATGGTATTCAGAGGATTACCTTTCCTAAAACAGGAAATGACTACTTATTTTCCTAATGCTTATCTGGCACAGAACAGGATACTTACGGTCAAGGATAATTGCCTGTTATTCCCAATACCGAACACGCAAATACAGATTAAACCGATATTAACTCAGAATCCAGGTTATTAACAAAGGATATTTGAGGTTGTTATAAAATCTGAAAAAAGTGTTCTTTCTCTTTGTGCAACTCTGTGACTGCTCCGGGTAACCTTGTAAACAACTGTTCACATGGGCGACCACGGAATGGTCACAGAGAACCACAGGATTTTTAGACAGCCTCAATACTATAGGATGTATAATAGAACTTTATAGATATTAAGTAGTTAATATCATAAGTGCATCAAATATAATCACCTGAGAATTTTATTTGATGATGGCTATTATTTCCAATTCTCCTTTCAACCGGCTTTTCATTGCTAATTTTTATTGGTAATGGGGAATGGTATGCCGGTAAATGTTCAATTATTTTCTACCCTGATAAAATTTCTCGTGTGATCAAAACTTATTTTAGGCTGTTTGTCAGATAATATAATTATAATTTATGCAGAAGATAATTCATATTGTATTTTGTATTACACTCTTTTTTTCCTGCAAAGACGAAGTGAAGAGACCGTTAAGTGTAAATAATATTACATTGAGGGGTTGGACAATTTTAACTGATAATCCAGGGGAAATTGACAAAGTTATTAAAAGTGCCTATAATTATGATATTAACCATTTGCAATTGTCCCATAACATCATAATGGATCTCAGGCAGATAAAGAATCAAGATAAACAACTTCAAATCAATCTGCTTATAGACAGAGCCCATCATGCAGGTATAAAAGAAGTAACATTATGGGACCATGCTTTATATAAATTGGATTACTATCCTGATAGGTTTAAAACAGGCCCGCATGGGACCATTGATCTGGACGATCCCGGTTTCTGGTCTTGGTTCAAACAGGATTACCGTGATATGATGGCACTGGTTCCCAAAGTGGATGGACTGATATTAACGTTTGTTGAAACTGGGGCAAGATGTGAACAACAATATTCAAAAAAACTGAAAAGTAAAGCAGAAAAATTGGCTGCTGTTATAGATGGAGTGGCATCAGTGGTTTGTGATGAACTGGGAAAGAAACTATACATCCGCACTTTTGCATATAATGATGCTGAGTACGAAACAACCATTGGGTGCATAAGCTATATTAAAAGTAAGAAAATCATCCTCATGATGAAGGAAACCCCGCACGATTTCTTTCTTACGCATCCCAACGACAAATATGCAGGGATGATTAACCGGCCAACCATTATAGAGTTTGATGCCGGTAACGAATTTAATGGACAAGGTATCATTGCCAACACCTGGCCAGAATACATATTAAAGCGATGGGGCGTTTATATGTCGCGCAAGAACGTAATCGGATATGTTGCGAGAACAGACAGATCTGGCAATACGTCTGTCATAGGCAGGCCATCGGAGATACTGTTGTCTGCACTCAAAAGATACAGCGAAGACACTACTGTGATTGCTGAAATTGTATATGATGAATTTATAATCTCTCGTTATGGTGCAAAGGCATTACCTTATATTAAGCCTGCATTTAAAAGTGCATTCGACATTGTAACATCTATACTCTATACCTTGGGAACCAGTACCGCCAATCATTCCAGCCTTGATTTTGATCCTTATCCATCCAGTTATGCACGGCATGTATCCGGGAAATGGCTTGAGCCCCCGGTAGTCTTTGTGAAACACGATGTGAACAGGGAATTTAATTACTGGACAGATATCGTTCAGCACATATCTCCTGCCAGGTTTAAAATGCCAGGAGGACAACTGGAAGAAGATGCAGCCCATATTTTGAAAACCAAAATGGTAACTCCTGATGAACAAATGGATGAAGAGTTCCTTGGCTATATGCTGGCAGAGAAAAGGTATGGGGTTAAAACCGCAATCGCAGCGCTTACAAACGTAGCAGGTGCTAAACCATATATTGATGCAGAAAAGTATAACGATTTATACAATACTTTTTATCGCACAATAATCACAGCCCGGCTTTATGAAGCAGTTATAAAAGCATATTTCGGATACAGGATATATGCGAGAGGTGAAGCTTTCAGAACAGAATCATTAAAAAGTACTATCAGACAGGGATTGAAAGACATCCGTCTGATTGCCAGTGAATTGGAAAACTACGATAAGCCATACCCCAGGGGCCAGTGGGACTGGAAGAATGACGGGAAAATAGCACTTCAATATTATAATAAGATAGCGGTTGAGGGGTGGCCTGAGTATGGGGGTGCTATTTTTAAGGAAAATAATTAAAAAGAATAGAAATCATTCATATGATCATGAAAAAGAACAGATATTTGATTCATCAAGTAATTTTTTTATTGGCAGTAGCAATAGTCTATTCAGCCTGCTCGCTGGTTCAGAACAGGGAAAACAATTCAAAGATACCGGTCAAGACGGGCAATTATTTCCGAGACGTTTTTTTGGCTGACGGCGACAGTATTATTACCCGTCCTCAGCACCTGGGGATTGTAAATGGAATGGGTTCAGTAGGTATTGCTTATGATTATGTGGGGGTTATCAATGGATTTTGGGCACCCCCCTATGTCAGTTCCGATTTTTTTATCGAACCGAGACTTTGGGGCGAAAGAGTTAAAACTGACCATTATACATGGCTGCCATTTCAAACTAAGCAGATTGGCCGGTTAAACGGCATAGAAATAATGTCAACCACCACATTGATCTATGGGATGCGTGCCGGTGTGCTTTCTATAAAGCTGATAAACACAACAAATGAAGCTAAAGAAATACCTCTTCAGTTTATTTGTAATTCCCCGTTTACATACCGTATTACCCTTGACAGGGAAGAAATATGGGGGTTTGGTACACCGAAAAGCAAAACAGCGGTTGCTGATACTGAGGACAAGAAAGGAATCATGAGGGTTCAGGGAGATTATGCGATTGCTATCGGGGGTGATCTTAAGGGACTCTGGTGGGAAGAGGCAACCCGTCGTTTTCATGGAACAATCGAACTAAAACCCGGACAGGAAATGTCCACATCGCTGGTTTTTTCCATGGAAAGGAGAGAAAAAGCATTACAATGGAGGAACGATCTTTTATCGAACATTAAGATGCACATTAAATCTTCTGATGATTACTACCTCTCAGAAGTAAAAAGCATTTTTGATAAACTACCACGATTAACCTCTGATAATAAGAATATTGAAAAATTATACAATCGATCGCTTAGCATATTAATGATGAACAGGTATATGGTACCTGAGTTGGCATTAAATCCATATTATCCTACGGGTTCGGTAAAGGGCGGGTGTTTTAAAAACTATCTGTGGAATTATGGGGCCGTTTCCGGGATTTTACCACTATTTGACCCTGAAGCGGATAAAAAGCATATCCTGCAATTTTTCAGATCAGGAGGACTTTATAACGGTCACTCTTTCGATCCTATATCGGGAAAAGGGACGGGATCCTGGTATCCAGTGAATCAGAATTTAATCATTCAACTGACATATAATTATATAAAAAATACCGGAGATACCGATTTCCTTAAAGAAGAGGTTGTCAAAGGTGAAACGGTGTTGGACCATATGATCAGGAATGCAATGCATCTTGATTACATAGCCGGACCGGTTAAACTGGTTGATTACGGACCACGGGGCGATCATTTAGAGCTGAGTAGGGAATTTACCTATAATCACGTTATTCCAGACCTCAATGGTCTCAGGTATAAAAATTATGAGCGGGTTTCAGAATTATGCAAATTAGCGGGCAATCCCCAGCCATATCTTATGGAACGGGCTAAGGAACTTAAAAAAATTCTTAAAAAGGAACTATGGGACCCGAAACTCAGATGGTTCAGCTATGCAGATGATAAAGGGATCAAAAATGTGAGATATACTATCCAGATGTTTTATCTTTTAAACAGCGATGTAATTGACAATGAGATTGAAAATGGGCTTTTAAGCCACCTTAACGATAAGGAATTCCTGGGAGATTATGGAGTTCACAGTATGTCAAAAAAAGACATCGCATACGACCAGGTTGATATTGATAATGGCGGCGGCGGGTCATGTACCATTTTCCCTCCCCAGATTGCCAGGCTTTTATACAATTCGGGCAAAACTGAAGTGGCCGATAAAATTATGGGGCGCATATTATGGTGGGGACAACGCCTGCCCTACTTTGGTGATTCGCAGGTTGCAAATGAGGTTGATTACAGGCAGGACACCCCTTTACAGGCAGATATCGGAACAATTAGCCTTGCGGAATCAATACTTTTTGGGATGCTTGGGATTAATGCCGGCTTTGATGGGTTCATTACTATCAGCCCCGCTAACACAAAACTCGCTAAAGAATTGGAAGTGAAAGGATTGAAAATCCGTGGTAAAACTATTGATATTTCTGTTAAAGGTGATAAATATGAGGTCGTTTCGGGAGGCAAATCGTATAAAGCGGAAATCGGAAATCCAACTGTGATACAATAACAAGTTATTCATTAAATAAATAATCATGAAAAAAAATGATCTGTACATTAAGTCTGTAATCTCATTGTTCATTGTATCATTGATGTTTGCCGGATGCTCAAGTACACAAAACGAATGGACAGTTAATAAGGATAAGCTGCCCCTGAAAACCGGCATTGAGTACCTTGATATATTTATGGCTAACGGCGACAGCATGATTATCAGGCCACAACACCTGGGGATCGTTAACGGCTTGGCAACTGTGGGAATAAGCCATGATTACGTAGGTGTAATAGATGGGTTCTGGGCTCAACCATTCGTCAGCTCAAATTTCTACATAGAACCACGAATATTTGGTGAGAGAATAAAAACAGAACACTACACCTGGCTGCCTTATCAGGCAAAACGAATTGGCAGGGTTAAGGGTATTGTTGTCACTTCAACCACCACCCTGGTTTATGGGATGCGTGCAGGTGAACTCACATTAAACCTGAAAAACACAAATCAGGTGAAAAAAGTGATACCCATTCAGTTTATCGCGAATGATCCGTTTACTTACAAAAGTACACTGGACTATGTTACAAACTGGGAATTTTCGGCGCCAAAAAGCCAAACTACAGTTACAGATATTGTTGATATTAAAGGAATTCAAAGAGTCCAGGGTGAGTATGCGGTTGCATTGGGAGGTAATTTGCCCGGGCTTTGGTGGGAAGAACCCACTAGGCGTTTTCATGGTACCATTACACTTGATCCCGGTCAGGAAATTACAACAACTATGGTTTTTTCCATTGGAAAGACCGGAAATGCTGTCAATGAAAGGGATGCTATCCTGGCAAATCCTTCCGGACATGTGAAAAAGGCAACCGATGACTATATTTCGCGGGTTGAAAACATTTATTCCAGGTTGCCAAAATTTTATTCTGATAACAAGGACTTGGAACAATTTTATAACCGCTCACTTTGCGCTTTTATTACAAATAAGGCAGAAGCTCCCGAACTTGCCCTGAATCCCCATTATTCAACTGGAGCCGTGAAAGGTGGGTGCACTTGTAATTATTTATGGAACTTTGGACAAATAAGGGAAATCCTACCCTTGCTCGATCCCGGGGCCGACCGGGCCCATATACTTCAATACCTGCGTTCAGATTGTGTGGACAAATATTTCGCTTTTTATCCAATGACCGGTAAACCCTTTGGTGCGTGGTACCTGGTTAATCATGAAAAAATAACCGGACTGACTTACGACTATATTAAACTTACCGGTGATGCTGATTTTTTGAATATCACGGTAAAAGAGGGGAAAACAGTGCTTGATCTGATGATCGATTGCGCATTGTTCGGAGATGATGTTACCAAACCGGTGGCACTTATTAACTATGCGAAATATGGTTCGGTGAACAGCCATCTTGAACTCAGAAGAACAGACTTAGGATATGAGTATAGCCATGTTATGCCTGACGCGAATGGCAGAAGATACCATACTTTTTTTAAAGTTTCTGAATTATGCAAACTTGCTGGTAAACCTCAGCCTTTTATGATGGAACGGGCGGGGCAGCTGAAGCAGTTACTTAAAAAAGAGCTTTGGGAACCTGAAATTAAATGGTTTAATTTTATTAACGGGAAAGAACAGAAGGATCTCAGGTGGACTATCCAGATGTACAAATTGTTTGAGGGTAATGTGTTGGATGAAGAAGAAAAGCAGGGTTTGTTAAGTCACCTGAATGATGAAGAATTTTTCTCGGCGTATGGTTTGCACAGCATGTCGAAAAAAGATCCTGGATACGATCAGGTTGATGTGGATAATGGTGGAGGTGGAATCTGCACTTCCTTTCCCCCGTTAATCGCTGAATTTCTGTATAAAGGTGGAAATGCTGAGGCTGCTGATAATATAATGAAAAGAATTTTATGGTGGGGACGGCGGATGCCCTACCTGGGAGATTCACAGGTAGCCAATGAAATTGATTACCGACAGGATACTCCATTACAGTCAGACATTGATACTGGATGCCTTGCACAGTGTATCCTATTTGGAATGTTTGGAATAGACACCAGCTTCGATGGTGTCATAACCATTAATCCCGTCAACACGAAACTGGCTAAAAAACTTGAAGTCAGGGGATTGAAAATCCGTGGAAAATCAATTGATATTTTGGTTACAGGCGATAAATATAATGTCGTTTCAGGAGGTAAATCCTTAACGGCGAATATCGGTAATCCAACTGTAATAAAATAGTATATTTTCAGTTGAATTAAACTAACATATTGCATATAAGCAAGTTAAAATAAAGAAAAATCAAAGGGTAAACATCAGTTCTAAAAGAAGAAGACGATGATATTCAAAATTCATTTAGTTATCCAATTTATTTTGATGGTTGTAGCTTTATCATGTTTTGATCTCTCCAAACTTGATAAAGTCTCATTTAGAAATGATATCCCCGGGCAAAAAGTGGAGATATTTGTTGGAGATAATCTATTTACCTGTCTCATTTATCCAGGTAATCTTGAAAAGCAGTCACTTTATCCAATTATGAGTGCATCAGGCAAGATTATTACAAGAGGGTACCCGCTCAATCCGCGTCCTTATGAAAGAGCAGATGCGCCTCACCAGTTAGGGCTATGGTTTAACTATGGCAACGTGAATGGTCTTGATTTTTGGAATAACTCAGACCTTGTTCCTGCTGATCAGAAGTCAAGATATGGCTCCATAAAATTCCGGAAAATATTAAGTCAAAACTCTAAAAGCGGTGAATTAAAGGTGAGTTCTGCCTGGGTCGATTTCAATGGAAATGTATTACTGAATGAAGAGACAAGTTATATTTTTGGGGGTACTTCGAACAGTAGATCCATTATTTATACTGCGGTGTTAAGGGCCGTCCAAACCGTTACATTTCACGAATCGAAAGAGGGTATGCTGGCTATCCGTATGGACAGGGCATTTGAAGAGCCGGCTAAAAAACCTGCAAAGCTTATCGATGCCAACGGCATTGCATCAGAGACACCAACGATCAATAATGACGGACTTAATGGTATTTATCACAATGCCAACGGTTTCGTGGGTGCCGATGTGTGGGGTAAGAGAAGTTCGTGGGTATCGCTGCGTGCGAAAAAGGATGGCGAGTTAATTAGTATTACCATTTTTGATAACAAGCAAAATCTAAACTATCCAGCCTGGTGGCATACCCGGGGATATGGGCTTTTTGCTGTCAATAACCTGGGCGGACGTGAATTTGATCAAAAAGCAAGTGAGGTAAAAATAGTACTGAAACCTGGTCAGATCTTGACTCTTAAGTACAAAATTGTTATCGCCGGTGATTTAAGTGATAAGGAGATAAATAAAATAGCGAGGAACTTTAAATAGGTATGATAATTACACCATTATTAAAATTATAAAAATGGAAGAGCTAAGGTTAAATTCGAGAAGAAAATTTATAGGAAAAGCTATGGCCGGAACTGTGATGGCAGCTGCTATTCCAGCTGTGTTAGCCGGGAAGACAATAAAGAATCCAACCATTATTCCAAATTCGGCTAAAGGGGCAAACGACAGGTTAAGGATTGCAATTATTGGTGTACATGGCCGAGGTGGTAGCCAGATACAACAAATAATGGAAGTTTCAAATAAATCTAACGTTGAGATTGTTGCTCTCTGTGATCCTGATTTGGTAGTCCTTAAAGAACGTTCTGATGAGTATGAGAAAAATTACGGAAAAAAAGTTGCTACTCTTCAGGATTTTCGTAGGGCCCTTGATGACAAAAGTATCGATGCTGTTACAATTGCTGCCCCAAATCACTGGCACGCCCTAATGACCATATGGGCCTGCCAGGCAGGGAAAGACGTTTATGTCGAAAAACCCGGAACGCATAACGTACACGAGGGACGCAAAATGATAGAGGCTGCCTACAAGTATAATCGTATTGTACAGCATGGTGTGCAGCTCAGAAGCTCCATTGCCATCCGGGAAGCTGTTAAACACCTCGAAGATGGGCTGATCGGAAGGGTTTATATGTCACGTGGCTTGGTGTTCCGATGGAGACCGGATATTGGTATAAAAGGTATTTCAAAAGTACCCGATACCCTCGACTATGACCTGTGGACTGGACCGGCTCCCATGGCCCCGTTCACCAGAGATCTGGTTCACTATAACTGGCACTGGCACTGGAATTATGGCAATGGAGACACGGGGAATCAGGGCATTCATGAAACCGACCTGTGCATGTGGGGCCTTGGTGTCAACTCGCTGCCTGAGCGCATAACCTCCATGGGTGGAAAATTTCTTTGGAACGATAGCAAGGAAACTCCTGAGATTCAAACCTCTATTTATCACTATCCGAAAGAAAGAAAGTTGATCCAATTTGAAGTTCGCAACTGGTGTTCCAATCTTGAGGATGGTGCTGGGGTAGGGAATATTTTCTATGGTGATAAAGGGTATATGGTTGTAAAAGGGTATGGAACCTACGAAACCTATTTGGGTGAAAAGAGAGAGAAAGGGCCCAGCCGAACTGAAGACGGAGAATGTAACCTCCATTTTATGAATTGGTTTGACGCCATTCGAGCCCGTGATATGAGTATTCAGAACGCTCCGGTTCAAACAGCCCATTTGTCATCTGCATTAGCTCATCTTGGAAGTATTTCATATCGCGTGGGTCGTCAACTCGAATTTGACCCGGTTGCTGAGCGTTTTATAGGAAGCGATATTGACGATGCCAACAGCATGCTAACACGAGAGTACAGGGCGCCGTATGTTATGCCTCTAATAGTTTAGTATTATTCAAATAACTAAATACAATATAATGATACACAATACAATATCGCATTTCATAGGGCTAATGGCTATTTTGTTTAGCATTGGTTTTCATGCATCAGCATATAAGCCCATAACGACGGGCAGTAAAAGCATTCTAAGCCCGACCGAAGCGCTAAGGATATTTGCTGCCAACGGTGATAGCATGATTATCAGGCCGGAGCATCTGGGGATTGTTAATGGCATGGCAACCGTTGGTATAACACATAATTTCGTCGGGCAAGTAGACGGTCTGTGGGCCCAACCTTTGGTAAGTTCATCTTTTCATATCCTCCCCCGGCTCTGGGGTGAGAAAGTTAAGACCGAACATTATACCTGGCTTCCCTTCCAGACTAAAAGTGTTGGGCATCTGAAGGGGGTAGAATTTAGGTCTGTCACCACACTTATTTTTGGTATGCGGGCGGGTATAGAAGAGTTATCCTTCAAAAATACCACAAAACAAAGGATGATAATTCCTCTTCAGCTTGTCCTTAACGACCAGTATAATTATAAAATTTCATTAGACTACGTTCAGAACTGGGGATTTTCAACACCAAAAAGTATAACAGCCGTAGCAGATGAGTTCGATGGCAGAGGTCTTTTACGGGTACAAGGGAAGTATGCTATTGGAATTGCCATCAAAGGTGCCACCTGGGAGGCATTAACCCGTCGCTTTCACGCTACCATTACCCTCAATCCAGGGGAAGAGCGCAAAACCTTTCTTGTTTTCTCAATAGAGGAAAAAGCAAAGGCAGCACAATTAAGAGATGACCTTCTCGATAAAACCGAGAAGTACATAAAAGAATCAACAGAAAAATATATTTCGGAGGTGAGAAATATATTTGAAAAACTGCCCATGCTGAGTTCAGATAATCAGGACCTTGTCAGGTTTTACAATCGTTCCTTAAGCATTTTTATTACAAATAAATTTACGATTCCCGAATTGGTCCTTAACCCTTATTATGGCACTGGGGCGGTGAAAGGAGGGTGCCAGTGTAATTACCTGTATAACTTCGGACAGGTAAGGGAAATCATGCCGCTTCTTGATGGTATAGCTACCAAAAAACACATATGGCAATTTCTGTCGAAAAACTGCGTGAGCGATCATTATGCCTTTTTCCCTATGACAGGCGAGGCCTTTGGTCCCTGGTACATGGTGAATGATGAAAAAATCATTGCTCTGGCATACCACTATGTCAAAATTACCGGAGATGTGGATTTTCTCAACGAGCAGGTTAAGGAAGACAAAACAGTTTTGGATTTGCTGATTGAATCTGCTATGCGTCTTGATGACAAGTCCAAACCGGCAAAGCTTATTGACTACGGACCTTCAGGTGACCACCTCGAACTAGGCTGGGAGTTCCTGTACAACCACGTTATGCCAGACATTAACGGCAGAAGATATGCTAATTATGATCAAGTTTCGAAATTGTGTGATGCAGCCGGAAAACCACAGCCATACCTGATGGAACGGGCAAAGGTTGTGAAAAAATTATTGAAGGACGAGCTTTGGAACCCTGAAATAAGATGGTTTATGTTTGCTGACGATAAGGGCAGGAAGGATGTTCGCTATACTATTCAGATGTTCAAAATGATTGGCAGCGGTGTAATGGATAAGGAGATGGAAGAGGGGCTAATTAGTCATCTGAATGAGGAGGAGTTTCTCTCACCTTATGGATTGCATAGCATGTCAAAAATGGATATTGGTTACGATCAGGCGGACGTTGATAACGGTGGAGGTGGCATTTGCACCAGCTTTCCTACACTCATTTCTGAGTTTTTGTACAAAGGAGGCCGAAATGATGTAGCTGATAATATAATGCACAGAATTCTCTGGTGGGGTTCGAGGATGCCTTATCTTGGCGATTCGCAGCTGGCAAACGAAATTGACTATAGGGTACATACACCTCTCCAGTCAGAAATCGGTACTGGAAGCTTGGCACAGTGTATATTGTTTGGAATGTTTGGTATAAGTTCCGATTTTGAGGGAAATATTTCGATAAATCCTGTAAAAACAAGCCTGGCAGAAAACCTTGAACTGAAAGGTCTTAAAATCAGAGGGAAAAACATTGACGTTAAAATAACCAAAGGTTCATACGAAGTTTCTGAAGGAGAGAAAATTCATAGAGAAAGTTTAGGTACCCCAATAATCTTAAAGAAATGAGGAACAGAACTTTGAAAGGATGGATAATCCTTTTTGTACAATTAATATCCATAGCAGTCATTGCACAATGGAAACCGGCGGGAGATAATTTGAAAAGTAAATGGACTAAAGATGTTGACGTCAATAGTGTTTTACTTGAGTATCCACGTCCCTTGATGGTGAGGACTCAGTGGAAAAATTTAAACGGATTGTGGAAGTATGCAGTTACCCCCAATTCAGCATTAAAAATTTCTGAAAGATTTGATGGTGAAATACTTGTACCATTTCCTGTAGAATCAAGTTTATCGGGGGTTCAGCGAAAACTGATGCCCGATCAGCTGTTATGGTATTCCACTGAGTTTGATTTACCATCTGATTGGGGAAAAAGGAATATTATCCTGCATTTTGGGGCCATTGACTGGCAATCGACCATTTGGATCAACGACATTAAGATTGGTGAGCATACCGGAGGTTATACCCCGTTTAGTTTTGATATCACTCCTTTCCTGAATAGCAAAGGAAAACAAAAAATGGTCATAAAGGTTTATGACCCAAGCTTTGACAGAAAAAATAAGGTGGCCAATGACTTCCAGCCTAGGGGAAAACAAACATTAAGTCCTGCCGGATGCTGGTACACTGCTCAATCCGGGATCTGGCAAACCGTCTGGTTAGAACCGGTGAATAAAAAATACATCAAAGATGTGCGAATAACTTCTGATATTGACAAATCAATGCTATACGTGGAATTGAAAACCACGGCTTCCAAAAATAAAGATTGGTTTGAGGCAGTTATTCTGGATAATGGCAAAGAGATCACCTTGGGAAAAGCAGTTGTAGGTGAAATAATGGAGGTTTTTATCCCAAATGCCAAATTATGGAGTCCGGAATCTCCCTTCTTATACGATTTGAAAATAAAGCTGCACAATAACAATCAAATTGCAGATCATGTGGACAGTTACTTTGCTATGAGGAAAATATCGATTAAGAAAGGAGACAGGGAACCCACAAGGATACAGTTAAACAATAAAAATTATTTCAATTTCGGACTTCTCGATCAGGGATGGTGGCCCGATGGATTATATACAGCCCCTACAGATGAAGCGTTGAAATCTGATATTGAAATGATCAAAAAATTGGGATTCAATACGATACGTAAACACTGGAAAATTGAACCGGCCCGATGGTATTATCATTGTGATAAACTTGGACTTTTAGTATGGCAGGACTTTCCTGGAAGTGATGATAAATTGGATATTCCGCCTGTTGCAGGAGTGGAGATGGAGCGAAGCCCTGAATCAAAAAGAGTTTTCTTTCTTGAGTTAACCCAAATGATAGAGTTCCTGCATTCTTATCCTTCAATTGTCTGTTGGGCACTATTCAATGAACGGTCAGGACAGTTTAAAACAAAGGAGGTGGTTGAATATGCCAAGAAATTAGATAATACTCGATTAATTGATGCGGCGAGTGGCGGGAATCATTTTCCTGTAGGAGATATGATTGATTACCATTTCTACCCGGAACCTAAACTATACATTCACGATCAGTCCAGTGGGCGTGCAACAGTACAGGGAGAATTTGGAGGGATAGGTCTCATTATAAAAGATCATACTTGGAAATCGGGAGAAAGCTGGGGATATAAATTAGCACAAACAAAAGAGGATCTTACCAACAGATATGTTGGATATGGGGAAGAGTTATTAAAATTGATAGATATTGGAATATCTGCTGCAATTTATACTCAAACTACCGATGTAGAGACGGAATGTAATGGTATGATTACTTACGACAGAGAGGTAATGAAAGTTGATATGGATCGTGTGAGAAAAATAAATTTGAAAATCAGCAATTCACTGAATATAGAATGAGGGTGCTTCATAATTAAAAATTATTAACCATTAAATTTAAGGATATGCCATTGTATGAAGGTCGGAAAAATGCCGAAAACAAAATCAAAGTAAAACAAGAGTGGGTTGACAGTGTTGTTACCGGACCCGCAGAAGTTTGCAAACAAATTGCCCAACAGATTACCGCAACTGCTTCGTCAAAGAACGGTCGCCTGACGGTCGCATTTGACGGGTGGTACGGAGTTGAATGGGACAAGATCATCGATGAACTCAAAAAGTATCTGCCGACAACAGGGGTCTCTTTTGTCAATTTTAATTCACTGCTCAAGACCATCGACGAAATTGATTCTTACAAGAAGAAATTTATTGGTGAGGATCCAAGTTTTGGCTATGCCAATATGGAGGGTAGTATAATTGATATTGTGGATGCCGATAAATTGGCTATCCAGGTGAAAAGCCTTGCTGACAAAAGCAAGAAGGAGATCATTATACTATTTAATTCTGGCGCATTTATCCCGGGTATCGCCGGAGATATTGACTTGAAATTCTACTTTGATTTTACTCGCCAACCATTACTCTGGAAAATGTGGGAAGGTGGATTGATCCCCTTCGCCTATGATGAGCCAAAAAAGGACTATAACTGGAAAGAATATTACTATTGCGATTTCTATCTGCTGGAACATCAGAAGCAATTTGCTTTTACCACCATGGATTATTACCTGGAAGCCATTAATTTTGATGAACTGAAATTTGTTCCCAGGTCAGCTTATGATGGTATTATGCAAACACTTATCGAGTATCCCATTAAAGAGGTGGAAATATACCAGCCTGGACCCTGGGGCGCATACCGATACAAGGATTTCTGGAACATTGAAGGACTTGAATGCAATGCCTGGAATGAATTGGCGGGGCCGGAACTGAGTATGCTGGTCAGTATTGGTTCAGGAAAGGTGCTGAATATGCCTTTTGTTAACCTGATGCAGTATGATAAAAAACTGCTTGGCACCTATATTCCGGAACATTTCCCGGGATTATTCCCTTTAGATATATGGCTGGATGATGGCTATTTCCCCAAACCCACTCCTGCCGAACGGATTAGTATGCCAATCCATAATCACCCAGGTTCCCATTACGTAGAAAAACATTTTAATGAACCAATTGGTCGTTATGAAACCTATTATATTGCTGAAGCATACGAGGGGGCCAATACCTGGATGGGATTTAAGGATGATGCGGATGTAGAGGAATGGGAACGCAAATGTTATGAATCCTGGGATAAGCAGGAACCTATATCTGACTGGAAAAACTATATAAAGAACTGGAAATCCAATGTTGGTGATCTTTACCTTATACCTCCAGGAACTACACACGGACACGGCGGCAACCAGATGGTTCTTGAAATGGATACCGTTCCCAGCATTGCCGGCACTGAATACTCATTCTTCATGTATGACTTTATGCGCCCTTCCTGGGATGATACGACCAAAACCATGACAGGTAAACCGGTTAAAATGCACCTTGACCATGGATTTGACATGGATCAGACACGTCGTGAAGACTGGGTGGACAAACACCTTAGGGCCAAGCCGGAAGTCGTGAAATGGACAAAAGAGTACTTTATAGACAGGTATTCAAGCTATGGACCCATGCCCTTTGAAATTGAGCGCATCCATTTTTACAAAAGAGCTGAATACAGCACCGAAGGTAAATTCTGCCATGTCACAACCCTCACCATTGGTGAAAATGTGATCATCCGCTCAAAATCAAATTCTGAATATCAAACCGACATCAATTTGTTTCAATCAGCTGTGATTCCGGCTTGTTTAGGAGATTATGAGGTCATCAATACAAAAGGGGGTTTTTGCTGTCTAACAATGATCCGCTGGAAAAAAGGCTAAACAGTCCCAAAAAATTAAAACCTGAATTATGAGTTTTGATAAAATCTTTCCGGAAGATCAAATCAGTAAACGGGAGCGTGTTGAACTGACATTGAACCACAGACCCATTGACAGGGTTGCAATTCTTGAACAATTGAGTTACAATCCGAATGTTATCTCAAGGTTCACGGGTAAACCTGTTGATGGGTTCAATTATTCGCTTGATGACATTTGCGAAGTGATCCGTAAAACTACAGATATGATCATGCCTCCGGTTGCTCCAAGAGGAACAAGCAGGTTTTCAAATATTGACGGTTTTGTTTTTCAGAATGACAACTGGACTGCATGGCATATGAGTAGACCATTTAACGATGAGATTGGGGCAAGGGATTGGCTGTTAAAGCGGACAAAAAGGGTGAAAACGATAAAATGCGATCCGGACTATGCCATGGTTCCCGGAATTAACAGTAGTCAATGCAAATCGGAGATCAGTACTGATATGCTTCGTAAGTGGTATCGTGACTATATGCTTTCACTTCAGCAGAAAATCGGGGATACTGTTGTGCTGAATTACAGCCAGACCGGGTTTTGTTCAGTTTTCGATTCAATGGGGCTAGAGATTTTCACATTTTTTTATATAAACTACCCTGAAGTAATGCATGAATTCATGGAAGTATCCACTGAAATAGAGGTCCGCAGGGTTCATGCAGTAGCTGATTCACGGTTATCACCTGTTATACTGATCCCTGAAGACTTCTCCCATAAGGGCGGCCCCATTTTTGGTCCAGATGCATTGGAACCATTTCATTTCCCTTACTTAAAAAAGCTTACAGAAGCGTGGCATGAACATGGTATAAAGGTTTTGTACCATTCAGACGGTAATTATGGACCAGCTCTCCCACAATTGATGGATTGTGGTGTAGATGGGTTCTATTGCCTTGAAATGAACGCTGGAATGGATGTTGTAAAACTGAAAGGGCAATATCCTAAGCATATCTGGGCAGGAGGTGTGGATGGAGTAGAGCTGATGGAGCGTGGCACACCGGATGATGTGACTGCAGAAGTTTGCCGTCATATTATTGAAACGGATGCGTTGAATACAGGAGGAATGATTGTCGCTTCATCAAGTGAGATTAATCCTCCTGTTAAAACCGAGAACTTCATTGCAATGATAAATGCGTGCAATAAAATAAGGAATCCCAATTTTGAAAAGATGAAATAGCCATGATTGAAAAATCACAAATAGGAATGAATATCTCTTCATGGCTATTCCATTTGGCCGTTAAAAAACAATTTATATACAAATGAAAGGGATAATTGCAGCTTTCACCTTATTATTTTTAGCCAATTTTTTTTACACCCAATTGAGGGCACAAGACTTATCAAAATTCCAATATCAACCAGTTGAAAACGGGTTTCGAAGAGTAGGGAGTAGATATTTATTCAATAGGCCTTTATATGGAAGTCATGAGAATGATACACTTCCGGAAAGGTATGTAACATTTGCCAGCGACCAGCCCATAGTAATGGGAATTATTTCTGACTGGCGCAAAAATGAGGCAGGAACCCACGCAAAATGTGGAACTTTTATGGCAGGATTTTCTATTGCAGTTGGTTCTCCTAATGAAAGTCGGGAATCTCAGTGGCTTCATGAGAACGATAATACAGTTGCAACCTATAGAAATGGCTGGATGGAGTATGAAATATGTACATACATTGCTGCTCAACCCTGTGTTATCGGCAAAATGGAGGTTTTGCCAATGATGAATGATGACGGATTTCTAGTCAATGTGAAGGTCAATACCAATCAAAGGATGAACTTTGTTACAGGCTTTGGTGGCATTACCGACTTTATAGGAAGACTTGAGTATCCGACAACAAAGGAAAGAAATTTTTCGCCTACTGATTGTTTTGGGAATACTGTAGTCTGGGGAAAGAATAGAGCGCTGGTTAGTGGTTCTGCAAACGAAGTAATAATTGGGGTTATGGGTATTTCTATTTGTAGATAGATGAAGGAATAAAAACGCTAAAAAGAGAAGAAGGGATGTTTCAAAAATCAGATAATAAGCTAATCTTTTTTATAAACCTTATGTTCCTGCTGATAGGTTTACTCATGTCAATTATGAGTGCTTTAATTCCGGAAATTATCGGGGATTTTCAAATCAGCTACGGATTGGCATCTGTATTACCGTTTGCATTTTACATCGCACTTGCCTTAACCTGTATTCCAGCAGGGATAGCAGGTGAGAAGTTCACTGCAAAAAGTATTCTTATATTTTCTTTTTTATATGCATTGGCAGGTATTTTAGTGTTTGTTCTTTTTTTAAGTTACCGAGCGTCAGTTATCTCTTTGTTCATAATCGGAAGTGCAGTTGCCATCATTCAGGTTACTGCTGTTCCGTTATTGAGGAGGGCATGTGGCCCTGAGAATCTTGCTTTTCATTCAACACTGAATCAGTTGATGTATGGTGCAGGTGCATTTTTAAGCCCAGTAATTTACTCATGGTTATCAAAAAGCATGCTTAGCGGTAACGGAGAAAATGGTTTTCTGATAAAGATTCTTTTATGGCTAGTGCCGCCGGGATTCGAGTGGGTTTCGGCTTACTGGTTATTTGTTGTTTTACTGATTTTACTGATAGTAATTGTTTTATTGGTAAAATTTCCTGTACAGGAAAAAAACCACGCTTCCGATCAAACCAGAAACAGTGTATATCTGGAACTGTTTCGTAACAAATATGTGATTTTCTATTTTTTTGCTTTGATGGCTTATGCAAGTTGCGAGCAGGGAATTGCCGCATGGATGTCAAAATTCTTCCAGGATTATCATGGAATGAATCCACAGTCAGAGGGTGCTTCGATATTATCTTTTTACTGGTTGTTACTCACCATAGGTTGTCTTGGAGGCATGTTGCTGTTAAAATTTTTCGACAGCCGGAAGGTGTTGGCAGGTCTGTCTGTATTGGCAATTGTGTGCCTGATATTTGCGCTGTACGGTGGAACAACTGCTTCTAAAATTGCGTTTCCAATGGTTGCTGCTTTTGAATCTGTCATGTGGCCAGTTATACTGTCATTGGCAATTAACTCAGTTGCCAGACATCACGAAGTCCTTTCCGGGTTTATGTTTACAGCCTCGGTTGGCGGAGCACTGGGACCTGTTATTGTTGGCAGTCTGGGTGATTTATATGGATTAGGAGCATCGTTAAACTACCTGTTTCTGCCATTATTAATTGTATTAAGTGTGGCCTTCTGGGCAAAACCTTTGGTTACTAACAAAATTTTTAATCGTCAGGAAGTATAAATATTTGTCTATCAACTAACAAAATTCAAACCATGAAACGAAGCGAGATTAACCGGCTAATAAAAGATTCTATCTGTTTCTTTGATGAAATGAAATTTAAACTACCTCTCTGGGCATCTTGGAGGCCAGACGATTGGAGAGGAAAGTTAGAATATTGCAACGAAATAGTTGATAATATGCTTGGTTGGGATTTAACCGATTTTGGTCTCGGTAATTTTATGAAACAGGGATTATTATTATTCACTATTAGGAATGGGAATCCTCAAAAGGATAAAAAGACTTATGCCGAAAAAGTGATGATCGTTGAGGAAGATCAGGAAACACCCATGCATTTTCACTGGAGCAAAATGGAAGATATTATCAATCGTGGTGGGGGTAACCTGGTTATTGAACTTTATAGATCAGATCGGAACGAAGGTTTCTCGAATGAAAAAGTGGTATTTAAAATCGATGGTGTGACTCGTTCAGTTGCAGCCGGAGGTACTGTAATACTAACTCCCGGCGAAAGTATATGCTTGGAACAAGCAATGTACCATCGTTTTTATGGAGAGAAGGGGAAAGGAAAAGTTCTGGTAGGAGAGGTAAGTGCAATTAACGATGACAATACTGATAACCGGTTTTATGTGCCGGTTGGCCGTTTCCCTGAAATAGAGGAGGATGAGCAACCATTGCACTTGCTGGTTTCAGATTATAAAAATTTCATGTAAAGATGAGTTGCGATTTTTAAAAAGTTAATACTAGACTTCGTAAAGTAGGATCAGAAGAATGAAAAAAATAGTTGTATCAGCAGTAGGTTGTTCATTGATTGACTTTATTTATCCGGAAGTTGATTTTAACAATTTATCCTTTCGAAAATATAGTTCCCGAAAGGATGGCGATGGCGGGTTAAGACCCGGTAAACTGGTTTTTACAGAGGAACTAGAGAGGTTCACAGATGAAAGTTATCAAAATATTCTGAAGGAAATTACCGGTTCGAAATCTCCTGCAACAGTCAATCTAGGTGGGCCTGCCCTCGTTTCAATGATTCATGTATCACAAATGCTGGATAGTAAATATTTTGATGTTCATTTATTTGGCAGTATTGGCAACGATGAAAAAGCGAATTCTATTTTAGATCTGGTTAGAAGAACTCCATTAGTTACATCAGATTTTAAAAAAACAGGGGATAGGCCGACCCCATTTACTGATGTTTTTTCCGACCCTGATTTTGATAATGGGCATGGAGAACGGACTTTTGTAAACAATATCGGCGCAGCTTGGGACTATTTGCCGGAATACCTGGATGATACATTCTATGATTCAGATATTGTTTGTTTTGGAGGAACTGCATTAGTGCCCAAAATTCATGATAAACTGGCAGTTTTATTGTCAAAAGCGAAAAAAAACAATTGTATAACCATTGTAAATACGGTCTATGATTTTCGTAACGAGAAAAAAAATCCAGGTGAAAAGTGGCCTTTAGGAAATGATGCTGAAACCCTGAAAGAAATCGATTTGCTAATAATGGATGGGGAAGAATCCTTAAAAATAAGTGGAAAAAGTACTTTAAATAATGCAGCCGATTACTTTATTACTTCCGGTTGTCCTGCCTTCATTATCACAAACGGGGCTAACGATATCTTTGCTTTCTCTGGTGGCGGTTTATTTAACAAATGCGATCTATTAAAATTGCCGGTTTCGAAAAGGGTACAAGCAGAATTAAAAACTGAAGTTCATAAAAAAGGGGACACTACCGGTTGTGGCGATAATTTTGTTGGGGGTATTGTTGCATCTATCGCAATCCAACTAAAAAGAAAGAATAACGAATGTTGTGATTTTCTGGAATCAATTGCATGTGGAGTTGCTTCAGGTGGTTTTGCATGTTTCTATATTGGTGGAACTTATTTTGAAAGAGTCAGGGGAGAAAAAATTGATTTAGTCAGGTTCTATTATGACGATTATTTAAGGCAAATAAATAGCAAATGAATATCATAAAAGAAAACAAACTGGTAGTTTTCGGCGCCGGGAAAATAGGTCGTTCTTTTATTGGTCAGCTATTCAGTAAAGGAGGATATGAAGTGGTATTTGTGGATATGAATAAATTCATAGTTGACAAATTGAATGAAAAGCACTCCTATAAAATTGTTATTAAAGCAGAAGATGAAGAAACCATTCTGATTGAAAATGTAAAGGGAGTATATTCTGAAGATGAAGAATTGGTTGTAAATGAGGTTGCAAGTGCTGGAATTGCTGCCATTTCTGTTGGCTCGCAGACAATAGAAAAAACAATACCAATGATAGCAAAGGGCCTTTTAAAACGGTTTGAAGAGTTTGGGGAGACACCTTTGAACATTATTCTCGCAGAAAACATGAGAGATGCAGCTGATTTTTTCTATGGAAAGATCAAACATTTATTACCCTATGATTACCCTATCGATCAATTGTTGGGTTTGGTTGAAACTAGTATTGGTAAAATGGTGCCTGTAATGCGTGCTTCCGACCTACTGGAGGATCCGCTGCAAGTATTTGCCGAGCCTTATAATACACTGATTCTTGATGCAAAAGGATTTAAGAATTACATTCCAGATATTGAAGGACTTGCTCCCAAGCAGAATATAAAAGCATGGGTAGACAGGAAACTCTTTATCCATAATCTGGGCCATGTTGCCGTTGCCTACCTGGGATATATGTATGATCCAGATGTAGTTTATCTGTATGAGGTACTCGAAAATAAGCAAATAAGGAAAAAGGTTCGGGAGACCATGCAGCAGGCAGCGGAGATTGTGCTGGCAAAATACCCAGGTGAATTTACCCGAGAGAGCCTGACTGAACATATTGATGACTTATTGGGACGCTTTACAAATAGGTTTCTCGGCGATACGATTTACAGAGTTGGGTGCGACCTGCCCAGAAAACTGGGTTCGCACGATAGACTTTCAGGGGCAATTAAGCTGGCTATTGAACTGAAGCTTCCTTACGATAAAATATTGCATGTGCTTGTTTGCGGAGCATTTTTCAGGGCTAATGATGAAAATGGAGGCAAATTGCCTCAGGATATCCATTTTGAAAAAAAGTTCAATGAGATTATTGGTTTGGCGTTTCAGCAAGATATTGAATCACTTACCTTTTATAATCTCACCAATCGGAACATTCATTGCAGTGTTAAAGAGGATAAATAGGTACCGGTGCCAATTTGCCAGACAATATTGGGTTAGTGCGTTGCGTGGTAAATCGAACAGAAGCAGCCAGTCGCTTATCAGAATTCATATCGAAAGAACGGTCGCTGGTTATCAAATGTGCAGCAATAAGATCAATTATTCAGGAACCTTTAACCGCTGGGAATCAATCATTGGTCGGTTTTCTGTTTGGCGAAGTGTTTACCTGTAACTATCAACCCATGTTTGGGCATCTGATGCTGGCCAGATTAACAACAAAATGAGTATTCTACAATATATCAGAACAACAAATATTTTGAATAAAGCTAAGGATAAATTCTATATAAAAACTTTGAATCAGGATACTGGGCTGTTTTCTGAATGAATTTCTAATGAACAATGGATATTTCTATGTTTCACCATGGAGCTATCAGATTATAAGCATTGGGTGATTCACTGGATTTTAATTGATTAAGGAACTTTAAAAATGACAAAAAGAAGAGATTTTATTAAGAAAAGCTTAAAAGGAAGTGCCGGAATAGCGATTGTCGGCATGGGGTTTAGTCCTCAATTATATGCTTCGATCATGGGTGCTAACGAACGCATCAATTTACATGCTGCCTTAAATAGGAAAAAACCAGTAATGAAATTTGGTCTTGTCACATACCAATGGGGAAAAGACTGGGATTTACCTACACTGATTGCTAATTGTGTGAAAACAGGCTTACTTGGCGTAGAGCTACGAACACAACATGCGCATGGTGTTGAGACCAATCTTAATGCTTCGCAACGTGCTGATGTGAAAAAACGGTTTGCCGACAGCTCTTTTACCTGCGTTGGCTATGGATCTAATTTCGAATATCATAACCCTGACCCAAAGATACTCCGTGAAAATATTGAGCAGACAAAAGAATATATTAAACTATGTAAAGATATTGGGGCAACAGGCATAAAAGTGAAACCAAATAATCTGCCTGCCAAGGTACCTAAAGAAAAAACTATAGCTCAGATTGCCGCTTCACTTAATGAGGTGGGAAAGTTTGCGCAGGATTATGGACAGTTGGTAAGGGTGGAAGCTCATGGTCCCCTTACTCAGGAACTACCCAATATGAAAGCTATATTCGATCAGATAACTGAACCGAATGTAAAAATTTGCTGGAATAGCAATGACACAGATTTATTACAAGCAGGTCTTGAAGGGAATTTCAATATGGTTAAAAAGTGGATTGGAGATACGGTTCATGTGCGGGGTTTCAACATAAGCAATTATCCTTATCAGCAATTTTTCAACATGTTGGCAGGTATAAATTTTAACGGCTGGATACTTATCGAAGCAAGTACCGAACCAGTTGATAAAATTGCTGCTATGAAAGAACAGTTGTTAATATTTAATAAGATGATAGCAGAAATTTAATGAGATGATATGATAACAGAAGCTACAAAGAATTAACCAATAGTAAGTTTTATCTAATCATAGATTTAGGTGAGATGAATAACCTTGGACTTCTAATACAAAATTCAGGGTATTATATTTTAAAAGTAATAAACAACCTTTTGAAACTAAACATTTACTAATTATTTCAAAAACAAAATTAAATGACAAAAAGAAGAGATTTTATCAAACAAAGCTCAGTGGGAACTTCCGGTCTAGCCATCGGTGGATTGGGTTTCAGCTCAAAATCGTATGCCTCAATTATCGGTGCCAATGATCGTATTGTAGCTGCAGTCGTTGGTATAGGAGGAAGGGGTGGTGCCCATGTCAGCGCTTGGTGTACCCTAAAAGACTCCAGGAATGTGACATTAAAAACTCTTTGCGATGTTGATGAACTGTTGTTTGCCCCTAGGATTAAAATCGCAGAAAGCAGAGCAAAAGTTAAGCCATCAACCGAATGGGATATGCGCAGGGTATTCGACGACAAGGATATCAATGTGGTATCGTTTGCTACACCAAATTTTTGGCATGCGCTTGGTACTATTTGGGCATGTCAGACCGGCAAACATGTTTATGTTGAAAAACCGGCATGCTGGAGTATTTCTGAAGGCAGGAAAATGATAGAAGCCTCAAAAAAATACAATGTAAGGGTACAGGTAGGTCATCAAAACCGCTCCTCTGTCAATGTGATTGAAGCTATTAAATTTTTGCACAATGGTGGCATCGGCGATGTTTATATGGCACGTGGTCTTTGTATCAAACCGCGTGACTCCTTTGGAATTGCCAAAGACAGTACTCCTCCTTCTACCCTTCATTACGATAATTGGCTCGGACCTGTCACTTATCGCCCCTACAATGAAAAAAAAGGTCATTATAACTGGCATTGGTTCTGGGAGACCGGCAATGGCGATACCGGAAATCAGGGACCACATCAATTTGATATTGCCCGTTGGGGGATGAACAAAAACGAACACCCTGATACTGTTTATTCTATAGGAGGTGTTTATGGGATTAATCCTGCCGAATGTGCACAGGAAACTCCAAACACACAATCCTCCGTATTTAAATTCAGCGATGGGAAAATGCTTGAGTTTGAAACACGTGGGCGCTACTCTAATTCAGAATCAAGCCTAGCAACAACTGTTGGTAACATATTCTACGGAACAGAAGGATACCTTGAACTTAATGGAGATACATGGAAAGCTTTCCGTAAGAAGGAAAAAGAATCCTTTACCGGATCGAAACCTAGTGGTCCGAGACAAGCAGAAACACTTACCGGAGAAGAAGGTGCAGAACACTTCGCTAACTTTATTGATGCAATACGGTCAGGTAAAGACTCAGACCTGACTTGCAGTATTACTGAAGGACATTTCTCTGCAGCACTTCCTCATATGGCCAATATTTCACATCGCCTTGGACGTGGGTTGAAGTTTAATGGAGCTACCGAAAAGTTTGTAAACGATCGTGAAGCAGACGCAATGTTGTCAAGAAAGGAATACCGCAAACCTTATGTCGTTCCGGATAAAGTTTGATTCTGAATGACACTTTAACAATTATTAGTACGCATTTATAAAATCATTAACAAATAAAATAAATCATGAAGATAAGATTGATTTCAATTGTGTTTTTATCAGTTTTGTTCTTTACTGCCTGCGGACAAAGAGCCAATACACATAATCAGGATAGCAAAGATTCAAAAGTTACATTTGTTAAACACGAAAAAGAGCAAAGTGTGGATATAATGGTAGATGGAAAGCTCTTTACTTCCTATTGGTGGCCTGATTCCGTTTACAAACCCGTACTCTATCCTATACTTTCAGCGAAGGGTACCATTGTTACTCGCGGATTTCCGATAAAACCCAGGGAGGGAGAACGACGGGATCATTTACATCAGGTGGGTAACTGGCTCAACTATGGGAATGTGAACGGATACGATTTCTGGGGTAACGGATCAGAAGGGAAAAGGAATGTCAACGGAGGTCAGATAAAGCATCTCAACATTGTTAAGCTGTCCGAAGGTAGCGGCGAAGGATCTATGGTAACCACCGCAAGCTGGATCGATCCGGCAGGGAAAGAACTGCTGGCAGAGAAGACAGAATTCCATTTCTATGCAAAAGGTTCAATCCGCATGATTGACCGGATTGTCACCTTGACAGCCACGGGAGGGGCCGTAACGTTCAAAGACACCAAAGAGGGTAGTTTTGGTATACGCGTGGCTCGTCAACTTGAATTGTCTTCGAAGGAGGATGTTACCCTTTCTGATGCACGTGGTAATCCTACGACAGTAAAAGCCATGTCTAATGAAGGAGTAACCGGAAACTACCGGAGCAGCGAAGGGGTTTCCGGCGAAGCCGTATGGGGTACGCGTGCAAAGTGGATGGATCTGTATGGGAATATCGGGAATGAAAAAATCTCCCTGGTTATTTGTGATCACCCCAAAAACCTGAGTTACCCGACTTATTGGCATGCACGTGGCTATGGTCTTTTTTCAGCCAATCCATTTGGTTTAAAGGACTTTACAAAAGGGAAAGAAGAATTAAATTATAGTATTCCTTCCGGTAAATCCTTAAACTTAAGATACAGGATCATTGTTAGTTCCGGCAAACATTTAACTGATACTGAAATTAATGGTTATGCAGATGATTTCGCAAAGAAATATTAATAAAGGCATCTCTTAAAATCTATTGTTAATATTTGCCCAAATTGTAATTTAATTAAAAAATTATGAATCGACGTGAATTTAGTAAAGTTGCTGTTGCTGGATCAGCAGGAATTGGAGTAGGACCGACTATCCTTTCGGGTTCTGGATGGAAAGGAGCAAACGACCGTGTTAATGTGGCAGTAATTGGAATCCGGGGCCAGGGTCAAGCTCATATTACGGGCTATTCCAATTCTAAAAATGCAAGAGTAATTGCTTTATGCGACGTGGACAGTAACCTGTTCGACGAAAGGATCAAGAATCACTTCACTAGTAAAGGATTACCAAAACCAATCGTTTATACTGACATGCGAAAGCTTTATGAGAATAAAGATATTGATGCTGTCTCAATCGTAACACCAAATCACTGGCACGCACTTGCATCGATATGGGCATTGCAGGCGGGGAAACATGTGTCTGTTGAAAAACCATGTTGCTATAATTTTTTCGAAGGACAGAAATTGGTTGAGGCGGCTGAAAAATATAAACTTATAGTTCAGGATGGTGCAGAACAACGGAGTAACCCCTGCGCCCAAAGTATGGCTGAATATTTGCATAGTGGAAAGCTGGGAGAAGTTTATATGGCAAAAGGGCTTTGCTATAAATGGCGCGATACGATAGGGAAAACGCCGGAGGAACCTGTACCTGCCGGGGTCGATTACGATCTTTGGTTAGGTCCGGCCCCTAAGCGTCCATTCTCGAAAAACAGGTTTCATTACAACTGGCATTGGAATTGGGATTATGGCAACGGGGATATGGGAAACCAGGGTGTTCATGAGATGGATATTGCCCGCTGGGGATTAGGTGTTACCCTGCCTGTGAAGATCAGTACTGCCGGCGGCCATTTCATGTTTGATGATGATCAGCAAACGCCTAATGATCTGATAACTATTTTTGAGTTTCCTAATCCTCAGGGAGGTGGCGACAAGAAGAAAATCCTCCAATTTGAAGTACGTCATTGGATTACCAACCGCGAAGGGGTTAATAGTGAGAACATGCAGGCGACAAGTAATACCTATATGGTCAGTGCGGACAATTCCGTTGGAAATCTGTTTTATGGATCAAAAGGGTATATGACCAAAAATGTGAACGAATGGCAGACATTCTATGGGAAAGAACGAGTGGCAGGAGAAAAGGGAAGCGGACTTGGTGACCATTACGCTGATTTTATCTACGCGATCCGCTCTAACGACCAAAAACTTGCCAAAGGAGATATTCGGGAAGGATTCTATTCCTGTGCACTGATGCATCTCGGAAATATTTCCTATCGGCTGGGAAAAACACTTGAATTTGATCCTTTAAAGATGAAGTTCATAAATGCCCCCGAAGCCGATGCAATGCTTACACGACAGTACCGAAAGCCTTTTGTTGTTCCGGATAAAGTTTAGTGTTCACGATATCTTGTAATGGGATAAAGGAGCCCTGATCTTGCTTCGGCACACACCTTTAATTATATATCTCTAATGAAAACAGAATCCAAATCTAAATTTAAACTGATCGGTTTATTTGAACCCTAACTACCTTATACCAAATGAGAAAATTAATCTTCATATTAGCTTTCTTTTCTGTAATAGTATTCTTTACTGTGGTTTCGTGCGTAAAAAACAGACCCGGGATAAAATCAGGTACAATCAATGTTCTCGATTTTGGAGCCATTCCCGATGATGGTAAAAATGATATTGAAGCGCTGCGAAAAGCGGCGGAATATTGCCGCAACAACGAAGGATCAACACTTCTGATACCGGAAGGAGTATATGATGTGATCGACAAGCAGGCTCAGGATATAGAATATAAATCCATTTCCGGCTTTTTTGGAAAAATGCCGAGCGATATTTTATTCAAACATGAAGCTCCGTATGTAAAAGTCCTGGATTTCACCGGAACCCGAAATGTTACGGTTGAAGCTACTGGAGCCACCTTGCTTCTTCATGGATGGTACGAACCGGTTTCGATTATTCAAAGCCGGAATTTCTTGTTGCGCGGACTCGTAATCCGATATAACCGTCCACCCAATACAGTGGGAAAGATTATCAATATCCAGGAAGGCTATTTTGATATGGAAATTGATACATTGAAATATACCTTGTTAAAGGGCATAGTCAGGGGACCAACCATGGCATATGACATCCTGAAAAATCGTGTTGTTGACAATCTGGATGTTAAGGGAAAGAAAATGATCAATCGGAACACAATACGTGTAACAACCGGAAGTGCAAATGTGAAGGAAGGCGATTATTGCATCATCCGGCATGTCTACCATTATCGCCCGGCAATTATGATTAGAGATTCGAAGGAGGTAACTCTTGATTATGTGAAAATTCATAGTCAGTGCGGAATGGGAGTTGTCGGGCATCGGTCAAAAAACATAACAATGAACAATTTACAGGTTATCCCCGAGGCCGGAACTTATATTTCGACCAATACTGATGCAACTCATTTTTCAGACTGCAATGGCGTTATTATTTTTAATGGGTGTAAGTTTGAAGGACAAGGTGATGACTGTACCAATATACACGGTTATTATTATACTATTTATCCTGAAAAACAGCGAAATATTGTCGAAATTAAAGTTGAAAAGGCTGATGTACATGCTTTATGGTTAAGTTATCCGGATGTTGGCGATACCCTATCATTGGTCTCGCGCAAATCGTTGGCTATCCTTAGGCAATATGTTGTGAAAGAAGTGAAGGTTTCTGAGCAAGATTGGAAAGTAACAGTCACGTTTAATGAAGAAATTCCGGATAATGAAGCAGAGTATTTTCTGTTTAATGAAACCATGCGACCTTCGGTTGAAATCTTGAATTGCACGGTTAGAAGTCATCGTGCCAGACCGTTTTTAATTAAAACAAATAACATACTGATTAAGGGAAATGTACTTCAAAACTGTACCGGTTCAGGAATTCAGATCGGTGCTGAAGGTAGTTGGCGCGAAGGTGGGCCGGTGAAAAACATTACCATTGAAGATAATTGGATACTTGATTGTGCTTATGAATGGGGTGCTGCAATTTCAGTAGGGAATTCCGGAATTTCTGAACTATCTGATCAATCCAACACTAATATCATTATCCGAAATAATGTTATCAGGGGTGGTTGCAGCAATGCAATTTCCATTACTGATGCTAAAAATGTAACAATTAAGGATAATCAGATTGCCGGAACAACGAATGCTGTGTTCCTGAGAAATACATCTAATGTAAATATTAAAAGCAACGGTAATCTGCCGGTTATCGAAGAGAAAATCACAAAATAATAAAAGCTTACTTGACACCTATTGACGTTTGAAATTTATTCTAAACCAACTAAACCAATGAAAACTATGAGAATTACTATGGGTCTTTTTGCAGCAATGTTAATTTGCTCACAATCCTTTGCTCAGATACCTATTCTAAATGGGTATGACAGTCCTCTTCCAACAGTTGTTACTCCTGGTGTGGTCTCTTCTGATGGAGGTGTCGCAGCACCATCTGATGCTATTTCTTTGTTTAACGGGAAAGATCTATCAGAATGGACCAGCAAAAAAGGATCTCCAGATTGGACCGTTCAGAATGGTGTTTTTACGGTCAAAGAAGGAGCAGAAGACATTTTTACGAAAAAAGAATTTTCTGACTTTCAGCTCCATATCGAATGGATGCATCCTGCGGATATAACAGGAGAGGGCCAGATGCGTGGAAATAGCGGAGTATATATGCAGGGTCTTTATGAAATCCAGGTATTGGAAACTTACAACAACAATAACAAGACCTATGTAAATGGCCAGGCAGGTGCTATTTATAAACAACACTCACCTTTGGTTAATCCGCTCAGGAAACCAGGAGAGTGGAATTCATATGATGTGATTTTTACTTCTCCGACATTCAATTCAAATGGAACGTACCGGTCTAATCCAAGATTAACAGTCATGGTTAATGGAATATTGGTTCAGAATAATGCAATTATCTATGGCGGAACAAATGATGATAAGATTATTGAAAAATTAGCAGGGCCCATCCTGCTGCAGAATCATGGATGTATTGTGAATTACAGAAATGTATGGATCAGAGAACTTTAACTACAACTCTGATCACATTTGGCAGGATAGTTTCGAAAAGCATGCCATTTGCTAAGTTTACCATATTCTGAATTATTTATCCTTAAAATTTCTAACATGTCAAACAACAATTCAAGACGAACATTTTTAAAGTCAGGAGCTATGGGAATTGCCGGATTTACAATTGTCCCCGGCTTAGTAATGGGGAAAACAACCGGACATTCAGACCGTGTTTCTCCGAGTGACAAATTGAATATTGCTGCAGTTGGTATTGGTGGAATGGTTCTTTCGAATACTACAGGCCATGCAGGCGATGCCATTTGGCGCCGCGAGTTTGGAGAAACTTACAGCAATATGTGTGAGTGGCTTCCCCGATGGATTGGAAAAAATGCTCAGAAGTATAAAGGTCGTGTTGCTGAATTGCCGGTTGATCAGCATATGCTACTTGCCTGCATCGCTCCCCGGCCGCTTTTTATCAGCAGTGGTGAATATGATTACTGGGCCGATTCAAAGGGAGCATGGATTTCAGCCTACAATGCAATACCGATATATAAAATGTACAGGCAGAACGTTGATTTTAAATCCGAAAAGCAACCTTAGGTAAATGAAGTCATTATGAAAAGTTCTATCGGCTATAACCTGAGAACAGGATTCCATGGGACTGATCAGCGTGACTAGGAGAACTACATGCAGTTTATTGAATACCATTTCATGAAAATTGAACCACGCGATGCTCAGGCGATCTATTATCCTGAAGGCAAATTAATCGACCATTATCCAAATAAATCAGGTGAGGCGCAAATCATCAGATAGTAATTAAGTAATTAGCTGTATCTAAATGTCAATATATTAATAAATTAATAAACCAACAATTATGAATCGGAAAGATTTCAAATTTTATGCATACACAACATTATTTGTGTTATTGTTCATGTTTCGGGGTACAGATATTTGTGCCCAGGAAAAGAAAAAAGAACTTACTGAGCCCAAAGTGATCCAACCGGGCAAGCGGGGAAAAGCTCCGTCAGATGCGATAGTCTTATTCGACAAGGGTTCCTTGAATAAGTTTGAAAGCATAAAGGATGGAGCTCCTGCCAACTGGAAAGTAAGCGGCAGAAAGTTTACTGTAACTCCCGGCACAACTGATATTCAGACCAAACAGGCATTTGGAGATTGCCAGCTTCACATTGAATGGAGCACACCTGTACAGGATGTTAAAGACAAAAAAGAGGGTCAGGGCTGTGGAAATTCAGGAGTTTACCTGATGGGAAAGTATGAAATTCAGGTACTGAATTCCTACAACAATAAAACCTATTTTGATGGTCAGGCCGGAGCAATTTACAGCAAATATCCTCCATTAGTAAATGCTTCGCTAAAACCGGGTGAATGGCAGATTTATGATATAATTTTTACTGCACCAACCTACAACAACAGTATCCTTAAAACACTGGGATATTTCACTGTTTTCCACAATGGAGTGATTGTTCAGAATCACAAGGATATTGGGGAACCTACCCGATCTGCCAATGTAAATGCTCCAGATGGTGTTTCAAGATTGCCGCTCATGTTGCAGAATCATGGGAATAAAGTTAGCTACAGGAATATATGGATCAGAGAATTATAAAAACTTTACAACATTATAAAATGGAAAATACAGATAGACGTAATTTTTTAAAGAATACGGTTATTGCTGCATCAGGAATTATAGTCGTTCCAACGATTATTTCTTCATGTGTAAGGGGAGGAAACGGAAAAGTTGCCCCATCGGATAAAGTGCGTGTTGCGCTGGTTGGATGTGGCAATCAGGGTGGTGGTGATATCATGGAGATTGTGAAAGATGAAAGAGTACAGGTTGTTGCCATTTGTGATGTGAACAAGCGTAGTGCTGGCTATTGGAGCGGAAGTATCGGCGGAAGGGATGTCGTTGAAGCCAAGCTGAACAAATTCTACACGGAAAAGAATAATAAACCATTTTCCGGCTTGAGGTTGGAGGAAGATTTCAGGAAGATTATAGGTATGGATGATGTTGATGCCATCGAATTTGCAATTCCAGATCATTGGCATTCCATTCCTGTGCTTATGGCAGCAAAGGCTGGAAAAGCCATATATTGTCAAAAACCATTGGCACTCACAATTCCTGAAGGACGAGCCATGAGTAATGCAGTGAAGAAATACAAGGTCGTGTTTCAAACAGGCAGTCAGCAACGCTCTGACGAGAATTTCCGCATCGTTTGCGAACTGGTCAGAAACGGCAAACTCGGCAAAATCCATACGGTTTCCTGCAGTCTGCCTAATGGTGTTCCCGATTACGGACATACAAAAGATTTAACTAATCCTGCTCCACTCCCTGAAGGCTTTAATTATAACCTTTGGTTGGGGCCTGCCCCCGAAGCTCCTTGGTGTCCTGCCCGGACAGGTGTAAACTTCAGATGGATTCTGGATTACTCCGGAGGGCAACTCACCGACTGGGGTGGCCATCATCCCGACATTGCTCAGTGGGGTATGGGAACTGAAGGCACAGGTCCTGTTAAAATTAAAAGTTCCAATGTGGAGTGGGCAAAACATCCATTATGGAATACTGCTACCCAATATCATATCGAGGCCGAATTTAAAGAGGGTTTTACAATGATACTTTCATCCAAAGCAAATCATGGCGGCGTGCGTTTTGAAGGTGAAGACGGACGTTGGGCACAAGCCGATCGCGGTTCCCATAAACTTTCTGACAATCTGAAAGATGTTACACTGATAGATAGCGATATACATTTATACAAGAGCGAAAACCATTTCCGGAATTTTATTGATTGTGTTTTATCGAAAGCTGAACCAATTGCACCTGCAGAGGCTGCACATCGTTCCATCACCATCGCTCATCTGGGTAATATTTCCATGCTGATTAATCAGGATATTGAATGGGATCCAAAAACAGAACGCATCGTGAATAATACACTGGCAAATGCCTTGCTCGACCGACCTATGCGTGCGCCATGGGATTCTATTTTCAGGGATTTGGTGGCTGAATTATAAGTTTCAGATCGTTTTATTAAGGGTCTGACGAAGGTGTGTTCCATTATTTGGAAAAGACGGATCAACCTGGTTCTTCGTCACATTTGGGGACAGTTACCCATGCTGAGACAGAATCACTTTCCTTCGCAGTAGTTCAAAACTGGCCCTGCCATACATTTGGCGCTTGATACATTTAATTCTGTTTACGTGTCCTTCGACAGTGCCGTTACTCCAAGGCAATCTTATTCCGTTTTCAACGGCTTTTATATCTCGGGATAAACCATATGCGAATGATTTCAGTCCAGATAATTTTCGCTTCGATTTTTTAAATATAAATTCTTCTTAGAAAACGAGTAAAAAAACTATCAGATATTTAATTAACAATCAAAGAATTATGAATACAGTAATCTCAGAAACGAAACAGATCCTTGGTAAAGAAGCTGCACAAAAGGGTGCTGAATTAATTCGGAAAGCTATCCATGACAGTGGGAAAGCAAATATCATTGTTGCAACAGGCGCATCTCAATTCGAAATGTTAAGCGAGCTGGTAAAAGAGGATATTGACTGGTCTTTGGTGACAGCTTTTCATTTGGATGAATATATTGGTATATCAGAAACACACCCTGCTTCGTTTCGCAAATACCTCAAAGAACGATTTGTCGATATTGTATCGCCAATGGAGTTCAATTATGTAAATGGTGAAAATGACCCTTCTGAAGAATGTATCCGATTGGGAAAGATAATCAGCTTACACCCTATTGATGTAGCATTTGTGGGTATTGGAGAAAATAGCCATTTAGCTTTTAACGATCCACCGGCAGATTTCGAAACAGAAGAAGCCTATCTTGCAGTAACACTGAATGAAGATTGCCGCCGTCAGCAAATGGGCGAAGGTTGGTTCCCGACAATTGACGATGTGCCAAAACAAGCTATCAGTATGTCGATCAAACAGATCATGAAAGCGAAATTCATCATCTGTTGCGTTCCTGATCTACGGAAGGCAGAGGCAGTTAAAAAAACTGTTGAAGGTTCAATTTCACCGGCCATCCCAGCGTCAATTATGCGTCAGCATGAGGCAACTTGGCTATACCTGGATAAAGATTCAGCGTTAATGTTATCCTAAGTTAACTATCTAGGTAATGGTTAAAATATAATGTCGTTTTTTATACCTACATTTTGTAAGCCATCAAATAATCGTTCTTTGAGATTTTGAAAACAGAGATATGCATCAAAACTCAGCCATTGATATTTGATCCTTCGCCACAATATTTCAATCAAATTCAGTTCAGATGAATGAGGAGGTAAGAAGTAAATGTAAACATCCTTATCTCTTCACTCCTAAATTTTGGCCTCGAATTTGTTTGATCTGTGAATATGTGAATTATCCAATATCACAACTGTCATATTAACTGTTTGTGCGACGAATAAGGTCACAAAAAATGAAACGCTATAAGATTTAATACAAATTTGAAATGAATACACGAAGGTCATTTATCAAAACAGTGGGTGGGACGGCTCTCTCGACCCTTTCCTATTCTACCATAGGTGCAGCCACAGCCAGTATGATTTCGGAAAACTCGGCAGGCGAAAAGCCCATCCGCATAGGGATCATTGGAGCAGAAAACTCGCACACCGTCATCTTCGGAAAGATGTTTAATATCGATAAAAAATTTCTGGGAGTTGAAGTGACTCACCTTTGGGGCGAGACCGATGACTTCGCCCGCAAAGCAGCAGAAGCAGGAAAAATACCAACTATCGTAAAAGATCAGAAAGAGATGCTGGGCAAAATTGATGCACTGATTGTAGACCATAGGCACGCCAAATTTCACCTCGAAGCAGCTACCCCTTTCGTAAAAGCAGGGATTCCGACATTTATCGACAAACCTTTTTGTTACCGGGTTGCTGAAGGAAAGGAGTTTCTGGCAATGGCCCGCGAAGCAGGCACTCCGGTTTCATCGTACAGCACCGTTGCCCAGAGTGATTCGACATTCGATATTGCCGATCAGATAAAGTCGCTTGGCGAAATCAACAACATTGTGCGCCATGGCCCCGCTGACATTGAATCCCCCTACGGAGGAATATTTTTTTACGGGGTACACCTGGTACAACCGTTGACGTACATGTTTGGCGATGATATCAAAGTTGTAAAAATCAACAAATATGGAAAAAAAGCCGGGGCTGTACTGATTTTTGAAAGCGGGTTGCAGGCCAATCTGGTGTTCAGCTCACTCCATTACGGCTGGGAAACGTTTGTGGAAACCAAAAAAGGCATTGTTGAACTCAAATCCAGGGTTCAGGAAACCAGTCCTGAAAGATGTTACCGCGATATGGTCGGGATGTTCCGTACCGGCAAAGAACCGCTCAGCCATGCAAGTATCTTAAAATATGTGGCAGTACTTGAGGCAATGGAAAAATCGGCATTGAACGAAAAATGGGAAGAAGTAATCATCTAAAAAAAAACGATTTACAATGGCCACAACAATGAAAAAAAAGATAGAATTGGTACATGCCGGTTCGTTGTCTACTCGCAACACAGTCATCTCAATAATGATCATCGCATTATTGTTCTTTATTTTTGGTTTTACTACCTGGATCAATGCGATTTTAATACCTTATTTTAAAATCGCGTGCGAACTAAATAATGTTCAGTCTTTATTGGTAGCTTTTGCTTTCTATATCGCCTATTTTGTGATGGCAATACCTGCTGCACATTTATTAGAGAAAGTTGGTTTTAAAAAAGGGATCATGATCGGTTTTTGGATCATGGCCCTTGGCGCCCTTATTTTTGTACCTGCGGCCTTGACCAGGACTTATGGGATATTCCTTTTGGGGCTCTTCTCAATAGGGACAGGCCTGGCGATTCTGCAGCCTGCTGCCAATACCTACATTACCATGATTGGATCAAAAGAAAGGGCGGCACAGCGGATGAGTATCATGGGTGTTTGTAATAAAACTGCCGGGATCATTGCCCCCTTATTATTAGCTGCTGTAATACTAAGGCCTACAGACACTGAGTTGTTTAAGCAGTTGCCTCTGATGGACGAAGTAACAAGAAATGCTGCATTGGATGAATTGATACGAAGGGTGATTGTCCCCTATGCCTGTATGGCAGTTGTCCTTTTCAGCATTGGGTTGATGATCAGGTATTCCATATTGCCGGAAATAGACACCAACAATGAGAATCCGGCATTGGCAGATGCAAATTCAGGTAAAACCAGCATCATTCAATTCCCTCACCTCATTCTTGGTGCGGTTGCCTTATTTCTGCATGTGGGATCACAGGTTACCGGTATCAATACAATCATCGGATATGCCCAATCGCTGGAACTGCCATTACTGGAAGCAAAAGTATTTCCGTCCTATATCCTGGGCATAACGATGTCCGGTTTTTTACTGGGTATTGTCCTTATTCCAAAATTCATTAACCATCTCAATGTGCTGCGTGTATGCACTACATCTGCCATTGTGCTGACGCTGTTGTTTTTCATGGTGCAAGGTCAGGTAACTTTTCTTGGTCATACTGCTTCTCTGTCAATATGGTTTCTTGTGATATTGGGACTTTCCAATTCGTTGATGTGGTCGGCAATATGGCCGCTGGCGCTCAATGGACTGGGTCGGTTTACCAAGATGGGAGGATCAATTCTTATCATGGGTTTATGCGGAAGTGCTATCGTACCTCTTATATACGGATATTTCGCCGATCATTACAATCCACACACAGCATACCTGGTACTGTTACCTTGTTATATTTATCTGGTTTATTATGCCTTTTACGGATATCGTGTTAAAAACTGGTCATTAAAAAAAGTAGTATAAAAATTAAACTGTGAAATAAGATTTGAAAATAATGATGAATTCAGATATTAAACTATTAAAGATATATAACGGACAGGTAGTAACTCCCTCCCGCATTATTAAAAATGCGACGGTTTTAGTAAGGTCTGGTATTATTGAGGCGGTTGCTGAAGGTGACCTGGATGCGCCTGGAGCAACTGAGATTGATGCAAAAAGTCAATATATCGCGCCCGGTTTAATCGACATCCAGGTTAACGGGTACAATTCGGTTTCATTTTGTCTTGAAGGTGCAGAGAATACTTCGGCAAGCGATGGAAACCTGACTGTTTCAGATGTTAAAAAAGTTACCGAAGGTCTGTGGAAAGAGGGTGTTACGACCTATTTCCCTACGCTTACCACCAATAATCAGGATTTGTTGTTGAAGAATTTTGGCATCCTTGCCAAGGCGATGGATGATCCTTCCCAGATGGGCTCCATACCTGGATTTCACCTCGAAGGGCCTTATATTTCGGCTCTCGACGGTTATCGTGGAGCTCATCCGCTCGAATTTGTCCGCAAACCAGTATGGAAAGAGTTTCTTGAAATCTATAAAGCTTCAGGTGAAAAAATACTTCTGATTACAGTTGCTCCTGAAATTGAAGACGCATTTGAGTTTATAAGAAAATGCAGGGAGTTGGGTATTGTGGTTTCCCTGGGGCATCATAACGGTACGGCCAGGCAGATTAAACAGGCCATTGATCATGGTGCAGGTCTGGCAACACATCTGGGTAACGGTTGTGCCAATACTATTAACAGGCACCATAATCCGATTTGGCCACAACTAGCCGACGACCGTTTGATGATAAGCTTTATTGCAGATGGTTTTCATCTTCCACCTGAAATGCTTCAGGTATTCTACAAAACCAAGGGAGCCGAAAATATTATTATTACATCTGATATTACAAGTTATGCCGGATTGCCGGCAGGTAATTACAAAATAAAGAATGGACAGACCATCGAAAAGACGGTGGATGGGAATCTCCGGTTTTCGGGACAGGAAGGCGGGCTATATGGTTCTGCTACACCTTTGCAAAAAGGGGTTTCCCATATCATGAAAGTTTCAGATTGCGGTCTGGCAAAAGCCATTCAAATGGCAACACTAAATCCTGCACTTTTGCTTCATTTAAATGACCGTGGAGTATTGGAACCAGGTAAACGTGCTGATTTAATCCTGTTTACTATCGAGAATGACCAAATACTGATTCAGAAAACGATTGTTGCAGGTAAAATAGTTTATTCAAAATAATTATGTGCACGCTGAAAAATATACAATAAAACATGACAGAACTAAGCCAAAGGATGGGGAATTATCGTTACCGAATCCTTGTTAATCGATAAAATTTTGATGAAAAAAACACCAATTATACTGTTATTTATCATACTCTTATCTGTCAGTTCCATCACCGGACAAGTGAAGGAGAAAGAAAAAACAAAAAAGGGTTTGTCGTTTGGATTCTTTCCTGCTTTTGGGTACGACTCAAATACCGGTACAAAATATGGTGGAATTTTAAAGCTATTCGATTACGGCAACGGCAGTTCCTATCCTCGATATAATCAAAGCCTTCATTTCGAATGGTCACAGACAACAAAAGGTTCAGGGGTAACCCAGCTGATCTACGACACACGAAAACTCATCCCTGGTATACGCACAATGGCTGAAGCAGCCTAGCTTACCGAGAAAGTTTTGGATTTCTACGGGTTCAATGGCTATAATGCTTATTATAACTCGGGAATAACCACCAAAAATGATCCCTTATATCGCTCTTCGGTATTTTACCGAATGGAACGTGCCATGGTCAAACTGAGACTTGAGTTCATCGGAAAGCTGAAAGGTGATAATCTCAAATGGTTTAGTGGCTTTGAGTATCTGAACAACAAGCTCGACACGGTTAATCTAAATAACCTTAACAAAGACAGAGATCAGGCTCATTATCTGCCTTCAATCGGAGGTGGACTTTACGGGGATTTTTTAAAATAGGGACTGATACCTCAGGATCAGGCTCATGGAGGCCATACAGGAATTTTCAAAATAGGAGCAAAGTACGATACCCGCGATAATGAACCAAATCCAATGACCGGATTATGGACTGAAGCTCAATTGCTTTTAGTGCCTGGTTTTCTCAGTGAAGGTTATGGTTACACACGATTAACCTTCACTCACCGACAGTATTTTACGCTCATTTCCAAAAAGGTAAATTTTGTTTATAGGCTCTCCTATCAGGCTAATTTGTTCGGTACAATGCCATTCTATATGCTTCCCCTGGTTTTTAATTCGGCTCCGCAAGTCACTCTTAGTGGATTGGGGGGAGCAAGGTCAATGAGAGGTATTCTGAGAAACAGGGTTGTCGGAAAAGATTTCGCTTATGGTAATGCCGAAATAAGGTGGAAGGTTTTAAGGACTATCATCCTAAATCAGAACTTCTACGTTGCACTCTCCGGATTTGCTGATGCCGGGATGGTTACCGGAAAATATAAACTTCCTGAAATTACAGATCCTCAAGGTATTGTTTGGCTTGCAAAGGGAGAAAAAGAGACACCTCATCTAAGTTATGGCGGTGGCGTCCATTTTGCTATTAACAATAACTTTGTGATAGCAATGGAATATGGATGGGCTGCCGATCCGCGAGATGGCAACAGGGGTACATATATAGGCTTGAATTTCCTGTTTTAAGATCATACTTTGCCTACGTTTAAAGTGGTATTAAGAAAAACACAAACAAAAAACAGCACTTTCAGGATAAATAACACAAAGAATAAAATAATCAGCCAACCAATTTGTAATGAAAGAATACCGGAAAGGTTGAGGAGGACTTAAAGTGTGAAAATTTATTGACCTGACTTTTAAATTTGTGCCTTATTTTCCCCATTTCATTCCCAATTTTTTTCGTTTCATCCGATTTTTGCTCCTGGTTTTTAGAAGATGTGCGATTTTTGCATCATCAACCAACAAGTAGAAGCTATGAGACGATTCATGTTTTTTATTCCGATATTTCTTATTTCAATCGGATTATATGCACAAACCGTGCAAACTATTCGCGGAGTTGTTCGCGACAAAGAGACCAAGATGCCGCTTCCGGGAGCATCTA
>JBAXED010000023.1:0-43881 GCA_037140615.1 Prolixibacteraceae bacterium
CTGGGAAAAATCAAAAATGTTCCAAACCGGAATTGAATTTAGTTTGAAAAAATATATTGATGCCACTTTTGATTATTATATCAAAAATACGGATAATCTAATCTTTGACAGACGTGTCGGACCCTCTGTAGGATATGCGCTAATAACGGTAAATGATGGAGTCTTAAAGAACAGTGGTATTGAATTTGACGTTACTGCACACCTGTTAAAAGGTAAAGACTATGGTTTAAATCTTACAGTTAATGGTGAGTTCTTAAATAATAAACTTACTGCGATGCCGATTGACCCTGCAACAGGGAAACAAAAAGTTTTGGATATTCAAGGTATGTACGGAAGATCTAATGGCCATTCATTGTATGATTTTTATACAAGAGATTGGGCTGGTGTTGATCCTTCTGATGGTACTGCAATGTGGTATCAAAATTATCATGACCTCAACAGAAACGGTGTTTTGGATGCTGGAGAAACTATTGCTTCTTTATTCGAATATCAAGTAGCAAATCCTGATAGTTCTATTAATATCACAACAACAAAAACCTATGCTAACGCAACCCAAAAATTCGTTGGCAAATCTGCTATCCCAAAAGTACGCGGTGCTTTTAGGTTAGAAGGTAATTATAAAAACTTTGATATTAGCGCTCAATTTATTTATAGCTTAGGTGGTTATGCTTATGATGGCGCTTACGCAACATTAATGGGCAATGGAACAATTGGAGGAAACAACTGGTCAACTGATATTAAGGAAAGATGGCAAAAACCCGGCGACATTACTAATGTACCAAGATTGTCCAATAACCAGGATGTAAATGTTAACAGTGCTTCAACAAGGTTTATCACTTCAGCCGATTTTCTGGCATTTAACAATATCAGAATTGGATATACATTCTCTGGCAGACTTATAAAAAGATTTGGAATGTCTAATTTAAACATTTTTGTTGCAGGCGACAACCTAATGTTATTAAGTGCAAGAGATGGATTTAATCCTGCAACCAATGAAGTTGGTGCTTCAGATATGTACAGATACTCTCCTTTAACCACTTATACTACTGGTTTA
This sequence comes from Prolixibacteraceae bacterium, assembly GCA_037140615.1. Taxonomy (GTDB): domain Bacteria; phylum Bacteroidota; class Bacteroidia; order Bacteroidales; family Prolixibacteraceae; genus CAINVV01. Next base: position 1,055 of record JBAXED010000023.1, read on the forward strand.
AGAGTTAAGTTTTAATACATTATTAATTAGCAACATAAATTTTTTATTATGAAAAAAATATATATCATATCTTTAACAGCCCTGCTCCTTTTTGGTGCTGCTGGTTGTAAAAAAGATTTTTTAGAGGTTAGGCCAACTGGTTTTTTGACTGCAGACCAAGTTGCACAAGCTGCCGAGCATAATCCTGCGGTAGTTGCGGGAAGTATAGCCGGTATTTACACGCTTATGTTTCAAACAGGAACAGGTGGAACCACCGGTGCAGACGATTTTGGCCAAAAATCCTATGACATATTTAGTGACTTCTTATCGAGCGATTTAGCACTAACAGCGAATGTTTATAACTGGTATGGTGGATTAACACGCTTAACTTCTACTATTGACTATACAGCCAATAACAATTATATCCCTTGGAGATACTATTACAGAATTATTAGATCTGCAAATTCGGTTATTGCTCAACTTGGTGGTAACGACGTTGTACCTGAATTAGCTGAAAATAAATATATGATGGGACAGGCAAAAGCTATGAGAGCCTATGGTTATTTTTATTTGGCACAATTTTTCGCAACCAGTTATGATCCAGCTGCTAAAATTCTTCCAGTCTATACAGATCCTTCACAGCAAAATCAACCTAAAAGCACAACTGATGTTGTTTATGCGCTAATAGTTAAGGATTTAACCGAATCAATCTCCTTGCTCGGAGCATTCACCCGAACAGCTAAACATCAGATAAATAAGTATGTAGCCGAGGGATTACTTGCATATACTTATGCAGCTATGGGAGGAAATGCTAATTTTTTATTGGCTAAAACTTTAACTGCAGATATTATAGCCAATGGAGGGTTTACATTAAACTCACGTGCTGAAACCGTTTATGCCGGAGTTGGTACAGTTGGTGGTTTTAACAAATTGAGTAACCCGTCGTGGATGTGGGGAGTTACTATAACCTCTGATCTGGGACTTAATTTAGTTTCATGGTTTGGTCAGATGGACAGATTCACTTATAGCTACCAATGGGCCGGAGATAGAAAAGGTATTGACAAAGGGCTATTTGATAAGATTCCAGCGACAGACATTAGAAAAGGACAATTTGATGCTACCACAGGATCCGCTTACCCCTTGTGCCCTACCGGTAAATTTTATGATGCCGGAAGAGTAACGGGTGGTGCAAGGTATCCACTTGATGATTATATTTACATGAGAGTTGATGAAATGTATCTGCTAAATGCCGAAGCCTGTGCTAAAAGTGGCGACGAAGCAGGAGCCAAAACAAGTCTAAAAGCTTTGCTAAATCTAAGATTACCTAGCACAACTTATGTTGATGCCCTTTCAGGACAAGCATTGCAAGACGAGATTTATCTTCAAACCAGAATTGAATTATTTGGTGAAGGGAAAAGCTATTTGGCAATGAAACGTAATAAAGCAACAACAATGCGTGGAAGTAATCATTTATCATTTGTAGGAGTACCAATTCCTTACAATGATCCGAGATTGACGTTCTCCATTCCACAAAGTGAAGTACAAAACAATCCGTTTTTAAATAAATAAATAAATAGTTATGAAAAAATTAACGACCCTATTGTTGCTGATATTCTCTTTGTTGGCATTCAATAATTGTTCGGATAAAGCGTTAGGGACAAAAGATATCAACTATGTTTCTTTTGAAGTCAATTCACCAACAATTGTAGTTGAAAAGAATAAATCTACTGATGCAAAAGTCCATTTATTTGCTACGCAAACTACAGGTGCCGACAGAACCTTTGGAGTTGGAGTGATTGCAGCCTCAACTACAGTCGCTTCTACCGCTTATACGGTACCTGCAACAGTAACGATTCCTGCAAATTCAAATGATGGAACATTAACGGTAACAGTATCTGATAATAGTCTTAGCAATGCTCCTGTAACTTTGGGTTTAAAAGTGGCAGCACAAGAAGGTTTATTTGTTGGAAATAACGCTAGTTTAAAAATTCAAAAACATTGTACACTTAATGTCGATCAATTTGTTGGTAAATACACTGGGAATACTCCAAGCGATGGTCCAACACGTGTTGTTGTTTCAAAAAATAGCAGTGGAAATTTACAAATTACTGGGATTGGAGTAGGCTGGATGACTGGCTATTGGGGTGAAGTTATTCTTACTATGGCAACTTTGCCAATGGTCGTAGACCTTGCAACCGGTAACTTTACAATTGCTCTAGCACCTTATATGACAACAACTTATCTCGGTGATCCACAACCTACTTATACTTTATCTGCAACCGGAACTTTAAACGCTTGCGAAGGTAAAATGTACTTGTATTATAAACTTTTTCAAGGTAGTGCAACAAGTCTTTCAACCGCAGCTAGATTTACTGAGATAATAACTCCAATACCTTAACGTATTTAAATTCTTAATTTAAAAAAGACCGGTGAACTAAATTTCACCGGTCTTTTTTTTCCTTGCTCCTTAAAGTTTCCCAAAAGCGGTTATTCTGATTTCAATCCAACAAATGGTATAGTTTAAATGCCTTATCAAGATATTAAAATGGTGTCTCGTCAGCAAAGCTGTTTCCGGGTCTGCCGAAATCAGTTTTCCCGGTAGTATTATCTGCAATATTCGGTTCTGCATTCATCTTGGAGTGAAATACATTCCTGGCTTTTGAAGTACGAAGATCGCTGAATGAAGGCTCTTCGATGGGTGAGTCCAGATTGCTGAACTGCGCCAGATGCGACTTGAATGAGAGATGAAACTCCCCGATAGCACCATTTCTGTGCTTTGCAATGATGATTTCGGCAACTCCCTTTAGCGAATTGCCATCCTGATCGCTCATGATGCCGTAATATTCAGGACGGTGAATGAACATGACCATATCAGCATCCTGCTCAATGGCACCGGATTCGCGCAGGTCCGAAAGCTGAGGCCTTTTCCCTTCGCGTGATTCGACGGAACGGTTCAATTGTGATAATGCAACGATTGGTACATCAATCTCCTTTGCTATTGCTTTCAGGTTGCGGGAAATCATACTTACCTCCTGCTCACGGTTACCCCGGATATCGCCGCCTGCAGTCATTAATTGGAGGTAATCCACCACGATAATACCAACGTTATATTGCATCTTCAGCCTCCGGCATTTGGCCCTGAATTCGAAAATAGAGAGGGCCGGGGTGTCGTCGATGTACAAAGGTGCTTCTTCGAGATTCTTTAGCTTTCTGTTGAAGACTTCCCATTCCCAGTTTTCTAATCGGCCGCTTTTGATTTTGTCAGAACCTAATTCTGTTTCGGCCGAGATTAAACGGTTGACAAGTTGCAGTGAGGACATCTCCAGAGAGAAGACAGCCACAGGAACCTTGTGAATGGCGGCCATGTTTCTGGCCATGGTGAGCACAAAGGCTGTCTTACCCATGGCCGGTCTGGCCGCGATGATGATCAGATCTGTTTTCTGCCAACCACCGGTAATGGTGTCCAGCCGGTGGAATCCGGAGGCAATCCCACTTAGTCCATCGGGTTTTTTGGAGTTGATTTCAATTTGCTCAACAGCTCTTTGAAGCAGTGGCTTAATAGGCTGCGATTCTTTGGTGATGTTGCCTTCAGTTACCCTGAAGAGCGAAGACTCAGCAAAATCAATCAGGTCATTCAGCTCCATGGCATCCTCGTACGATTTGCTTTGAATCTCTGAAGAGATGAGAATCAGCTCGCGCTGGATGAATTTTTGTGCGATGATTCGTGCATGAAATTCGATATGGGCAGCCGAGGCAACTCTGGAAGTAAGTTGGGTAATGTAAAGCGGTCCACCCACTTCATCCAGCTCTCCACGGTTTTTCAATGCCTGGGTCACGACAAGCAAGTCGATGGGTTTTTCTTTGGCTGCAAGATCTTTGATGGCATTGAAGATCTTCTTATGCTCCTCTTTGTAAAAACTTTCAGGTTTTAAAATGGACTGAACGGTGTGGTACGCATCTTTCTCCAGCATCAGCGCACCGAGGACAGCTTCTTCTACTTCGATAGCCTGCGGAGGTACTTTCCCGTAATAGGCATTCAATTGTTCAATGGTGGTAGAGGGCTTGCTCTTGTTTCGGTAGTTGTTGGATGGTTCGGCCATAACGTATTAATAATCAGGTAGCTATTTAATTGTTGTCGCTTCTTCAAAGGTAGTCATGAGAATCCAAAATCCATCATTTTTTCTTGCAGAAGATGTCAGCAACTACCTATGCCTGATTCAATGTATTAATGCTTCAGCCATCAGTTATAAACAGAAATGAACAATTGATATGAACCAATTGTGGATAAAATTTTGGTGGAGACGCCATTCATGGCGTCTCTGATGATTACAGGGAAATTTACAGAGACGACATGAATGGCGTCTCTACAGGATACCGTTTTCGATGATTTCTGTCAGCAAATCTGTCAGATTTAGCCCTGCCGCCCTAATCTGTTGGGGAATAAAGCTTGTAGCAGTCATCCCGGGGACGGTGTTGATTTCGAGGAAGTAGAATGTTTGGTCTTTCAGAATGTAATCGATCCGGACGATGCCTTTGCAGCTACAGAGATCGTAAATTTCGGAAGAAAGGGATTGAACTCTGGCAGTGAGCGATGCGCTGATTCTGGCAGGAGTTATCTCCTCAGCCATCCCAGGAGTATACTTGGCTTCGTAATCAAAAAACTCATTCTTTGGAATTACCTCGGTCACTGGAAGGAGTATTTTTTTTGCTCCGATTTTAACAACCCCGCATGTAAATTCTTTACCATCAATAAACTGTTCGATCAATACCTCGGGACTCTCATCGAATGCTTTCGCTACTGCGACAGTCAGTTCCTCCTCCTTTTTTACTTTGGTGACGCCAAAGCTTGATCCGCCTGCGCTGGGCTTCACGAATAAAGGAAGACCAAGTTCTCTGACAACTTCAGATGGATTCCATTTCTCGCCTGGCAGCAGTCGCAACGATCTGGCCAATGTGATGCCGTATGACTGAAGGTATTTGTTGCAGAAATTTTTGTTGAAGGTGAGGGCAGAGGATTGAACTCCGCAGGAAGAGTAGGGGATGCCCAGCATTTCAAAATAGCCCTGTAGGTTGCCGTCTTCGCCTGGGGTGCCGTGGATCATAATGTAGGCATATTCCAGCTGCACCTTTTCTCCGTTGAGTATAAAAGAAAAATCTGATCTGTCAACAGATGCGATCACGTGCTCGTTTTCAAGAACCTGCCAATCACCATTTCGGATAGAGATCATCCATGGCGTAAATTTCTTGCGGTCGATGGCGCTGTGCACATTGGCACTGCTTTTAACTGAGACGACGTATTCCGAGGAGTCTCCTCCGGCAACTATAGCAATGTTTTTTATGGTCATATGCTCTTATATTTGGTATTTTAGTTAAAAAAACAAAGGCAAAAGGTTAAAGGCTAAAGTGAAGAACGCCTTGATCAAGATTTCAATGTTCATTAACCATTTATTGCCTGCAATTTATCGCTATTTTTCATAATTTCAGCTCAAATGCCCACTTTAGCCTTTAACCTTTAGCCTTTAGCCTTTAGCTTTTAGCCTTCCTCGCGATTAGCGAGGTAATTCCGCCACTTCTCAATGCAAGCCTGCATATCATCAGGTAGCTCCGAATCGAAAATCATCTCCAGATGGGTTGTTGGATGAATAAAACCAAGTGTTTTGGCATGCAAGGCCTGCCGCGGAAGTATGGCGAAGCAGTTCTCAACAAATTGCTTGTATTTGGTGAAGGTCGTGCCTTTCAGAATTTTGTTTCCTCCGTAAACTTCATCGTTAAACAGTGGATGACCAATTTCCTTCATGTGGACCCTGATCTGGTGTGTCCGCCCTGTTTCCAGAACACATTCTACAAGATTGACGTATCCAAGCCTCTCCAAAACCCTGTAATGTGTCACTGCTGGTTTACCATGGTCGCCATTGGGATAGACCGTGAATACCTGTCTGTCCCTGGTGCTTCGGCCAATGTTTCCTTCGATGGTGCCGGAATCAGCCGCCAGATTTCCCCAAACGAGTGCTACATATTGCCTTTGTGTAGTCTTTCTGAAGAATTGCATGGCCAGATTGAGCTTGGCGAGCTCCGTTTTGGCAACCAGCAGCAACCCTGATGTATTTTTATCGATCCGGTGAACCAATCCGGGACGAGGATCATCACCTCCATAAAGCGGTAATCCCAGGAATCTGAAGGCTAGCGCATTGACAAGGGTTCCGGTATAATTCCCATGACCGGGGTGTACGACCAGGCCGGGAGGTTTGTTTACGATGAGCAACTCTTCATCTTCGTAAATGACGTTGATAGGAATATCTTCAGGAATGATTTTTGTTTCCCTCCGGGGATAGTCCATTACGACGGTCACCTCATCGTTGGGTTTTACCCTGTAATTGGATTTGACCGGCTTTCCGTTCACCAAAATACTCCCGGCCTCTGCGGCCATTTGTATCCGGTTACGGGAAGTGCCAAGAATTCGGTTGGAAAGGAACTTATCTACCCGCATGAGTCCTTGACCTGGATCTGCTAAAAATCGGTGGTGTTCGAATTGTCCGGCAAGCTCTTCGTTCTCGTCGGCGAGATCAAGGTCATCAAAAATGGATTCTTCGTTTTGTATCATGGAACTTTTAGTGCCGGATTATTCCTTTGCCCGAAGGGAAAGAACAAGGTTTACGGTGCTGCCGGCCGGAATGAAAATGGTTGAATCGGCCTGAGGGAATTGGCTGACAACCTTCGCAGTCATAGAATCTGACTGATTCGTTACTGAGGCATCATAGTTGACAACTCCTGATTGAAGCTGTTTTGCCTGAAGTAATGCCAGAACTTCAGCCATTGTCAATCCGGCGAAATCCGGGACAAATGTTTCGTTGCTGCCGCTGTTTTGACCCACTACAAGGTCGATGGTTGCTCCATTGTTTAATTTTGCTCCCGGGAGAACAGGGATTCCTAGATTTTTCTGTTCAAGCACCAGATCATTGAATTCGGAAGGTATAAAATCCACCCTTCCCAGGGCAAACCCCTTCGATTCAAGTATTACCCTTGCCTGTCGGAGAGAGATATCAGTCAGTTTTGGTACCTCCTCCTGTCCGGGAACTGAGGAGACCAAGGTTAGGTATATCATTCGGCCCGACTTTATTTTGTGACCGGCTCCCGGATTTTGCATCAGGATGGTGCCAACTTTTCTATCTGCTTTGTAAACTGAGTCTTCTACTTCAAATCGCAGATGCATTTTTTTGGCAACTTGTGCTGCGTCCTCCATGGTCATGCCAGTGAAATCTGGTATTGCCAGACTCTCCCCTCGATGGGTATAGAATGACAAAGAGAGCATGGTGAGCCACAGCAATACGAATGTAAGTAATATGGCAGCAAGCATATGTTTCCTGAATAATTTGCTGAGAATGAATTCCTTTAAATGCATGGGAAAACGCTTAGAATGACATTGTAAATTTAGGAAATAATTTCAAAGAAGTGTCTAAAGTGACTAAAGTGCCTAGAGTGCCTAAAGTATTTCGCCACGTTGAAATAATTTACGAATGGGTCGATTAATGTATGAGAAAATTTCGGGAGTCCATAACTTTAGTCACTCTAGTCACTTTAGTCACTTTAGTCACTTTAGTCACTCTAGGCACTTCTTATGGTATTGTAGAGGGTATCCCTTTCGACCGGCACGAATCCGGCTCCCCGAATCATGGCTGTTAACTGATCTGTAGAGGCAGTTGGGGTCTTTTCATCAGAACCGGCCATCGAATATATTTTGGTGGTATCGTCGATGGTGCCATCGAGATCATCCACCCCAAAAGCAAGTGAGAGTTGGGCCACCTGTTTACCGATCATTGGCCAGTAAGCTTTCAGGTGCGGAATGTTATCAAGGAATATTCGCGAAACGGCGTAATTTTTAAGGTCTTCAACAGCTGTTTGCTCCTCGATATGGGAAAATCTGTTGTTGTAATGTTTGAATTTCAGGGGTATGAATGCGTTAAATCCGCCTGTCTCGTCTTGCAGATTGCGCAATCTGTTGAGGTGGTCGATCCGGTTTGAATAATCTTCAATCAGTCCGTAGAGCATGGTCGAGTTGGTCGGGATTCCCAGCTGATGGGCGGTCCTGTGGATGTTAAGCCATTCTTCAGAACCCGTCTTGTCGGGACAAATTTTTGCCCGCAATGCTTCGTCGAAAATTTCAGCTCCTCCACCTGGCAAAGAAACTAGACCTGCTTCTTTTAGCAAACTTAGGCCCTCTTTTATTTCCATCTTGGCAAACATGCACATGGCATCGATTTCCACGGCAGTAAAAGCTTTGATCTGAACATCAGGAAGGATCTTCTTGATTTCTATGAGCAATCGGGCATAAAAATGCACATCCCGATCAGGATGGACACCACCTACGATGTGAATCTCAGTGATTCCGGATTTCGCATGACTTTGAGCCATCCGTACCAACTCCTCTATACTTAATTCCCAGCAGCCTTCTTCTCCTGTTCTTCTGCGATATGAGCAAAAGGCGCAATGATTAACACATATATTTGTAGGTTCGAGATGAATGTTTCTGTTGAAAAAGACCTGGTTGCCGTTGATCCTTTTTCTAACGAGATCTGACAAGACAGCTAAGTAAGGCAATGAGCCTTCCTGGTAAAGAAGAATACCCTCTTCCGAAGTGATGCGACTTCCGGCTGCGACTTTTTCTGCAATTTCGATCAGTGCAGTGGATAGTCCGGATTGCTTTAACAAGGGGAATATAGTTGAGACCATAAGGCTAGTAATTATGCATTTATATGTAAATCAATATGTTACATCGTTGTCCCTCCTCACAATGACGAAGCTTCATAGTTGTCATTGGATCCTTTGGTTAACAGTAAAACACAAAAGGTAAAGAATCCAGTTCTTTACCTTTTGTCTACCACAAAAAGACCATTCAGAAATTATCTCTTGTGACGAGGCTCATCAGAAACACTTAGTTTGTGACGACCTTTGGCACGACGGGCGTTCAATACACGGCGACCGTTGGATGTAGACATTCTTTCGCGGAATCCGTGTTTGTTTTTTCTCTTTGTGTTCGAGGGTTGAAATGTTCTTTTCATTGCTGAAATATTTTATTTACGACTTTTCTTTCGCTTATTTAAGGAGTGCAAAAATAGTTTTTTTTTACATACTGTCCAAACAAATGGGTAATTAGTAAATAAATTTATAATTTTTATAAATTACCTGACAGGCAGATAGATCACTTTCTTTGTTTCGAAGTAGGATTCATCGAAGCTTCCTGAGAGATCAAATATTTCCGCCGTGGCTCTGAATACCTTGATTTCGGCCTCAAAATCACCACCCTTGAGATAGATTATCCCGTTTGGCAGCGCATTTTTTGATCTTGGGGAGACATTTTTTCTTGCCATTGAAACAAATTCGGGGAAGGCAGTTACAGCCCTGCTTAAAACAAAATCATATCGTGTTTTAATTTCCTGAACCCTGCTTTTCAAGGCGATGACATTGGTAAGTTTTAATTGTTCGACAACATCCTGAACTACCAGAATTTTTTTTCCGATAGAGTCGATTAGCGTAAATTGGCAATCCGGAAAAATAATTGCAAGTGGAATGCCGGGGAAGCCACCTCCTGTACCAACATCCAATAGAGAGGTATCCGGTTTAAACCGGATGATTTTAGCGATGGCAAGCGAATGAAGTACGTGACGAAGGTATAATTCATCAATATCTTTGCGAGAGATTAAATTTATTTTTTCGTTCCACTCCTTATACAAGGGTCCCAATTTCCCAAACCGGCTAATTTGGATCGGTGTCAGGTCTGGGAAGTATTTCTGCAGAAGCTTCATTTAATGTGAAAATTGGAAAATGTGGAAATGTGAAAATTTGGGAGAGTGGCGGGAGGTTAATTTTATGCTCTCCCTAGTTTGCAAACGAGGGAGAGCTTGTACTTACATGATTTTTTGTATTTTGTTTTTCTGCATTCCATCATTGACTTTTTGTAATTTTCATATTTTCACATTTTCCAATTTCCACATTACTTAGCTATCTCATTGTTTTTCATCAACTCAAAAAGCATTTCACGGGAGCGAAAAAGTTGCACTTTGACTGTGCCAAGAGGCAGGTCCAGCTCTTTGGCAATTTCATCGTATGAGTATTCCTGAAAATAGCGAAGTTCAAGCAATTTTCGGTAACGAGGTTTTAGTTTGGCAACCATTCTACGCAGGATCTGTGAGTTTTGATCGCGGATCATTCCCTCTTCGGGATTGTATCCTTCCGCCTTTGCATTGTAGTTGTAGTCGCCACCAACTTGCCGGTCGCCGTAGGAGGGCTCCAGCGGAACAGTGATGGCTCTTTTTTTACGCATAAAATCAATCGCATTGTTGGATGCGATACGGAAAAGCCAGGTACTAAAAGCGTATTGAGGCGTATATTGATGAATATTGGTAAAGGCCTTTCCAAAAGCTTCGATGGTAAGGTCTTCGGCATCAGTTCGGTTGTTTACCATCTTGAGCAGCATGAAGTAGATGGTATCCTTGTAACGGCGCATCAGATCGGAATAGGCCTTTTCACTGCCATTACGCGCAGCTTCTACCAGTTCGATATCTCTTTTTGCATTACCGGACGGTCCCTGACTTATTTCCATTTTCTTTTTTGACCCGTGAATATTTGATTAATGATAAAGACACCATTTATTATGGGTAGAAATGTTTTGTAAACAAGTAAAAGAGGTAAAAAGTTTTTTTCGCCTAATTTTTTAGTAGCTACAGCAATCCATGTCATCTCAAAAATTATCAGGAATGACCAGGTCCCGAGTACCCAAAACCTAAAAGGAGAAACTATTAATAGAAATATGAAAGATGCAGTGAGCATCATCCTGCTTATTAAATTAAGTGACCTGAAGAATCTTTGTCCGGAATTAAATTTACGTCTGAGCATGAGTTGCTTCTTCTTAAATTCAACAAGATCTATGCGGTCGGTCTCTCCTATGAAAGCAATAGGAGTCGTCTTATTATTCAGTATTACCGTATTTTTTCTCGTGCCTATCTTGTTAATAAAGAGCTCATTTTCGCTAAATGGCGAATCAAGAACGGCAGCAAATCCGCGTAATTCAAGAAACTTCTCACGTCGGTAAGCAAGGTTGAATTCAAATACGGGCATAGCAAGACCAAAAGCTTGTCCGGCCCCGGATAGCAGGTAGGCGGTAAAATTCTCAAAACGCAACCAGCTCTTATAATTCCCTGGAGCATTGTTGAAGTGCATATATCCAATGGAGACCTCTTTGTCGGGGTCAAGTCTCTGGGTGTAATTTTTAAGCCACTGGTTATCAAGGATACTGCACAGCGGACTCAGATAAACCAGCCAATCTTTGCTGGCTGCCCTAACGCCTATGGTGATTGCGAGTGCATTTGGGAAATCTGTTTCCTGGATAATTTTCGTGGTTTTCAGGTTCCCGTGGCTAATTTTTAGCTCAGCGAGCATCCAGTCAGTTCCATCTGTTGAGCAATCATCCACAACGACAATTTCAAAATCAGGATAATCCTGGGCAAGCAGTGAAGGCAACAACTCCCGCAATGGTTCCACGTAATTTCGGGAGGTAACTATGATTGAAACAGAAGGTAGGTTAGGCTCCTTGTTCTTCTGTTTTCCGCTGAAAATAAACTTTATCAGCAATATCAGATAGACAAGTTGTATTAAAAAAGCCAAACCAAATAAAAGAAGTCCTATTGCCTCTTCAATCGAAAATTGAAATCCTCCAATGTCTATTGTCATAATTCTAAAAAACTTCACAAAAATACACAATGCGATGTTAAGTACCCTCTGTTTGGCAGATTTTTTTACCAAGGAGCCACAGATGCCGGAAATGTTATTTTGCTAATATAACTATCTTTGCGCCTTGAAAAGCATTCAATGAAGTTTGAATTACAACATACATCTGTCGGTTCCAAAGCTCGTGCAGGCCAATTCCACACTGGTCATGGAGTCGTTGAAACACCGGTTTTCATGCCCGTTGGTACGGTTGGTTCTGTCAAAGGAATCCATTTTAAAGACTTAAAAGAGGACATTAAGGCAAGGATTATTCTTGGAAATACTTATCATCTCTATCTCCGTCCGGGGATTGATGTTCTTGAAAAAGCCGGCGGACTGCACCGGTTTAACGGGTGGGATAAGCCTATTCTGACAGATAGCGGAGGATTTCAGGTTTTTTCGCTGGGAGACATTCGCAAGATCACTGAGGAAGGAGCCAAATTTCAGTCGCACATAGATGGGTCAAGGCACCTTTTCACTCCAGAGCGTGTTGTTGATATTCAAAGGTCAATTGGGGCAGACATCATCATGGCATTTGACGAATGTACCCCGGGTGATGCAGAATATGATTATGCTAAAAAGTCGCTCGAGTTAACCCAAAGGTGGTTGGACCGTTGTATGAATCAATTTTCCATGACACAGCCAAAATATGGTTATAAGCAAACCCTTTTTCCCATTGTTCAGGGTTGTGTCTATCCTGACCTCAGGATAAAAGCGGCTGAGTATGTGGCTACCTTGCAGGCGGATGGTTATGCCATTGGCGGACTCTCAGTAGGCGAGAAAGAAGAAGACATGTATGCCATGATCGAAGTGGTGAACGAAGTGTTACCCATAGACAGGCCCAGGTATTTAATGGGAGTAGGTAACCCCATCAATATTTTGGAAGGAATCGATAGGGGAATTGACATGTTCGATTGTGTTATGCCAACCCGCAATGGTCGCAATGGCATGTTATTTACCCGCTATGGCGTGATCAACATAAGGAACCAAAAATGGGCCAATGATTTCAGTCCGGTTGACCCGGATGGAACCTCCTTTGTCGACGCACAATATACAAAAGCTTATTTGCGTCACCTGTTTCAGTCGGGAGAGATGCTGGGTCCGATGATCGGGAGCATTCACAATCTGGCTTTTTATCTTTGGCTGGTAGACGAAGCTAGAAAACAGATATTTCTGGGTACTTTTAAGCACTGGAAAGAGTTGATGGTGGCACAGCTGAGAACCAGACTGTGAGACTTTTTTTAATAATTATTTTGGGACCGGATGATAAACAATTATTTGCAAAGAATTGACCGTTACATTATAAAGAAATATCTTGGAACCTTCTTCCTCGCTATCGCTCTAATTATTAGCATTTCAATAATCTTTGATGTTTCTGAAAAAATTGATGATTTCATTTCCAAGAATGCACCATTAAAGGCCATCCTAATAGATTATTATCTTCCCTTCATCCCATATTTCACAAATCTTTTCAGCGCACTATTCAATTTTATCGCCGTAATATATTTTACTTCCAAAATGGCGGCAAATTCTGAATTTATCGCTATGATGGCAAGTGGAATAAGCTATAAGAGGCTCATGAGGCCTTATCTGGCTGCATCAGCAATCATTGCTTTGATGTCGTGGATACTTGGAAATTTTGTTATTCCGCAGGCAAACCTCTCAAGGGTAAATTTCACCAATATTTATGTCAAGAATGACTACATAAATGTTGATAAAAATATTCACAGACAGCTTGAACCAGGGCTGTATGTGTACATGAAAAGCTACAACAACCGGTCTGACGTTGGGTACAAGTTTACCATTGAAAAGTTCGAAGGGCGGCAGCTTAAGTCGAAATTGACAGCAGACTACATCAAATGGGACCGCGAAAAAAAGAAATGGGTCATTCACGATTATTTCATCAGGGACATGACTGGTCAGAAAGAATTAATTGCAAAGGGTACAGTGATTGATTCAACCCTGCTGATGAGTCCTGCTGAGTTTGGTCAGCAAAATTCCAGAGAGGAAACAATGGATTACTGGCAGCTTAATAAGTATGTTGACGAACTAAAATTAAGAGGCGTCGACAATGTTTCCAGTTATGAAAAGGAAAAATATCAGCGGACTGCAGGGCCTATCAGTACATTTATTCTCACGATCATAGGAGTATCTCTAGCCTCCCGTAAAACAAGGGGAGGTATTGGAATTCATTTGGGATTAGGTCTTTTACTTGGATTCTCATACATTATGTTTATGCAGGTAAGTACGATTTTTGCTTTTAAAGCAGGCTTTAACATCATTCTTGCTGTATGGTTGCCAAATATTATTTATGCACTGATCGCATTGGTATTATACAAGAGAGCGGCCAAATAATTAACACTTAAGAATCTGTCTGGCATATCACTTCTGTACATAATATGCAGTCAATATTCCCTTCCGTAAAGACGGAGATAATAATTTTTGTACTTTTGCAGTGCATTATTTTGACCAAAAATCAGTTCTTGCCAAGAACAAAACATAAGTAAACAATTACAAATTATGTCGTTAAAAAGAAACATCCTTGACCTTCGCAGACGAAAGAAAGAGGCTCAGCAAGGTGGTGGCGAAGCAGCCATTGGGAAACAAGTTGCCATGGGTAAAAAGACTGCCCGCGAAAGGATCAAAGCGATCCTAGACGAAAATTCTTTTCATGAGTACGATCTTTTCGTTGAACACACCGGGAAAGATTTCGACATGGAGAAGAAGGTTCTCCATGGAGATGGAGTAATCATTGGCACTGGTACAATGTTTAACCAACCAGTATGTATTTATGCTCAAGACTTTACCGTTGCCGGAGGTTCTCTGGGACTGATGCATGCCCGGAAGATTACCAAGATAATGGACCATGCTCTTAAGATGCGTGTCCCTATCATTGGGATCAACGATTCAGGTGGTGCACGTATTCAGGAGGGTGTCAACTCCCTAGCAGGATATGGAGAGATTTTCTATCGCAACACTGAAGCTTCGGGTGTTATTCCGCAATTGTCGGTTATTTTGGGTCCTTGCGCAGGTGGAGCAGTTTATTCACCAGCACTGACGGATTTCGTTTTTGTGGTAGAGAATATTTCAAAAATGTTCATCACCGGTCCGAGTGTGATAAAGACAGTGCTTGGAGAAGAAATTTCAATGGAAGAGCTTGGTGGTGCCTTGGTTCATAGCGAGATAACAGGGAATGCCCATTTCTATGCTTTGAGTGAGGATGAGTGTTTCGAGCAGATTAAGAAGCTCATCTCATTTATTCCATGGAACAATACCCAAAAGGCTCTCCGGTTTCCAATGCAGGCCCCAACTTTCCCTGTTAGCATAGAAGACATTGTCCCAAGCGATCCTCATTATCCATATGATATCCGCGATATCATCAAAGCTG
Source organism: Prolixibacteraceae bacterium (assembly GCA_037140615.1). Taxonomy (GTDB): domain Bacteria; phylum Bacteroidota; class Bacteroidia; order Bacteroidales; family Prolixibacteraceae; genus CAINVV01. The sequence continues at coordinate 16,182 of JBAXED010000023.1, forward strand.
TTTCGGATAGTTCTGACTTTTTCGAGATCATGGAACTTTTTGCACGCAACATAGTGATCGGTTTTGGCCGGATTGCAGGTAATACAGTTGGCTTCGTTGCCAATCAGCCAATGTATCTGGCTGGCGTTCTTGATTGTGACAGTTCAGATAAGGCTGCCCGTTTTATTCGTTATTGCGATGCTTTTAATATTCCGATTGTGACTCTTGAAGATATGCCTGGCTATCTGCCTGGAGTTGACCAGGAGCATGCCGGCGTTATCCGCCACGGTGCGAAATTATTGTACGCCTACAGCGAAGCAACCGTTCCAAAGGTCACTGTAATCATCCGTAAAGCATATGGCGGAGGATACATCGCCATGAATTCCCGTCACCTGGGTGCTGATTTTGTCTATGCCTGGCCAACAGCCGAAATCGCTGTGATGGGTCCTGAAGGAGCCGCAAATATTGTGTTCCGCAAAGAAATTGATGAGGCCGAAAACCCTGCTGAAATGCGCAAGCAAAAGATTCAGGAGTACAAGGATAAGTTTGCCAATCCTTTCGTTGCAGCCTCAAAGGGCTACATTGATGAAGTGATAGAGCCGCTTGAAACCCGTGCCAGATTGATCCATTCACTTGAAATTTCAGAACATAAGGTTGATAAACGACCAGCAAAAAAGCATGGAATCCCTCCATTCTGATCATTTACCGATCTTAATTATTTGACGATTATGGAAGAAAGTAAACCAAAATATGAGGTATTCGTTGTCAATACGGCGCAATACTACACCCTGCATACCAAGAAGTTCGGTATGCGGAAGAAGTGGCAACCGGCTGATCTGAACGAAATACGCTCATTTATTCCGGGGACCATTCTTGAGGTCTATGTGAAAGCTGGCGATGATGTTCATGCAGGTGAGAAACTCATCAAATATGAGGCCATGAAGATGCAAACCATCCTCGAAATGCCTTTTGAAGGAACTGTAAAAGAGGTGCTGATTTCTGCGGGTGATAAGGTCAGAAAGGATCAATTGATGATTTTGCTCGAGGAACTCGCGGAATAGTGAGTGGCAACTTTTCCAAAGTTTCATCCTTTGATGATTAATAGAACATTGCATCCAACTTTGGAAAAGTTTTTATAAAATGACTAAAGTGCCTAAAGTTTGAACTCCGAATTTTAGGCACTTTTGTTTTGGGATAAATCCAGCTGCCGAAAGATCTCCAATAATTCCCTGGGTATTTTGCTTACCGAGCTTGTTGTGCCAATTTCTTTTAGGAGTTTGGTAGCTTCCTCCACCAAAATACCTTTTCCTTCTGGTTCAGATTCGCAAAGGTTGAGGTATTGGATGATCCAAAACGCATTGATCAGATGATAAAATCTTTTGGCAAAGGTTTTAACATCTGAGCAGTTGTGTTTTAATTCATTCAATCGGTCAGCAGTCCCTGTTTGGGAAAAATAGGATTTCAAAAATGGATCGAATTGATCATACATATCTTTCCAGGTTTCCTTGTCAGCCACATAAAAGTAACCTGGATCGATCAATAGTGGACGCAAAGATGTGAACGACTTTAAAGCATAAGCAGAAAATAACTCCTGATCGCCTTCTTCCCATCTCTTCAATGCCGCACCAGTTCCGAACGGAACCCTGTGCGAAACTCTGGCCGCAGGAAATACGGTCGAATTGTGTACAAAGCCATAATTGCCCAATAATACAATTTTATGAAGAAAATGGAAGTCCTCGCCAGCTTGCCGCCGGTTCATGCCACCTTGCTTTACATAGGAAGATGCCTTAACAGCAAAGCTAGAGCCCACAGTGTGGATGGCATGAGGATAGCCACACCATTGCATGGCATTGCGAAGGTAACGAAGGTACAGTTCGTATTGAATAATACCTTTCCTCAGGGAAGCAGTCAAGTTGGCGTCATCCACCGGATGGTTAAAATTGAGAATCACAAAATGGAATCCGGGGTTTTTGAGGAAGGCTCTTTCGATAGAGATGAAGTAGTTTTGAGTTACGTAACTATCCGCATCAAAAGAGATTAGAATTCCATCCTCGATTCCGGTGCAATCCAGGCATCTGATGGCTTCGTCCATGGCAATTTTTCTGGCCCATCCAACTCCGGCCCATTTTGAGGGCAGGGCTGGAGCATGCAGAAGATGAAGCCGGTAAAAAGGCTGGAATTTCTTTTGCCATTCAACCACAGCATGAACGGTCTCCTCATTTCTAAACAAGATAGCTTCATGCGTGCAGTCGGAGGAGTTTACAACGATGATGACCGTAACAGGAGCGGCTGGCGGCGTACAAGATGCCAGAGATTCCAATGACTTGATAAGATCTGGCTCATCAAAACATGGGATTACAACAAACATCGTACTCTTGTCGAATTCGAACGACAGCAGTTTAGCCATGGCTGGCGGTGTTTGCCGTTCCAGATAGCTCCTGAATTTTGACATAATTGCCGGATTATTTTGCAAGATACATCAGACCAGGAAACAATAAAAATCCTTGAGTTTGTAAAATCAGGGTTTGTATCTTTTGTTCAGCCCCACAGCCACATCTTTTGTGATGTTGTATTTTGGGGTTCCCTCGAGCATGCTTGCACTGTTAAGGATGATGTCGTATTTTTTATCAGAATTGTAGCTCTTTAAAAACGATGAAATGCTATCGATAATTTGCTGGTTGATTTGCCCCTGCATTTCTTTCAGTTTCTGCGTCAGTTCATAGTCAAGCCGCTCAATTTCCTGCTGCTGACCAACCAAACGTTCCTGCTCCACTTTGGCGCGTTCTTCGGTGAGGAAGCCGCCTCTTTGAACCTTTTCCTGGAAAGCAGCTGCTTCCTTTTCGAATTTAATCCTTTTTGCACTGTACTCCTTATTGAATGACTCCTGGTTTACCTGAAGATTGGAAGTAAGTTTTTTTGCCAGTTCATAGGTAAAAAGGACTGAGTCCATTTTGACATAGGCAATGGAAACTGATTTTGAGGCACCAGCATTCTCATTTCCTTGTGGAACTATGCTGTTCTTATTCCCAAGAAAATGAAGCAGATAAAGCAAAGCAACTGCTACTGCAAGAATGACTGAAACAATAGTTGAATTCTTCATGTGTAAATTGTGACGTTCAAGTATTTTATCTTAACGAGACAAATATAACTGAAATGTTTTATGTGCAATATTTTTCAAGTTCTAAATTTTCCATGAGTTGATAAACATCATAGATTGGCAGGAACGGCGTTGCTATTTTTACATTCACAACGATGAAAAAAAATTGAAAAATGATGATTAACCGGGTCATAGCAAACATTCTTCCCTTTATGCCAAAAAGGTTGGTCTGGATCTTCTCGAAAAAATACATTTCCGGAGAGATTCTGTCGGATGCTTTGCGTGAATCAGAAAAGCTAAATGCTGAAGGTTGTTCTGTAACCATTGATGTCCTTGGAGAATTTGTTTCTAAACTTGAAGAAGCAAAGTACTTTAAAGATCAGTACATCAACGCTATTGAGCTATTTTCGGCCAGTAAAATCAACGGAAACTTCTCTTTAAAACCCTCAATGTTTGGCCTGTTACTTGACAAAGAGGTTTGTTACAACAACATTCGGGAAATCGTCTTAACTGCAGTGAAATTTAAAAATTTCATCCGGATTGACATGGAAGACTCGACATGCACTGATGATGAAATTGTCTTATTTGAAAGACTTAGGGCCGAATTCCCTCATCAAGTTGGATTGGTTGTGCAGGCTTACCTGCGCCGCACGTTAGACGACATCAAACTGCTGGAAAAGAGTCATTCCGTTGCATCGCCAATTAATTTTCGTCTGTGTAAAGGCATTTATGTGGAGGATAAATCAATTGCCTATAAAGGATACCAGGAAGTGCGCGACCATTATTTAGAAGACCTTGAATTCATGTTGAAAAACGATATCTATGTGGGCATTGCCACCCACGACCACTACCTGGTTGAACAATCTATTTCAATGATTGAGAGACTAAACATCCCCAAAGAGCGGTATGAATTTCAAATGTTGTATGGTGTGAATCCAAATCTGCGCCAGTCAATCGTGGGGAAAGGCCATTCGATGAAGGTTTACGTCCCATTTGGAACACACTGGTTTAGCTACTGTACCCGCCGTTTGAAAGAAAACCCCAACATGGTTTGGCACATTGTTAAGGCAATATTTGTAAAAAGTTGAGAGTTGAGAGTTCTCAACTATTAGATCTTAACTAAATATCTTGTATTTAGCTAGTCCCCATTTCTGAAGCCGGTATTTAATAGAAACAATCAACACGCCAAAGCCATAAATTGTACTTTTTCTGAAATTAATTGACGATGCTTCCGCGAAATATTTTGTTGGACAAGTGATCTCTGCGATTTCAAACCCGGCGTAAAAAATTTGAGCAATCATTTCATTGTCAAAGACAAAATTTTCCGAGTTCAACTGATATTTGATTTTTCTAAGAACGTTACCTGAGAAAGCACGGTATCCGGTATGGTATTCTGATAATTTTTGGTTGAGAACAAGGTTTTGAAATAGTGTCAAGAACCGGTTGGCAATGTATTTGTAAGCAGGCATGCCCTCCCTCATAGCCCCATTTCCAAGAATTCTTGAGCCAAGAACAACTTCATACACCCCATTGGCAATAAGGTAACACATTGAATGAATTAATAATGGAGTATATTGATAATCAGGATGTAGCATTACTACAATATCTGAATTTAATTCAAGTGCTTTGTCGTAACATGATTTTTGGTTTCCTCCATAGCCCTTATTTTGATTGTGTACCACAATGTGTTTTATCCCAAGTTGCTCCGCAACCTGGATAGTATTGTCAGGGCTAAGGTCGTCAACCAGAATGACATGGTCCACTATATCGAACGGAATTTCCCTGTAGGTCTGCACCAAGGTTTTTGCGGCATTGTAGGCGGGCAATACAACAGTTATGGTCTTATTGTTTATCATCTAAGAAAGCTTACTGGAGCATTGATTATTTAAAAATGTTCATTTCCTCATCATAAACAGGACTTTGTATGCTTAAAAAATTCAAAACGCTATGAAAAACATGGTTCTGAGACAAAATTTTATTGGGCTTGAGTTGTTTTGTACTATCAGATAACCAAACTATAAAAGGAATCTCATATTGTTCTTTGGGAGCAATCATTAAAGGTATCCCATGCATATATAGATTATTTTCTCCCAGAGATTCCCCATGGTCTGATACAAAAATCATTGCACTGTTATACTCTTTTAATTGTTGTAGATCTTCAATTATCTTATGTAAAATATAGTCTGTATAAATGATGGTATTGTCATAAGCATTGATTAGCTCTGTTTGCGTACAATTTCCCAATTCAACACTATTGCAAACGGGTTTAAAGGTTTCAAATTGAGGTGGATATCTCTTGCTATAGGTAGGTCCATGACTTGTGCTTGTGTGCAATACTATCAAAATTTTATTTTTTTTACTGGCTAATATCTGGTCATTTAGTCCGGATATAAGAATTTCATCATAATTGCATCCATCACCTATACATTTAGGCATTAAATAGTCCCTATTTTGATAATTTTCTATATGAATAGGCGGTTCCCCCCAGTTTGATGTTCTCCAAACAACCTCAACATTATTTCTATTTAAATAATTGGGTAAAATTTCAAATAACTCACTGGCATTTTTATGTTCTAGAATACATTTTACACAAGCAGTAGTGTAGGTGGCACAAGAGGTGGCATCAAAATGAAATAAATTGGGTGTTTTGGAAAGTAGTGGATTTGTGTTTTTCTTGTATCCGTATAAAGAAAAATTTTGGCTTCTTGCAGATTCTCCTATGACTAAGACGACAACCGATTTATTGTTATCTTTTATTGTGGCATTTGGTAACAAAATCTCTTTTGCATTTTCCTGGGATTTATGAATATAAAAAAGTGAAATATTTACCGTATAAGACCAAGGCATTGCAAGCCCGCCTAAAGTTTTTGAATTTTTATCAATCCACAGCCAATTGGTCGCATTGGCAAATACCAATGCCAGAATAAAAAGTAAGGTAAGCGAAGAGTGGATTAAGAATTTCTTCCATGGTACATTTATAATCTTAGCCTTAAAGATAAATATGCTGGGAATAATACCCAGTAGAATTATGTATAAAATTAATGTGAGTGAGAAAAATTTGCTGGACTCTTCATAGTTGGTGTTGAGTACATTACCGATCATACTTTCGTCTATTATAACACCATAAGTATTAATGAAATAGACTGAAATTGAGCTGATAATAAAGAATAATATCAATAGAAATTTTCCAACAAACCGTGACAGGAAAAAAAACAGGTAAAAAACAAGAGAATTTAAAACCAACATTAGAATTATTGTGCTAATTACAATCGTAATGCCATTAAAGCTTTTATAATCAAGGTTATTAAAGACAAAGGTGAAGAATGGGAAATGAAATAGTAAAAAATTAAGAAAGCTCATTAAGAAAACAAAATGAGTTATCTTGAATTTGTTTTTTAACATGAACATCGATGATTTTATAGAATGAATCAACCAGGGTCTATCAATTATTTTTTTCAGCATAGGTTCTCTTTGTTTTGAATACAGGATGGTCCAGGTGATTAAATAGCTTATATTTTTCAAACAAAGCGAGCAAAAACAGCGAAGTAAGTGTTCCAATGACTGCTCCAGCAACGACATCCGGTAAAAAATGCTGAAAAAGGTACAACCTTGAGTAGGCAATCAAGACAGAAGTGATCAATCCAAGGAATTGCATCCAGGTATTATTGGTATAGGCCACAAGGCAAAAAAACATACCAAAAGCGGTTCCTGTATGACCAGAAGGGAAGCTTTGAATACCCCAAATTTTGACTCCTTCTACCAAATGAATCGCAGATGAATTTCCGATGAGAGAAATTGGGCGCAAGATGTCTGGAAAGACATGAATTTTAAGCATTTGAATGATAAGCCCCGACAAAAGATAGCTAATCAGTAGAATAGATCCTTTTCTGATATTAAACATGAGGAAGACAAGGGAAACAATCGCTGCGGTGATGCCGTCGCCAACATGGGTAAAATACTGAAAGAAAAAATCCAAAAACTTGTTGTTGTGTGAATTTATCCACAGGGCTATTTCAATCTTATCATAGAAAAGCAATAACAAGGATGAACCTCCAACCAAAATAAAAAATGGGACAGAGAATACTTTTGTTTTGCGTAACAATTCAATCATTGGGTTCCAGCTTTTGATGCCGCAAAAATAAACAAAGAATTGATCAGTAAATAATTTAGTTTATTTCCAATTCACGCCAACCGGGCAGTTTTGGAAATGATGTATGCGGATCTATTTGGTACCAGAAACATGTGGAAGCAATATCTGAATGCTGTGCAAGGTAACGTCCATTAAGATGCCATCCCAAATCCTGAATGGTGATTTTCAGATCTTTATCAAAACGGATTGGATCCATGATATGCCAACGATAGAGGCCAAACCTCATCATCACTTTGTAATCTGATGCAGGGCGGATCACTTGGTGCAATCCTGAATAAGGGGTGCAAAATTCTTTGTATTTGCCTTCGCGGTCGAAGTTATAAGATCCGCAGAAATAATCTTCAGTACCGGTACCACATATGGTTGGATAATTTGTGTCTCCATCCATGTAAAACTTTATCTCTCCTTCTCCCCACCAGCCATTGTTCATGACACCCCAAGCCATGTAAAGGCCTACAAACTGTCCTTTGCCTTTTATCCCGTCAACAATGGTATAAACGGAAGACTCGACGGGATTTGTACGACGAAACTGGGCATGAAAGTAACCGGCATCCGAAGGCACTTCTGTTAGGGTATAATCAATCTGGTAATAGACATTCATTGCATCTTTCTCGTTGACATTTTCCATGGTGATCTTGCACTTTTTCCTGAAAGGCATGGCCCAATAACAATTAAAAGCGCTACCTGGATTGACGCAAACGGGAAGCGATGTTAGTTGCGCATATGCATTCCAACCCTGACCAAAAAAATCGCCCACAGGACATTCCACCGAAGGTTCTTTTTCATCGTCCCAGTAAATACGCAGGATAGAAAAGCGCCAGTTTCCGGTAGGTGTCATCCAAATGTGTTGAATGGCACCGGGTCCTTCTATTTCGGCAAGGGTAAAGATTTGTCCGGGTTTGATGTCGACCCATGGGTTAACTTTCCATCCCTGACCAAGGTCTCTGGCAGCACTGGCAGCATTTGCGAAATTGGGTTTGTTCTTGTCGGACGGATTCGCCATTCCACCCTTGCCCTTCTCTCCTGTGAAATTTTCCGGACTTATTGAACGGGTTTTGGCATCAGAGGTTCTGTAAAGATTTCCCATATTCATCTCTAATCCGTTGAATTTAGATTGAGAAAATCCGATGAGCGTAAAAAAAATAAATAGTGCTGAGGTAAACAATTTGTTTTTCATTCTGTTGAATTATTAGAGTTGTTCACTGATTCAAAGGCACAATTTACTGAAAATTATATAATTATTCTAAGTGTAGTGGTATTTTCGGCGCGGGTGAAATGTCCATTTTGGTATTTTCTGATTAAACTTTCTTGAGTTCAGCATGTCCAATACGTGATTATTGGAATATTTCCTTTTATTTTATTTCCGATTTTAAATGAAAAATTTATCAGTTATCATAGTTAACCATGAAGGAGAGGAAATACTCAACAGATGTCTTGAGTCGCTTAAAATCATGGAATTAAGTCGCTTCTCTTATGAAGTCATTGTAGTAGATAGCAAGTCTAACAAAGCTAGTCACGCTGGCTACACGCTTCAATATCCTGAATTCAGCTTCTTTTTGAATACTGGGAACAATAGCTTTGCCAATGGCTGCAATCTTGGTGCTGCCAAAAGTAAAGGTTCAGTTTTGCTCTTTTTAAACCCTGGTACATCAGTTACCCTTGATGTTCTAAATGATATGCTTGACGACGTAAGGGTAGGCCCAAAATATTCTATCATATCCTACCGAAAGGTTCATGAAGACGGACCAAATGGACTTCCCGGCAAGAGTTACCTGGTACTTTCCAAACTGAATGAGTGGCTTCAAATGATTCGTCAGATATTTTATAGTAATTCTGACCGCTCAATTGCTCAATCAAATCATTGTGCCTATCCTGACTGGATCTTTGGTTCGGCTTTCATGATTAACCGCGATGGATTTTTCCAGATGGGCAAATGGGACGAAGATTTTTGGATGTATTTTGAGGATGATGATTTGTACAACAAGGAAAAAAGCGATTACAGTGAGATTGTCAAGCTAAAAAATGGAACTGTTGGCCATAATTACAGACGACCATCAAAAATTGTCTCTAAATCGCGAGCTATCATCAAATCCGAGATTCATAGAGTACAGTCCTTTAGGATTTCTCAGCCCGAAATTGTTTATGAGTCCCCGAGCTGGTTTTAATTATAAATTGCTGAAAGTGAAAGGATAGTTTCAGTCCCCGCCATTTTGGTTATTATTACCGGCCCAAATCATACAGCTTTTGATACATGCGCATTAATTTATCAGCAACTGCCTGATCATTAAAAAGTAGTGCATTAGCCTTCCCTTTTTGTATCAATTCGTCTTTCAAATCATTGTCCATTAAGATTTCTCTAATTGCACGGCCAATTTCCAGGCTGCTTGCCGGATCAATATACACTGCACCATCTCCCCCTGCTTCAGGCAAACTGCTTATATTCGAGGTAATTACCGGGCATCCTGATGCCTGAGCTTCCAACACTGGCAAACCAAACCCTTCGTAAAAGGATGGATAGACCATTATTTCGGCCATCTGGTAAATTGCCTGCAAGTCAGCAAAAGTGGTCTTATGAAGGAATAATAACTGTTTTTGAATATTGAATTTAGCTATGAATTCTTCCAGTTGCATTTTATATTCAGTAGGTTTTCCTAATAGGACAACCGGGATATCCAAATTTTCCTGAACGACACCTTTCAAAATGGCCAACTGGTTTTTTCTTTGTTCAATGGTTCCAACACAGAGGATGAATTTTTTTGGAAGATTGAATTTCAGTCGGATAGCCTCTTTTCTGGATTCTTCAACCTTTTCATAAAAATATTTATTGCATGACTGATGAATAACTTCAATCTTTTCAGGATTGATTCCAAGCAAATTAACTATATCGTATTTTGTCTGATGACTGATTGCAAGGATCTTCGTGGCATTCTTGCAGGAATTTGTGGTTAGATACCGATAAAGATATTGATCGATCTTTTTGTAGTAGTTTGGATAACGCAGGAAAATAAGATCATGAACGGTCAGAACTGAAGGTATACCAGATTCTTTTATCCCGAATGGCAAAACATTACTTAACCCATGATAAATATCTATTTCATTGCATTTTAATAATTTGGAAACCTTGTGCATCCGCCAGTATGGCCTGATTATCTTTGAAAACCCAGAGGATGGAGAGATTGCCTCCACAGAATTTGGCATTGAATACAAAACCGTCATTACCGGAGCAAAAAGGAGATAACTGTTTTCAGGATAGTACTTTGCCAATAGGTCTATCAAGTTCCGGCTGTAGTTGCCCAGACCAGATGAATTCTGAAATACCCGCTTCGCTTCAAAGCCAATTCTCATATTATTTTCGATAGGTTAAGGCAAAATTATGCTTTTAATTGATACTTTTGAAAGTATAGGTTTTGAGCGTTACATTTGCAAACAGGATTGGAAAATCTTTGTTGAACATATTTATTTTGTAACTTTACCTTACGACGATGGGAGAAAGTTTTTATTTGACTAACCAAGACTTTAATGAACATTCTTAATACTCAGCTATACAGGATTATCGTACCTAAATATTTCCGGAAGAAAATTTTAGCCCATGTTCTTAAGTCAAATATTTTAGCTCATTATGCTAAAACTAAAGTTCCGGTTTCAGACGAAATAGCAGAGGTACTCGGGTATATCAGCAAAAGAAAGATAGCCATGTTCCCTTACTATTTTCAGGATCGCTACCTGGAAAGTTCGATTGAAGTTCTGGATGATAAGGAATTGGGATTGCGTTATGTGATGCTGGATAGTAAAAGACTCTATTTCAAAAAACGTTGGAGTAAGAGCCGTATCAGATTGAGCTTCAACGAACTATTGAAAGAACAGGATTTGAAAAGTCCGCATTGCTACGAAAAGGGAGACTTCAAAGTAGATAAAGGTGATGTGCTGGTTGATATAGGAGCAGCAGAGGGAAATTATGCCTTATGCAACGTTGAAAAGGCCTCAAGAATCATTCTGTTTGAAAGCAACAAAGAGTGGCTGGAACCTTTGAGCGCGACATTTTCTCCCTGGAAAGAGAAGGTGACCATTGTGAATAAATTTGTCGGGGACGTGACAAATTCAAAATGCGTTACGCTCGATGATTATTTTGCCAATGGCGAAAGTCCTACCTTCCTTAAGATAGATGTTGAAGGTGCAGAATCAAGTTTATTAAAGGGATGCACAAGAATTCTCAGCGATCATAAACCTCTTAAAGTGGCAATTTGTACTTATCATAAACAAGGAGATGAAACAGAGCTTGGCAAGATTTTGTCGGATGACGGATTCCAAATTTCTCACTCCGATGGATATATGCTTGTTTATACGGATAGAAAACTTAAACCTCCTTATTTTAGACGTGGATTGATCAGGGCTAAAAGACACTGATTATATCTGATTTTTGGATATGCATACTGGTAAAAAAATATTTGGCTTTTTCGATAAATTGTTCTTTAAGGACTTTCGGATATACTATTTTGCGTGGATAGGTATTTCTGTATTCCTTGGTGTTTTCAACACTCTAACCGGTCAGTTGCACAACAATTATAAGATATACAAATATGTGTTTCTAAATATTCTTGAGCAATTTCCATTATATCAGCTACGTCCGGAAATTTTTGACGACCTGAATCATTATGGCCCGATTTTTGGAATTATCATCGCTCCCTTTGCCCTAATGCCGGATATTGTGGGTGCCACACTTTGGCTTGTCTTTTTAGCCATGTTGCTTTTTTATGCTGTAAAGGAATTGCCATTAAAACCATGGCAGCAAATGGCAATTTTGTTGATTTGCACAAATTCAATGATTATCGCACAGATAAATCTGCAATTCAACATCGCAACTGCCGCCTTTATTATATTATCCTATACCAACATCCGTAAAGAGAATGATATTTGGGCTGCATTTTTAATCATGCTGGGAACCTTTGTCAAATTTTATGGCATCGTTGGATTTGCTTTTATCCTCTTCTCCAAACACAAACCTAAATTGATACTTTGGAGCATTATCTGGGGAATCGTGTTCTTTATTTTGCCGATGGTAATCTCATCTCCTGAATATATTTTTAGTCAGTACCGCGGATGGTTTGAGGAGTTGATTGTGAAAAATCAGGGTAACTCAAACTCTGTTCAGCAAAATATTTCTTTTCTGGGGATGATTCATAAAACCACTGGGAATTTTGAATTTTCAAATTTGCCAATTCTCCTCGGTGCCCTTGTTCTTTTCGCACTTCCGTACAGGAGAATAAATGAATACCGGCAAGACAGGTTTCAGTTGCTTACCCTTTCATCGGTATTAATTTTTACGGTTTTGTTCAGCACGGGAAGCGAGCCAAATAGTTATGTAATTGCCATTACTGGGGTTGCTATTTGGTTTGTTATTCAACCAAGACCCTATTTATTATGGAATATATTTCTGATTATCTTTGGGATTACGATTTCCAGCTTTGCTCCTTCCGATTTGTTCCCGGATGCATTGTATGTGGAAATTATAAGGCCTTATGCTTTGCAGGCATTACCCTGCACACTTATTTGGCTAACAATTGTTTACGAGATGCTATTCCGAAATTCGGATAACTACGTAACAAATCTTAAAGAATGAGAAAGAAACTTGTTTCTATAGTACTTCCAGCACACAATGAGTCGGGAAACATCGACAAAATAAATGAGCGGATCGATTTATGTTTCCCATACCATCTTTATGAGCTTGAATTGATATTTATTGATGATGGTAGTACAGACGATACATTGGCTAAAATTGAAAAACTTTCCAGCAGTAAAAGCAACATATTTTATATTGAATTGTCAAGAAATTTTGGCCATCAAAATGCCTTGAAAGCAGGAATTGATAGTGCAAAAGGTGATTGCATCATTTCGATGGATTGCGATATGCAACATCCTCCGGAAATAATTCCAAAATTTCTTGAGAAGTGGGAGGAAGGATTTGATATTGTCTATACTTTAAGGCATGAAAGTGAGAATCTTTCTTTTCTAAAACGGAAAACCTCGAATCTGTTCTACCTTGTTGTGAGTTGGCTGTCTGACCTGAAAATAGAAAAGGGCACTTCCGATTTCAGATTGATTGACAGAAGAGTAGCCGATATTTTTTCAAATTTCAGAGAGAATGATCTTTTTATTCGCGGGATAATTAAGTGGGTGGGATTCAGGCAAATTGCCATAGATTTTTATCCCAACGACCGTTTTTCGGGACGAACTAAATATTCCATGCGGAAAATGTTGAATTTTGCTTTCAACGGGATTACTTCATTAAGCATTCGTCCGCTCTACATTGCAGTATATTTAGGATTTATTCTGTCGCTACTTTCCTTTTTATACTTTCCATATGTGCTTTGGTCCTACTTTTATTCCGGACACTACGCTTATGGTTGGGGGTCTGTCATATTAACAGTGGTGTTTTTTTCCGGTTTGCAACTGAGTGTTTTGGGTATTATTGGCATCTATATTGGAAAAATGTTTATGCAAGTGAAAGACAGGCCTCTTTATTTGGTAAAGTCCACAAATTTAAAAAGCTCAGACAAGCATGGTGTTTCTAAGTTTTGATATTGAGGAGTTTGACAATCCACTTCCATTCACAAAGACGTTAAGTTTTGAGCATCAAATGTCCTTCTCAAAAATCGGAACCATTCGCATCCTCGATTTACTTTTGCAGAAAAAAGTAAAAGCCACTTTTTTTTGTACAGCAAATTTTGCCTTACATGCAACTGATCTGATCAATCGCATGGTACATGAAGGGCATGAAGTTGCATCTCACGGATATTATCATGCTACCTTCGAAAACAAGGATTTGGGAAATTCGAAAAAAGTGCTGGAGCAGATAATCGGATCGAGAATATTTGGTTTTCGAATGCCAAACATGGCTCCAATTGAAGCCGTACCTATTGTCGAAGCAGGATACCTGTATAACTCATCCCTAAACCCAACTTTATTGCCGGGTAAATATAATAACCTTGACAAGCCCCGTCGGATTTTTTATGAAAGTGGGCTTTGTCAGATTCCGGTATCAGTCTCCGCTAAGTTAAGACTGCCGTTGTTTTGGCTCTCATTACACAATTTCCCATTAAGTACATACAAAAGAATGTGTCACGGGGCGATTAAAAAGGATGGGTATCTTAATCTCTATTTTCACCCATGGGAATTTGCAGATCTATCTTCTCCTAATGTAAAATTACCCTCCTACATTGTTAGAAATTCAGGAGACAAATTGGCAGATCGATTGAGCAGCCTGATCGATTCTTTTGTTGAAAATAAGCTCTCTTTTGGGACGTTGAAGGAATGCCTCCAAATGTTTCCGATATAGATTTCCGGGGATGGTCAAATTTAAACAATCCGCAGGTGGTTGTTTGCTTCTTCGTAAGTGATGACGAATGAGAATTTTGATCCTTTCCCGAGGGTCGATTCTACCTTAATAGTACTTCCCATCATATTGGCAAAGTCCTTGGCAATCGAAAGGCCAATGCCTGATCCGCCGTACGTTCGTTTGATCCTCAAATCGATTTGGTAGAACCGATCAAAAATTTTATTGAATTCATTGGGCGGAATGCCAATGCCTGTGTCTCTGACATAAAACTCAATCTCATTATTTCCGAGCATTTGGTAACCGTATTCAATCTCTCCTTCTTCTGTAAATTTAATGGCATTGTCGATCAGGCTTTCCATGATGTCTTTGATTTTATTGCCATCGCAGACAATCGAAAACTTGGGATGAACATTTCCCATCACCGGAATGAGTTTCAAATGATCTTTTTCCAGCTGCTCTTTCTCATACATAAATTTGCGCTTCAGATCATTAACCATCCCATTGAGGTTATAAAACTGTTTCTCTACTTTTTCTGATCCACTCTGAATTTTTGAGAGTTTAATGGTGTCGCTAAAAACATGAAGAAGGATCTGACAATTACGGGTGATGATCTGAAGGTAATTGAGCCGCTCTGGGCGGGATACTTCATCCGTCAGAAGTACATTGGAGAAACCTACAATGGCGTTGAGAGGTGTACGTACTTCGTGCGAAATATTCTGTAAAAAGGCTGCCTTGAGCATGTCTGCCTCTTCCGCTTTTTTTCTGGCCTCTTCAATGGCCATGACTGCAAATTTCTGTTTGGAGATATCTCTGGAAACTGCCATAACTGAATTGCGATTCAGTTTTACCATCCTCATTTCAAAGAAGCAGGAACCCTTTCCCTTCACTTCAAGGGCATATTCGATGGTTTCGATGCTGTCTTTCGCGATAACTGTTTCTATGGATTTGCTAACCTGATTGACCATCCTTGAAGAGAATCCCACTTCGAAAATTGTACTTCCAATGATTTCACTTGCCAGCATATCAATGCCGTTATCGGATTTGGGTACATAATCGATATATGTTCCGTCTTTGTCTATGACAAAAAACATATCAGGAATTGTTTCCAATAGTAATTTGTAGCGGTGCTTGCTATTGCTTAATTCTTTTAAAGAGTTTTTGATCGTTGTGATGTTCTCGAAGAAGCATATTATCTGGTCATTATCTACGGGTATAGTACTTACCGTATACCATTTATTCGTATGAGGAACCAGAATTTCCTTTTTGATCCGCTTGGCTGGATCAAAAAGGGATTGCCAGTCAACTTCGCCACGGAACAGTTTCTGAAACAACAGATGGGCAGGCATTTCCTTAACCTCGGAGTTACGGACTCCAAAAAATTCCTCGAATGCAGGATTTACGTATGTCACTGTGTGACCTGTGCGCTCTCCTAATTCATCCCGTTCAACATTAAAACGAATAATACCTTCAAAAAATTGGTGGAAAATTAGTGTTTGATTTTCCCGAAGGGTGTCAATTGACTGTTCTTTTTCTGTTAAACGACGATGTGCCAGCAAGTATAATATAAAACCGGCGGCACTAATTATCACATAAATAAATAGCGGATGTAACGTGCCGGATTGATCCCAGTTGAGCCGGAAGAGCAGATCTTTATCTGCGTATTTTAAAAGATGTCCTATCAGAACACTAGAGGTTATGATCAGGTATATAAGGATTTGTCGCCGCCTTGCCGACAATAATAGAAGGATGATAAGAACGGAAAGATACAGGTAGATCTCATAGAAAAAGGATGACTGTGGAGGGAAATGAGCAAATCTTGAGGAGATCATCAGAAAATAGGCAGGAACGGGAATAAGTAAAAGAGCATTCAGAGCCTCATTCTTTTTACCCTCCTTCAGAAAGAATAGAACCAGAATAAATATGCCCAGAAAAGAAAGGGTATTTACATAATAATTGGAGTTGAAAAAATTTAGAAAATCCAGCGCCAATACTACAAGTGCTCCAATAAAAAGCAAGAGATCTACATAAAAGAATAGTTGGATAAGGACCAACTCTTGTTTTGGCAAGTGGGCATATTTACCCTTCAATCCGCTTTCTGGTTTTATTGGCATCTAAATCCAAACTGCTACACGATGATTCATAAATAAATACAAAATCTAACTCCAGAGTATAAAGGTGACATTTATTAGCAAATTTCAGACAGATATCCCCTAGATTTGTGTGATCAATAGTAATAGTTGGTCTATTCAATCTAATGCAATAATACAAAAAAACAACAATATGTCAACTGGATTTTACAATGTCCCGATTCCCATTAATGAACCAATAAAAAGTTATGTTCCAGGATCGCCTGAGCGTCTTGAATTGCAGAAGAAAATTCAGGAATTGCGGTCTACGCAAGTTGATCTGCCCATGATTATAGGGGGCCAGGAAGTCAGGTCAGGCAACAAGGTGGCCATGTTTCCGCCGCATGATTTAGGGCACAATCTGGGTACTTATCACCAGGGGGATAGAACGCATGTTCTGCAGGCAATAGATGCCGCTTTGAAGGCAAAAAATCAATGGGCTAACACTCCCTGGCAGCACAGGGCAGCTGTATTTCTGAAAGCTGCTGATCTTATTTCCGGTCCATATAGAGCTAAAATTAATGCTGCCACCATGCTGGGCCAATCGAAAAATGCCTATCAGGCAGAAATTGATGCTGCCTGTGAGATGGCAGATTTTTACCGTTTTGGCGTGAAATGCATGACCGAAATATATGCCATGCAACCTCAGTCAAATCCAGGTATGTGGAATTACAATGAATTCAGGCCTCTTGAAGGATTTGTTTTTGCCCTGACACCTTTTAATTTCACATCCATAGCTGGAAACCTCCCTGTTGCACCAGTGATAATGGGCAATGTTTCTGTTTGGAAGCCTGCAAAAACAGCGGTTTACTCCGCCAGCGTGATCATGGAAATATTAATGGAGGCAGGTTTGCCCGCAGGAGTGATCAACCTGGTATTTGTATCAGGACCAGCCGCAGGAGATGTGATCTTTAGCCATCCTGATTTTGCCGGAATACACTTTACCGGTTCCACGGGTGTTTTCCAGGACATTTGGCGAACTATTGGTGCCAATATCTCAAAATATAAATCATATCCCCGTATCGTAGGCGAAACAGGAGGCAAGGATTTTATTTTTGCTGACCCGACCGCCGATCCTGTAGCCTTGGCAACTGCCATTGTCAGGGGATCATTTGAGTACCAGGGACAAAAATGTTCAGCAGCTTCAAGAGTTTATGTTCCAAAATCCATCTGGGCTGATACTTGGGCTATATGTGAATCACAGCTTAGCAGGGTGAAAATGGGACCACCCGAAGATTTTACCAATTTTGTCAACGCAGTGATAGATGAGGCGGCATTCGATAAGCTTAAAGGATTTATTGAGCAAGCCAGTAAAGATGCTGAAGTTGATGTAATCTACGGTGGGAAATGCGACAAATCGGTGGGTTATTTTATTGAGCCTACCGTTATCCTCACCAGGGATCCTCTTTATATTACCATGAAGGAAGAACTTTTTGGACCTGTGGTTACTATTTTTGTTTATGAAGATGATCAGCTTGAACAGACATTGACGCTATTGGATGAAACGTCGCTGTATGCTTTGACAGGTGCCATTTTTTCACAAAGCAGATATTCTATTGATCATATGACAAAGAGATTAACAAATGCGGCAGGGAATTTTTATATCAACGACAAACCTACCGGTGCAGTGGTAGGGCAGCAACCTTTCGGAGGAGCCAGGGGATCAGGAACGAACGACAAGGCAGGTTCTGTTTTCAATATGTTGCGATGGGTTTCTATCCGAACGATCAAAGAGACCTTTGTTTCTGCCAGGGATTTTACTTACCCCAATTTTCTAGCTGATAAATAACGTTCAGTCCAACGAGGGCTTTTATATGCAGGCAGATTTTCTAACTTTGTATAGAAAATCTGTCTGCAAAAATGAAGTCATTGATCTCCAAAAAGCTAGTAAAAACCTTGGCAAACAAATATCTGATTGCCTTTATTGTTTTTAGCGTCTGGATGATATTTATCGATGACAACAACATTTTTTTTCTCCGAAAGAATGTTAACAAGTTAAAGGAATATAGGGTTGAGAAAGCCTTTTTCCTTGAGAAAATCCGAAAAGACAGCATACGTTTGCAGGAGATGAAGGCCAATGCAAAGAATCTCGATAAATTTGCCAGAGAAGAATTTCTGATGAAAAAGAAAGATGAAGATATTTTTCTTATTATTGAGAAATAATATTTGGCCACTTACCCGATGCTTCTTGACCTTGACATATTTAAGATAGAGAATAAGCTTCTGCCCAGACAGGGGAGAGTTCTTATTGCAGAACCATTTCTGCCGGGCGACTATTTTAATCGGTCGACCGTTCTACTTGTTCAATGCAATGAGGAGGGTGACGTGGGATTTATTCTCAATAAACCAACTGATTTTCAAGTAAAAGACCTCTTTAAAGGATTTCCCGAATTTGAATCGAATGCTTTTATTGGTGGTCCGGTCAGCAATGACAAGCTGTTCTTCCTGCACACACTTGGCGAAAAGATTCAAGATAGTTTAAAGGTAAGCGACCGACTCTTTTGGAGCGGTAATTTCGACCATCTGACTGCATTAATACGTGCCGGACTCGTTGGAGAAGAGGAAGTGCGATTCTTTTTGGGCTATTCTGGATGGGCATCCGGACAATTGGCTACGGAAATAGCAGATCATTCCTGGGTAGTTGTAGAACCCACAATAGATTCCATTCTTTCAAGTGATGAGAATTTCTGGAATGAAAGCATCAAAACGATTGGCGGCAACGCGCTGCTATGGCAAAATTTTCCTGAGAATCCGGAATTGAACTGATTCTCTTCATAATCAATTATTATAATCAATATAAAAAATATGTATATTTTGGCATATTTTAATGTATCTTTATAATCGAATTTTCTGAAATCCTTTCAAAAACCAGATAACTTTTAGCTAACTTCGGAAGGAAGCTCTGCAAATCTTAGAATGAATTATGGATCGTCCCAAAATTAAATCCAATTTCGACAAACTACGTGAAAGAGCAGAGGATTTGATGAATAAATCATCTGCTTCTAGTGAGCCACATTCATCTTTGAACCACGATGGATTATCCAAAAATTACTCTAAAGATGAAGTGCTCATGCTTATTCATGAGCTGGAGGTGAATCAGGTGGAATTGGAAATGCAGAATGATGAACTCATATTTGCAAACAGGCAAAGAGAAATAGATTATAATAAATATGTTACGTTGTATGATTTTGCTCCATTGGGCTATTACACGCTATCCAGGGAAGGGGTCATCGTTGAGGCGAACCTTAATGGGGCAAAAATGCTGGGAAAGGAGCGATTATTTCTTGTTGGCAGTAGGTTTTCCTCTTTTGTTTCGAGTGCTACACAGACGACCTTTCATTTATTTATGCAATCGATATTTCGTAGCCAAGTCAATGAGTTCTGCGAAGTAAACCTTATAAAAGGCGATAGTGTCACAATTTTTGCTCATCTTATTGGTATTATTTCCGAGGATGGAAATCATTGTTATGTCAATGCTGCTGATATCACTGAAAAGAAGGCATCTGAAGTTAGCATGCGTAATAGCGAGGATAAGTTCAAGAACCTGGTTCAAAATATGCCTGTTGGCGTTCTTCTTCAGGGACCCAAAACCGAGATTTTGATTAGTAATCACAAAGCACTTGAATTATTGGGGTTAACGGAAGATCAAATTCTGGGTAAGACCTCTTACGATCCGGATTGGGGTGTTATACATGAAGATGGAAGTGAATTTCCGGGCCCAACCCATCCGGTTGCCCAGGCAATTGCATTGGGACATCCTGTCCGTAATGTAGTGATGGGTGTTTATCGGCCTAAACTTGGCGACCGGGTTTGGTTGCAAGTAGATGCGGAACCTCAAATGGATGAAAATAATCAAGTTCTTCAAGTGATTTGTACTTTTATTGACATTTCAGAACGCAAACATTTTGAGGAATCATTAAACCAGTTGAATGAAAGGCTTGAGAACATTGTTAAAGAGAGGACAGATGAGCTATTGACTTCAAATAAAGAACTGCAAATTGCCCAGGAGAAGTACAGAACGGTAGCCGACTACACCAACGACTGGGAAACCTGGATGGGAATAGAGGGAGAATATATTTATGTTTCACCTTCTTGTTTGGCGGTTACTGGTTATACTGCAGAGGAGTTTATCAGGGATCCGGGTCTGCTGCAAAAAATTGTTCATCCGGAAGACCGGGATTGGATGACGCAACATTATGAGGAGGAATTGACTGGAAATGTGTTTGCATGGACAAAGGATTTCAGGATTATTCACAAATCACGTGAGGTGAAATGGATTGGGCATAAGTGTCAGGCAGTATTCGATACTTCAGGAAACTGGATTGGACGTCGCTGCAGCAATAATGATATCACGGAACGAAAGAGAGCTGAATCGGCCATGATATCTACCCAGCAGCAATTAAGGGCTTTGTCACAGAAAATGGATGCCATTGCCGAGGAGGAACGTATTCATATTGCGCGTGAAATACATGATGAACTAGGTCATCTTTTAACTGCTCTTAAGTTTGACATTGAAAACATCATCGAAAAGGCTGATTTTACCTCAGATTCCTTCACAATTGAAATGGAATCTATCATCAGTATAGTGGATGCTCTGAATGATTCAGTTCGTAAAATTGCTTCCGAATTAAGACCTGGAATATTGGACCATTTAGGATTATTCCCAGCCATTGAGTGGCAAATTAGCCAATTTCAAATGAGAACCAGGATCAAATGCAATTATGAACATGATGCAGAAATTAATTTTGATAAAAACGCAACAACAATTATTTATCGAATTTTGCAGGAGATATTGACCAATGTTGCCCGTCATTCAAAAGCCGAAAATCTCAGAATTAGCTTACTAAAAAGAGAGAATTTATTTTGCATGAAAGTTATGGATGATGGGATCGGTTTTGATTGGAATAGTGACCTTTACCGGAATTCATTTGGCCTGATGGGCATGCGTGAACGCGCTATCTCTATCGGCGGAGAATTGGAAATTGAGAGCGTAATAGGGGAGGGAACTACAGTTACTTTCTCACTTCTTGTTTTATAAATATTTGAAATAGGAAGATATAATTGAGACAATACTGCTTTACATAAGGAAATGCCTGGTTTATTTATAAAATAGTGCATTTGGTTTGTTACTTTTGTTGAAATTATCCGTAATTTAGAACAAATATCGATAATTATGGGATCAGGGAAATTAAAGATACTTGTTGCCGACGATCATAGCGTTGTCAGAGCTGGCATTATAAATTCCTTGTCTGCAAAATTTTCAGATGTGGAATTCGGTGAAGCTTCAAATTCAGCCGAAATTCTTAATTTGGTTCACACCACAGAATGGAACCTGGTTTTGCTTGATATTTTTATGCCCGGGCGCAACGGATTAGAAGTCTTAAAAGAGATTAAGTCCGGTTATCCTGATTTACCTGTGATTATTTTTAGCATGTATCCCGAAGATCAGTTTGCTGTGCGAGCCATTAAGACTGGAGCCTCAGCCTATTTAAACAAGGATATTTCATCAAAGGAACTTGCCAGGATTGTTAGGTTGATCCTTAACGGAGAGCGTTACCTATCCGATACTGTTGTAAATTTGATAACGAATGAACTACGCGGTGAGTCTGATAAAGATTTGCATAAGTTATTATCAGACAGGGAATATCAGGTTTTTATTTTAATTGCTTCAGGTAAAAGTGTATCAATTATTGCCGATGAACTGTCTCTGAGTGTAAAAACCATAAGTGTTTACCGGACCAATATCCTAAAGAAAATCTGCCTGAAAAACAGCTCTGAAATCACACATTACGCCTTTAAGCATAATCTTATCGAGTCATCTCAGCTTTAGGAGAATATGGGGAAAGAGTGACAGGAGGATAATTTTTGAATCTCACCAAAATTAAAAGACTCTCCGGACATAGGACAAACACCTATTTGCCTATGTAAAATATACCTATATCAAAATTGGATTTTGACCTATTTAGCATTTCATGAGGGAGCATTAATTTTATCTCTTTGTCTACCCTATCCAAAATTTGAGCTCTTATTATTAACAACCTAGCGCTATTGGCCAACAAGTAAGCTATTTTCAAATCAGGGAAATTGGAGGCAATATTGCTTTTTGTAATGACAATTAATGCTATTCTATGACATCCTAAAAGTATCTCTAATCTTAGCTATTAATCCATGAAAATGAACAAATCAACAATTTCAGTTTTTAGGAAGAAATATCTGTTTCCTATTTTAATCATCTCTTTATTGAGTCAGTTGGCAGCTGTCAATCCGACAACATCCAGTGTTGGCTCAGAGCAAGACCCAATCAATCCTGATAGAATCCCAAAATTTGTGGATCCCATGCCACATTTTGCAGGGCTGAGGGTCAATGCCAGATCTGGCGGTAATCTTATTGTCAAGGCTGTGCCTCACCAGCAGGTGGCTCTATCCACCGGTACGGTGTTAAAAAACGGCAAAGTTGTCGGGTCGGCTGATCCAACGGCCGGACTTGGTAATTACTGGACATACAGTATATCGAAAGATGGAGGATCCAACTGGTCGCCTCCTTTGTGGCCGGGTGTAACCATTGAGGCTCAAAGAGGAAAGGCTTTGAATGTTGAATATAGGAACGAACTTATCGGACAAACCTATGGCAGTGTAAATCTGACAGTAGATCAGACCATCCATTGGGCCATGCCGGAGATGACTGCGGATCCATATTCGGGGCAGGTTCCAATTGTTCCCCACCTTCATGGAGGAGAAGTGGCCTCAGAATCTGACGGCGGACCTTATGCATGGTTCACTCCAGGTAAGGCCAAAGTAGGTCCCACATGGGGAATTGACGGTACCGACGAAAATTATGTTTATCCAAATACCCAGGAGGAGGCAACTTTATGGTTCCATGATCATGCTATGGGTGCCACACGGCTTAATGTATATGCAGGATTGGCAGCCTATTATTTTTTAAGAGGACCTGATGAAGAAAAGGATAAATTACCTGGTTGGTCGGGTGATGATCTGGTAAAGGAAGTTGCGCCTGCAGGTACAAGTGGAACATTTAATCCGCAACCTTATCTCCCCGAATTAGAACTTGCTGTACAAGATCGGATGTTTAATGAAGATGGAGGACTTTATTGGCCAATAGATCCAACTAATCCATCTGTACATCCTTTTTGGACGCCCGAATTTTTTGGCAATGTGATGACTGTCAATGGAAAATCATGGCCTTATCTCAGTGTGGCTCCTCGAAAATACCGTTTCAGGGTACTGTGTGGTTGCAATGCGCGATTTCTTAATATGTGGCTCAAAGATCAAAATGGAGCAAACGGGCCTGCCTTTCAAGTGATTGGAACAGATGGTGGGTTATTGGATAGTCCGGTAGTCAAAGATCCTGCAACAGGAGGGCGCCTATTTATGGCTCCAGGTGAAAGAATGGACGTCATCATAGATTTTTCTGCTGTAGCTCCGGGCACTGTTCTGACACTTATGAATGATGCCAATACGCCATATCCTGATGGAGATGCAGTTCAGGAGGGGTCGGATGACCGCATCATGCAGTTTGTCGTAAACGGAGAAAAGAGATCAGCAGCGAATCCTGCAAGTCCGGGAACGGATAAGAGCACTGTACCCACTAATCTCAGAACAACGCCATTGGTAAAATTGAGCAATTTCACTGGTGGGACAAATGTAACTGCGGTAAAAAAGCGGCAACTGACACTAAATGAAAACTCTTCTGAAACCGGACCATTGGAAATTTTGGTGAATAATTCTCATTATGACAATAACGGAATGGGAATGGACGAAGGTGCTTTTGGTGAGGTTACAGAACATCCCAAAGAGGGTACAACGGAATTGGTTACCATCATTAATACGACCATGGATACGCATCCGATGCACTTCCATTTGGTTCAATTTCAGCTTGTCAGTAGACAGTCCTTTAATTTGGAAGCTTATGAATTAGCTTATGACAAAGCCTTTCCGGGTGGTAGTTACAAGCCCGGTTTTGGTCCGCCGCTTGCCTACGACACACCAAATGCTGATGGTGCAGTTGGAGGTAACCCTGCTGTTTCTTCATTTCTTAATGGACCATTGAAGCCACCTTTGCCTGAAGAAAAAGGATGGAAAGATACTTACAAAGTGAATCCCGGAGAAGTCGCAACTTTCCTTATTCGATATGCACCAACCGATATTCCAATTTCAGCGCCAGTAGGTGATCTTCATTTTGGCTTTGACCCGAGCAAGGGCCCAGGGTATGTGTGGCATTGTCATATTGTTGATCATGAAGATAATGAAATGATGCGGCCCGATTATATTGAGCCTGCATCTTCGAGGTATTCGCAGGTTGGCCAGAATATTACCGGTAATGTTTATACAGCTCCGGCGGGCATGAGTAGATATATATGGACTATCCCGGCAGGAGGTACTGTTACGGCAGGAGGAACTACGTCTGACAAGTCTGTCACGGTGACTTGGACAACCATTGGGGAAAAGCTGATTAAAGTTTATTATACCAGCACAGTTAACGGAAATGCCTATGCGTTGAATGTTCCTTCAACTTTTGGTGTAAATGTTAATCCATTTCCTGTTCTTACCGGACCTGCTACTGTTTGCGCAGGGTCGACCGGCAATGTTTACACGACTGATTCAGGGATGAGCAGTTATACCTGGACTGTATCAGCGGGAGGAGTTATTCTGGCTGGTGGCGGAGCAGGTGATAATACTGTGACTATAGGCTGGCAAAATGCCGGTGCTCAATCAGTTGGTGTTAGCTACACCAATAAAAGTGGTTTCAGGAATTCTTCACCTGTTGTAACTAATGTTACGGTTAATGCCCAACCAGTACCGACAATTACTGGCCTGGCAACGGTTTGTGCAGGAGCTACAGGAGTTGTTTATACTACCGAAGGAGGTATGACAGGTTATGTGTGGAGTGTCTCTTCAGGTTCGGTCATCACTTCAGGATCAGGGACCAATTCGATCGCAGTAAGCTGGAACATTGGTGGATCTCAAATAGTTAGTGTTATTTACACCAATGCTGCGGGTTGCAGCGCAAAAGCTAGTACCCAGAAAAGTGTGACAGTAAACTCTATACCACCAACCCCTGTTGTCACTGTTTCAGGAATAAATCTTTCAAGTAGTTCATCCCAGGGTAATCAGTGGTATTTTTCAGATACTCTCACCGGTAGTGGAACCGCAATTACTGGCGGAACCGGACAAAGTTATACTCCGTTACAGAGTGGATGGTACTGGACACAGGTAACTATCAACGGATGTTTGTCAGGCTTATCAAATAAGCTATACCGGCTAAAGTCTGGTTCGGACAATGTTTATAAACTATTTCCAGTGCCAAATCAAGGTGAATTTACTTTATCTGTCACTACGCCTGATGATGAGGTTTTCACCATCCTTATTTACAATCAATTGGGAGAGAAGGTATTTGAATTAACCGGCCTGAAAATAAATGGAGAGTTCAGTAAATCAATCAATTTGAGACCTTGTCCGACAGGTATTTATTCGGTCGTTGTCAAAAGTAGTAAAGGCAATGTGGTCAAGAGGTTTACTATCAATCAATGAAATTATTAAGCCAAATTGATCATTCAAACTTCAGTTTGAATGATCAAAAATGGCTTCGATGCTTTCAGATTTAATACGACAATTAAGATACAAATTATTAATACGAGAAATTTTTCATCCAATTTTTGAACATTTCAGTCAGTTTATTGTTGGTAGAAAAAAATAAACACACTTATGAAGCAATTTTTCAGAATCAGGGTATTCCCTATGTTACTCATGTCTTTAGTAAGCATGTCAGGCATGGCACAGACGAGCTCCTCAGAGATCAGGTACAATCCCATCACTACTGCGGTGCCCTTTTTGACCATCACTCCCGATTCACGTCACGGAGCCATGGGTGATGTTGGCGTTGCCACCTCACCGGATGCCAATGCCCAATACTGGAATCCGTCAAAATTGGCATTCATAGATGACAAGCTGGGATTTTCGCTTTCTTTTACCCCTTGGCTAAGACAGTTGGTCAATGATGTTAACCTAGCTTACGTGGCTGGTTACCTTCGGCTGAATTCGACACAGACCATTGGTGCGTCGCTTCGATATTTTTCGATGGGCGAGATCCAGCTGACTGACCAGAACGGTACAAACCTTGCCACTGTCAAGCCCAATGAGTTTGCCCTTGACTTCAGTTATTCGCGCAAGCTGTCCGACTATTTTTCGGGAGGTGTTGCCTTGCGCTACATCCGGTCAGACCTCTCGGGCGGAATAGGCTCGAATACCTATGTTCCGGGGAATGCCTTTGCAAGCGATGTCTCGTTTTATTACAACAGAAATGTCAGCAAGAGCGAAAAGAACAGGATCCTCTCGGCAGGTATCAACCTTTCGAATATCGGATCAAGAATATCATACGACAACGGGAGCACGAAGGAGTATCTTCCGGCCAACATGAAGCTGGGAGGCAGTTATACCACAGAGTTCAATTCGTTCAATACGTTCTCTGTTTCGCTTGATTTCAACAAATTGCTGGTACCCACGCCACAACTTGGGACAGGAGCCAACAATACGAGCAAGCCAGTGATCAGCTCGATATTCTCTTCCCTGGGGGATGCTCCTGGAGGTTTGAAGGAGGAGTTTCAGGAGATTAACTATTCCCTGGGTGCTGAATACTGGTACGACCATAAGTTTGCCATCCGTACCGGTTACTTCAATGAGAACCAATACAAGGGCAACCGGAAGTTTTTCTCTACCGGACTCGGGATCAAGATGAACATCGCCTCAATAGATTTTGCTTACCTGATACCTGTTAACCAGAACAATCCATTGGCCAACACCATCCGGTTTACCCTTCATTTTAATCTGAAGGATGCGCAGAATAAGAAGGACAAGGCAGCCCCTGAAGCTGCACCGATTTTACCCGAAATCCCAACCAAGTAAAGAAAGTTGAGAGTTGAGAACTGAGAGTTGAGAGTGAAGAGTGGAGAGTTGAGACGATATTTCGTTTCTACTCTCCACTTTTCGTTTTTCACTTT
>JBAXED010000024.1:0-43393 GCA_037140615.1 Prolixibacteraceae bacterium
TTTGGTGTTCAATTGTTTGAAATCATCCGCATACTTGTTGCAAGATGATGCAAAAACAGCAACGACCATCAAGATGACCCCTGCTTTTTTTAGGAAATTCATAGTACCCCCTGTTTTCATAATTTTTGTTGTTTTTGATGAATAAATAAAATCTCTAGTTTTCATAAAATAATAATCGTAAAAAATTTACTTTTTTCTTAATCGATTTTTAAGTTAATTATTTAATTTCTAATTGTTTATAAGAACGATTTAAATATAATTAATACCAAATAACACCCCGGTTAGAGTCAGGAATGCCAATTTCGGCACAATAATACCCATAAAATTTCAATTTTCCTAATACTTTCAGCCTATTCCTTCACATTTAAAAGACTAAACACCAAAATATTCGAGGTAATTTTTCATGTTGAGGTTCAAAAAATAAGTCAGATGTCTTAGACCAATGAAACTAAACAAAAAAATTAGGAATCCTACAAGTGTTAGATGATCAAATGGAGCTGTTGGTTGCTTTGGTTATGGAAAAAAGTTGAAAAAAAATAAAAATTAATTAAATATTGTAAAAACCTCAAACGAAAACAAACCAATTTTCAAGAATCCCTTATACAACAAGGGTTTACTAAATCGTTTGAATTAACAAGATTAGAAAGAAATTTTCATTTTTCCAAATTTTTGGTGGTATTTCTATGCAAAAAATAGGATGTTTTGGGCGAATAGTGAAGCTAAAATGATGAGGGGAGTTATTCGCGATTATGAGACGCCCTCATGGCGTCTCATAATCGCAATTTTATCACGGCTTTCTCAATACGATCAATCGTTTCCCCTTTGCCGATGATCTCGCAGATGTCAAAAATATCAGGTCCATAGCTTCCGCCGACAAGGCACAAGCGGAGAGAATTCATGATGGTGCCAAAATTCCAGCCTTTTTCTGTGACAAACAATGAGAATGGTTCCTTTACCTGAGGTGCGGTCCAATTGTGGAGACTTCCAAAAAATCCGGCTATTTCGGCCATCATCTCGGGAACGCCATCTTTCCAGCGTTTGCTCACGATTTTCTCATCGTAGGATTCAGGTGCCTGGAAAAAGAAGAATCCCTGGTCCCAGATTTCATTCACAAAATGACATCGTTCCTTGACGAGTCCTGTCACCCGAACAACCAACGGGAAAGGTACCTGTACGCCTTTATTATCCAGGCATGGAAGGAATAAGCCGGCAAGTTCTTCGTCGGAATGGCGTATCAAATACTGGTGGTTGAACCATTTTGTTTTCTCCGGATCGAAGCGTGAACCGGATTTTCCAACCCGGTCGAGGGTAAAGCTTTCGACAAGCTGTTCCATCGAGAAAATTTCCTGCTCCGTACCCGGATTCCATCCCAACAAAGAAAGCATGTTGATGAAACCATCAGGCAGATAACCATCTTCGCGGTAACCTCTTGAAATATCACCGGTTTCAGGATCTTTCCAGGCCAAGGGGAAAACCGGAAAGCCAAGCTGGTCACCATCGCGCTTGCTCAGTTTTCCTTTGCCAACGGGTTTCAGGATAAGGGGCAGATGGGAAAACTGCGGCATGGTGGACTCCCACCCGAAAGCTCTGTACAATAGTATATGCAGAGGAACAGAGGGTAGCCACTCCTCTCCACGGATCACATGGGTAATCTCCATCAGGTGATCGTCGACCACGTTGGCCAGGTGGTAGGTGGGCATTCCATCACTTTTGAAAAGTACTTTGTCGTCCAGCTGATCGGTGTTGAACTGCACATGACCACGGATCAGATCGGTCTCTTCGACCACCACATTTTCGGGCATTTTGAAGCGGACCACATGCGGCGCCCCGGAAGAGAGAAGTGATTCACACGCGCTTCCTGGTAAGGTAAGAGAATTATTTAGTCCGGTGCGGGTAGCATTGTTGTAAGTAAAGGTGTCACCCTTCGATTCGGCCTGATTTCGCAGGGCATCCAACTCTTCGGCGGTATCAAAGGCATAATAGGCATGCCCCGAATCAATCAGATCCTGCGCATATTTGCTGTAAATCTCTTTCCGTTCACTTTGGCGGTAAGGCGCATGAGGTCCTCCTTCGCGCGGTCCCTCGTCAATTTTAATTCCGCACCAGTCAAGTGCTTCCATGATGTAAGCCTCGGCACCCGGGACATAGCGCGATTGATCGGTATCTTCGATGCGCAACAGAAAATCACCACCGTTGTGTTTGGCAAAAAGGTAGTTAAACAAGGCGGTACGAACGCCTCCGATGTGGAGCGGGCCGGTTGGGGAGGGGGCGAAGCGAACGCGTATTTTAGGAGACATAAGAGATGAGACATGAGACATGAGAGAGGATTTTTGGTTGTCGAAAAAAAGCCGTAACTTATTGTAGCTTATATTGCATTAATAATCAAGTAAAAGTACTTTAGATGAGTGAAAGTATATTAAAGGACAAGAGTTTTCTTTTTGCAATTAGAATTGTAAAGTTATACAAGTACCTAAAAGAGAATCAACAAGAATATATTTTAAGTAAGCAATTGTTGAGAAGTGGAACGTCTATTGGAGCGATGGTTCGTGAGGCAAAGAACATTGAAAGTAAAGCAGATTTTCAACATAAATTGGGAATAGCCCAAAAAGAGTGTGATGAATCAATTTATTGGTTTGAACTCCTATGTAAAACGGATTACATTTCTGAAAATGAATTTTCCAGCCTCAGGCTCGAAGCCAATGAACTATTAAAAATGATCCGCAGTTCCATCCTAACCTCCAAATCAAACCACACCAAATAGCTTATCTCTCATGTCTCATCTCTCATGTCTCATCTCTCATGTCTTATCTCTCAATACAATATTGACAATTTTCCCGGGAACGACAATGATTTTGACTATTGTGTTGCCTTCGGTCCATTTTTTTGTCAGATCGCTCTTTAAGGCAGCCTCTTCAACTTCTTTGGCAGAAAGACCGACTGGCAGTTCAAGCTTGAAGCGAACTTTTCCGTTGAAGGAGACCGGGTATTCGACAACTTCCTCCGTTAGGAAAGATGGATTAAAAATTGGCCATGGAGCAGTGCCAACGCTTTGACTGTTTCCGCTCATAGCCCACAGTTCTTCGGCCAGATGGGGAGCAAAGGGAGCAAGAATCTGGTAGAAAGTGCTGGCCGTTTCGGGTGTTACAGAACCAACTTTGTAACAATGGTTGGTAAAGACCATCATCTGCGAAATAGCTGTATTGAATTTCATATCTTCCACATCATCACCTACCTTTTTAAGGGTCTGATGAAGGATTTTTAATGTTTCCTTGCGCTCAGTTAGCTCTGTAAGATTTCCTTTCTCGCCAAAAAAGGCAGCAACCCGGCGCAGAAAATTGTACACGCCTTTGACGCCGTTTTCTGTCCACGGTTTTGTAGCATCAAGAGGACCTATAAACATTTCATATAACCTGAGCGAGTCCGCCCCGAATTTTTCGACCACATCGTCGGGATTCACCACATTCTTCAATGATTTGGACATCTTGGCAACAATCTGCCGAAGTTCCTCACCGGTTTCGTTGTGAAAATACTTCCCCTCTTTCTCTGTAACCAGATCGGAAGGGACTTTTGAACCTGAAGATGTTTCATAGGCAAAAGCCAGAATCATCCCCTGGTTGTACAATTTTTGGAATGGCTCGTTGGTCGAGACGATTCCCAGATCGAACAGCACTTTGTGCCAGAACCGGCTGTAGAGCAGGTGCAATACGGCATGCTCAGCGCCTCCTACATACAAATCGACCGGCATCCAATAGTTTTCCTTGGCCTTGGCAAAAGGTTCTGTATCATTTTTAGGATCGATAAAACGAAGATAGTACCAGCAAGAGCCCGCCCATTGCGGCATGGTATTGGTTTCGCGGCGACCTTTGCGGCCATTGGCATCAGTCACATTCAGCCATTCGCCGGCATTTGACAAGGGTGACTCTCCTGTCTCGCCTGGTTGGTATTTTTCTACTTCCGGCAACTTTAGGGGAAGCTCTGAATCGTCGAGCAGGGTTACTTCGCCATCTTCCCAGTGAATCACTGGAAATGGCTCACCCCAGTAGCGCTGGCGGCTGAAGAGCCAGTCGCGCAATTTATAGTTGATGGTTGCCTTGCCCAGTCCGGCACTTTCAAGCCAGGAGGTAACCTGCTGAATCCCTTGTTCCTTGGTCAGACCATTGATATCTATTCCTATACTATTTTTTACAGAGTTAATATACATCCCATCTTCGCTCCAGCATGCCTCACCGGCAAGTACTTTTGCGCGAAGTTCGGAATCAGCACCAATTCCTGGATCCAGGATACAAACGATGGGCAATTGGTACGTTTGGGCAAATTCAAAATCGCGGTGATCGTGTGCAGGAACAGCCATGATGGCACCGGTACCATAACCCATCAGGACATAGTCTGCCACCCAGACGGGGATTTTAGCTCCGTTCAGCGGATTGATTGCATAAGTGCCGGTAAATACCCCAGTTTTGCCTTTCGCCAAATCGGTGCGGTCAAGCTCGCTTTTCATCGCGGCACCGGTGATATACTGAGCCACAGCAGATTGTTGCTCTGAAGTTGTAATTTCAGAAACCAGCTCATGTTCAGGAGCCACAACCATGTAAGTTGCTCCGAATAAAGTATCCGGACGAGTGGTATAAACCCTTAATTTTTTATCTGAACCTGCCAGGGCAAAATCGACTTCGGCGCCTGTAGAACGGCCTATCCAGTTGCGTTGCATTTCTTTGACACCCTCCGGCCAGTCGAGGTCGTCGAGACCTTCCAACAGACGTTCGGCGTAGTGCGGAATTCGTAACATCCACTGCTTGAGGAAACGACGTTCTACCTCTTTCGTTCCGCATTTCTCATGCGATCCGTCGTTTAAAACTTCCTCATTGGCACAAACTGTTTTGCAGGTGCGACAATACCATACCTGGGCCTCGCCGTAGTAAGCCAATCGTTTCTGATCAACATAATCTTTAACGGCTTGCTTGCCTGAGTTAAGAATATCTTCAGGAATAATCAGTTCGTAAATATGCTTTCCCTTACCTGCAGCTGCATCGAACCACGTATTGTACAATTTGGTAAAAATCCACTGAGTCCATTTAAAGTAATCCGGATCAGTGGTATTGATTTCACGGTCCCAATCATAGCTCAATCCAAGAGACTGAATCTGACGCCTGAAATTGTCGCAATTTTTTTGTGTTGTTTCGGATGGATGTGTACCAGTTTGAATGGCGTACTGCTCGGCAGGCAATCCAAAAGCGTCCCAACCCATGGGATGAAGGACATTAAAACCCTTGCTCCGCTTGTAACGGCAAACAATATCTGTGGCAGTGTAACCTTCGGGATGCCCCACATGCAATCCGGCACCGGAAGGATAAGGAAACATATCGAGACAGTAAAATTTGGGTCTAGAAAAATCGTCTATAGTTTTGAAACTCTTGTTGTCGGCCCAGAATTGTTGCCATCTGGCTTCAATCTCTTTGAAGTTATAATCCATCGTAGTTGAACTAATTGTGCATGAAAATAAGGTGCAAAATTACGATTAAAATCCAAAAATATGACACAGAGGAAGAAAGAGAAGCACAGAGTTACACAGAGGTTTATAATATTCTCCAGAACTCTGTGGATCTCTGTGACCCTCCGTGTCACTCTGTGTAATATTTTAAAACATCGATTAAAAACATCACTTTCTCTTTCAGTTTGAAATCAAAATCTGATTTATTTTGGCAGAATCAAAAAAAAATCAAATGGGTGACTAATACTTTGAATATCTAAGAATTAATGATAAAATTCACATAAACATGTTGATAATCACTTATAAAATGAATTACTTTTGAGTGCTAATTCTTGTAAAAAAATTATCATCTAAAAACGAAAAAACCATGAATGCCGGAATTGAAAAATTTATGGAGGAACTTAAATCCCGTACTCCTGGAGAAAATGAGTTTCACCAAGCCGTTAGGGAAGTCATAGAAACTGTTTGGGATGCCTACGATGCAAATCCGCGATACAAGCAAGCCAAAATTCTGGAGCGCATGGTTGAACCTGAGCGCACAATTATGTTCAGAGTACCCTGGATGAATGATCTGGGTGAAGTGGAGATTAACCGCGGCTACCGGGTTGAGTTTAACAGCACTTTGGGCCCATACAAAGGCGGATTAAGATTCCATAAAAGTGTCAATTTGAGTATTTTGAAATTTCTTGGTTTCGAACAAACATTCAAAAATAGCCTGACTACACTTCCCATGGGAGGTGGTAAAGGTGGTTCAGACTTTAGTGCCAAAGGTCGAAGTGACAATGAGATCATGCGCTTCTGCCAATCTTTCATGACTGAACTTTTCCGTCATATCGGTCCGAATACGGATGTTCCTGCCGGGGATATCGGTGTTGGCGGTCGTGAAATCGGCTATCTATTCGGACAATATAAACGTATCAAAAATGAGTTTACCGGGGTATTAACAGGAAAAGGACTCGGTTGGGGCGGTTCACTTATTCGTCCGGAAGCAACAGGGTTTGGAGCTGTATATTTCGTTCAGCACATGCTCAAAGAGATGGGTAAAGAGCTAAAAGGAAAAACAGTATCGGTTTCAGGATTCGGCAATGTTGCCTGGGGTGCCATCACAAAAATTGATGAGTTAGGTGGAAAAGTCATCACTATTTCCGGACCCGATGGTTACATTTACGATCCTGCAGGGATTTCCGGACATAAAATTGAATATCTGCTCGACCTACGTGCCACCAACAATGATGTTGTTGCTCCTTATGCGGAGGAATTTGGTTGCCATTTTTTCCCAAATGCCAAACCTTGGGATCAGAAGGTTGATATAGCGCTTCCATGTGCCTGTGAAAACGAGCTGGACGAAAACGATGCCAGAAAACTCGTAGAAAGTGGTTGCTTCCTGATTGGTGAAGTCTCAAACATGGGATGCACAGCCGGAGCCGTTAACTATTTTCTGGACAACAAAATTCATTATGCACCCGGGAAAGCAGTTAATGCAGGAGGTGTGGCTGTCTCCGGACTCGAAATGTCTCAAAACAGCATGCGTTACAACTGGACAAAAGAGGAAGTCGATGAAAGGCTGCATCTCATCATGCACGACATTCACCATACTTGCCTGAAATACGGCAGAGATGGCAATTACATCAACTATGTCAAAGGAGCAAATGTTGGAGGATTTGTTAAAGTGGCAGATGCGATGCTGGCACTAGGACTAGTGTAAAAGACATGAGAGATGAGACATAAGACATGAGAGACCCCAAGGGTCAGTTTCTCATGTCTTATGTCTCATCTCTTTTATCTCAGATATAACATTCCCTTAACCTAACTGATTGTCAGCTTGCTTACTTTTGCTGAAAATAAGCAAGCATGTTTGTAGACAGTCATTCGCACATCTATTCAGCTGATTTCAGTCTTGACCGGGACGAGGTAATCACCAGAGCCTTGGAAGCTGGAGTTGAGCGTATTGTTTTACCAAACATCGACAGCTCTTCCATCAAACCACTGATGGATCTTTCCGATACCATACCAGGACTTTTTTTCCCATTGGTAGGTCTTCATCCAACGTCTGTTAAAGAAGATTTCCGCAAAGAGTTACAAATTCTTGAATATTGGCTTGGAAAGAGAAGATTTTATGGCATTGGCGAAATTGGCATCGATCTTTTCTGGGACAAAACTTTTTTAGAGGAGCAGATTGAGGCTTTCACCACGCAGATAGGCTGGGCAAAAGAACGGAATTTCCCTATCGTTATTCATGTCAGGGATTCTTTCACAGAGGTGATGGAACAATTGAGGAAGGTTTACACACCTAATTTGCACGGGGTATTTCATAGTTTTACCGGAAATTTTGAGCAAGCAGAGCAAATTATTGAATTGGGATTTAAAATAGGAATCAACGGAATCATCACCTTTAAAAATTCCGATCTGGGAGAAGCAATCCAGAAAATCGACCTCCAACATCTTCTAATAGAAACAGATTCGCCCTGGCTGGCGCCTGCCCCTCACCGGGGCAAACGAAATGAATGCGCTTATATTGTGACAGTGGCAGAAAAAATTGCTCAGCTTCATGATACATCAGTCGAAAAAATTGCCAACATCACTTCAAGGAATGCCCAGGAGCTGTTTGGATTCTAGAAGAGAGAGATGAGACATGAGACATGAGAGATGAGAGATGAGAAGTTCTAACTTTTCGCTATTTTTGTTGAACGTCCCCTTAGAACATTCTCAAATGGCAACTCACGAAAAAGCAGCTATACTTATTATATATACTGGTGGCACTATTGGGATGCGCGAAGATCCGGTCACCAAAACTTTAGCTCCAATGAAGTTTGGGATGCTGCTTGATGAGATTCCTGAGTTGAATAAATTGGGCTATTCGATCTCCTCCATCACTTTTAACCCACCCATCGACTCTTCAAACATGACCCCTGTTATCTGGGGACAACTGGCAAGGACCATCCAGAAAAACTATACCAAATACGATGGTTTTGTGATTTTGCATGGGACTGATACCATGTCGTACACGGCATCTGCGCTTAGTTATATGTTCGAAAATCTGGATAAAGCCGTTGTCATGACAGGGTCACAGCTGCCTATTGGCGTTTTGCGCACGGATGGAAAAGAGAACATCATTACGGCAGTTCAAATTGCAGCTGCCATAAAAGAAGGGAGGTCTGTTGTACCTGAGGTTTGCATCTATTTCAATTCTCAGCTTTTTCGTGGTAACAGGACGACTAAAAAGGATTCAGCCCAATTCAGCGCCTTTGCATCACACAACTATCCCGCGTTGGCGAAAGCAGGTGTCGACATCGTATACAATTACGAAAGAATCAACTATCCTAAAAACAAGGGAGTGTTGAAAATCAATACTTCCATTGATGATCGGGTGATGATTTTAAAGATATTTCCCGGTCTCAACCGCCGCTATTTTGAATCCATTCTTCAACTGCCCGACTTGAGAGGTGTTGTTTTAGAATCATATGGATCAGGCAATATGCCGACAGCACCCTGGCTGATTGCCGCCATCAAAAAAGCTTCAAAGCGGGGACTAATTCTGTTGAATGTATCTCAATGCCCTGGAGGGAAAGTGCTGATGGGTCAGTATGAAACCAGTATGGAGCTTCAAAAAGCCGGGGTCATCAGTGGAAAAGACAGCACCGTTGAAGCTGCTGTAACGAAACTGATGTTCCTGCTCGGGCAAAACCTATCAAATGAGGAGACCAAATACTACCTCAGCAATAATCTCAAAGGGGAGATAGAATTGTAAAATTCCTGTTCGGATATATCTTAAATTATTTTTATTAATCAATTGAATATCTGTTGATTAATAAACCATATTTTCCTATACAACCTTAGTAGAAATGGCATTTATGAATATAAAAAAACCTTATTACCTTATTCCATTGAATTCAATTTAATAAGATAATAAGGTTTCAAATAATCATAATTGGAATGCTATTCTGTTTTAACCAGTTTTAGGTATAATTCGTCGAGTTGTGCTTGCGCAATTGGTGAAGGAGAGTCGTTCATTACATCCCTGCCGGAGTTGTTTTTCGGGAAAGCAATCACATCACGAATAGAATCAAGTCCGGCAAACATGGATACAAGCCGGTCGAATCCAAAGGCAATGCCTGCATGAGGCGGAGCTCCAAATTTGAAAGCGTTCATCAGGAAGCCAAACTGATCTTCGGCCGCTTCTTTTGTAAAACCTAAAATTTTGAACATTTTTGCCTGCAAAGCACTGTCAAAAATACGCACAGAACCTCCTCCTATCTCTACACCATTGATAACCAAATCATAAGCATTGGCTCTTACCTTTCCAGGACTGGTCTCCAGTAAGGCAATATCTTCAGGTTTTGGCGAAGTGAAAGGATGGTGCATGGCAAAGAAGCGCTGTGTCTCTTCGTTCCACTCAAGCAAAGGAAAATCGACGACCCACAATGGCTTGAAATTTTCTTTGTCCATTAATCCGCATTGACGTCCCATTTCAAGACGCAATGAGGAGATTACCGGCAATGTTTTTTCCTTTTTACCGGGGATGATTAATAATAGGTCACCTGGTTTTGCCTCCAGACGAACAGCCCATCGCTGCAATTCGTCGGGCGAGAAAAATTTATCTACCGAAGATTTAACGGTGCCATCTTCGTTCACTTTGGCATAAACAAGACTGCTGCCGCCAATTTGCGGTTTCCTAATGAAATCTGTCAATGAATCCAGCTGTTTGCGGGTATATTCTCCGCATCCGGTTGCACAAATTCCGCCGATGTATTCTGCGTCGTCAAAAAGTTTGAACTCTTTGCCTTTGACCAGATCAGTCATTTCATGAATCATCATGCCAAAACGCAAATCTGGCTTGTCGTTGCCATATTTTTCAAAGGCTTCTGCAAAAGTCATCCTTGGAAAATCTACGATATCAAGACCTTTGAGTTCTTTAAAGATATTTTTCGTCAATCCTTCGAACATATTCAGCACATCTTCCTGGTGAACGTATGACATTTCACAGTCGATCTGCGTAAATTCAGGCTGGCGGTCTGCTCTAAGGTCCTCATCCCTGAAACATTTGACAATCTGGTAGTAACGGTCAAATCCAGCCACCATAAGCAGTTGCTTAAATAGTTGAGGAGATTGAGGCAAGGCATAAAACTGATTGGGATTCATGCGGGAAGGAACGACAAAATCGCGTGCACCTTCAGGTGTAGATTTGATCAGGACAGGAGTTTCTGTCTCAATAAAATTATTGCCGTCAAGGTAGTTTCTAACTACATGAGCCATTTTTGCCCGCAATTCGAGATTTTTCCTCACTGTTTCCCGGCGTAAATCCAGGTATCTGTATTTCATCCGCAGCTCATCGCCCCCGTCGGTGTCATCCTGAATGGTAAATGGTGGCGTGGCAGCACTGTTAAGAATATTCAGTTCGGAGATGTGCTGTTCAACTTCTCCGGTATCCATTTTTAAATTTTTGCTTGATCTCTCTCTGACGATTCCGCGTGACTGAACAACAAACTCCCGGCCCAGCGAGGAGGCAATATTTTTAACTCCTTCAGATGATTGATCATCTACTACAAGCTGGGTCAAGCCATAACGGTCACGGAGATCAATAAATGTCATTCCACCTAAATTCCTTACCCTTTGAACCCAACCGGCAAGAATCACTTCCTGCCCAATATTTGCCATGCGTATTTCGCCGCAAGTATGATTTCTGTACATTTGTGAGCAATTAAATATTCGAGGCGCTAAATTACAAAACAAAAAGATGATTCATCCTTTCGACGACGAATATTTCATGAAAAGGGCTCTGGCTGAGGCTGAGATCGCTTTTAGTGAAGGTGAAATCCCGGTAGGGGCTATTATTGTTTGTCAGAACAAAATTATCGCCAGAGCTCACAACCAAACTGAAAAACTATCTGATGTTACTGCTCATGCTGAGATGCTTGCCATCACTTCTGCCACAGGATGGTTGGGAGGTAAATATCTCACGGGCTGCACCCTTTATGTAACTCTTGAGCCTTGCGTCATGTGTGCGGGTGCCTTGGGATGGACACAGATCGATAGAATTGTATGGGGCGCCTCTGATCCCAAAAGAGGATTTCAAAAATATGCGTTTGAGTCTTTGCACCCCAAAACCCAGACGTCAGGAGGTTTGCTAGCCGTTGAATGCGAATCATTGTTAAAAGTTTTTTTTGAGGCCAGGCGTAAATGATTTGCTGATGTGCTAATTGACAATTTGGCAATGTTTTGATTTGTTTTCACCTATTTTTCACTTCCCGCTTCCTTTTCTCCTCAAAACGGGGTAACTTGTTGATACATTCAGATTAGTATGACAGATGCTTCTTTGTCCACAACGATAGAATTACCTTCCTCAACCGTCATTTACATCTTTTTGATGTTGGGAACCATCGCCTGATCTGAACAGAAATTTCCAACTATTCTTTTTATAGCTGATAACTGCCGAATATAGATTTTTCAGGCAGCAGGAAGCTTTTTGTAAAAAATTTGGATGTTATGATTCGAATCTCTGCCCTAAATACCTGCTTCATTTTAATCTTGAAAACTGTTTCTGCCACTGTTTTTTCGGTAAACAATACTTCAGTTTATTGCCATGAAACCTCATTGTCCAAAATTGTCAATGTGCTAAATATTAAAGTGCAGCCTGCAGATCAAACAGATTGCAAAGGTAACAAGGCCACTTTTTCGGTAGTAATCGAAGGGAATGTTGGCATTGTTCATTTTCAATGGTTAAGAAAAAGGCCTTTTGATGAATCATTTGCAAGCTTTAGCGCAAAAGACTCAACCAAACTTTCTGTATACAATATTGGTACGGGCAATGAGGCGCCTGATGGAACAATGTATCGGGTTTCAGTATCGGATCAAAATGGGATTGTTACATCGACGACAGCCTCTTTAAAGGTTAATCTGATTGCCGGGATATCTCCAGTTGGGATAGCAAATTTTACCTTAAATCAGGGAGAGGACCTTTTGCTTAAGGTCCTCACTGCCGGAAATCCGCCTATATCCTACCAATGGATTAAGAAATTTGGAGCCAATGACTGGAGAGATTTGCAGGACGATTCAACTGTTTCGGGAAGTCAGAGTGAGCATCTCAATTTTAAGTCTATTGCCGTTTCCGATTCAGGCATCTACAAAATAAGGGTGACTTTCCCCACTATGGATGCCAATCAATGCACTGAAACTTCCGCCATAACCAGAAAAATTAATGTTACACCTCTCATAGACTTAGAATCACCGCTATTTGTTGACCTTAGTTCTGAAGAAAAAATCCTCTGTCAAAAAGATTTGGAACAAGCCTGGTGGAATGATTCACTTAAATTAATCTTACCCACAACTGCCAGTAATTACCAATTAGAGGAACATAGTACAATTTTTGATCTGCCATCCTCTCACTTTTCTGACAATGTGACTCCAGCGGATAAACTTATTCTCCACTGGGGAATATATACAAATGGAAATCTGGCTCTCCCAATTTATGATGAATTAGGAACAAGTCTGGACAACAGAACAGGCCAAATCTCACTTCATCCCCAAAAAATTATCCTTGTATCTCAACCGGCAGGGAGCCTTCCGGACCAGATCATTTTTTGGCTGGAAGATATGTCGGGTAATTTGACCCCCGATTCCTTGCGGTACAAGATTAAATTGACAGTTATTCCACGTCCTGAAATTATCAGTGACTTCTAGTTTGTAAGAATAATGTTCTAATAACCTCCTTAGCTGACTAGAATATGAAAAAAATTAAACCCTTCATATAATGCATTTTAAACTCTTAAAAACTCTAAAAAAATGAAACGTACAAATGATTTTTTTTGCCTGACCATGCGAAGTATGAACCCATTCATTTTTATTCTGCTCTTCTTATTGATTGGGTTAAATATTGTAATTCGTGCCCAGACTATTCCACGAATTCCAGTGGGCACAGATACCCCATTGCGTCCCATGGCGGGAAAAGTTTATACTTATGGCGTCACCATTCTGGCTCCGTACACTACACCTCAAACATTTGACTGGTATGTCACTGACAATCCCGGTTTTATTATGGGATCAACAATTGTAACCACCGCCATTATTCCTAATTCGAAAGAGTTCATAGATGCAGGAACCGGATACCATGATGCCACTACAGGAACCAATTCCATATCCATAAAATGGACCAGGAAGGCGGTATTGCAAGCAAAAATAAAGCCTTATTTTCTGGTCATTCATTACAAGGGTACCAATGGGATGCTATGTGAAGCGATGAATTTAAAAGTTTACAAAATCGAACCTTTCAACGCATTTACGGTTGATCTGACTAACATCGGAAATTCTCTTGATCTTGGATTGGACGGGTCAAATAAGGCCGTTGAGAATAAGTTATGTGCGAAAGACATTGCCTCCGTTAGTTTTGATGGAACAAAAATGATTTACGATTATGGTGTCAATGAACTTGTTTTCAAAATTGTCGCTGCAAATTTTTCTGGTGGGTGGATGCCTTATGTAAAAGTATCAGGACTGGCCGGGACTCAATCTATTGAGTCGATTGAATGGTCGGAGACATCTTCATTTACTGGAACTAATTTATTTACAAATTCTTCAAATGTATGGTCACCAGGAAATAAAGTCACGGCTCCG
Source organism: Prolixibacteraceae bacterium (assembly GCA_037140615.1). Classification (GTDB taxonomy): domain Bacteria; phylum Bacteroidota; class Bacteroidia; order Bacteroidales; family Prolixibacteraceae; genus CAINVV01. The sequence continues at coordinate 14,096 of JBAXED010000024.1, forward strand.
TCAGATAACATGACAGAAAATGGAAAGACAATTTATTTGAAAATTGCTATCAAAAATAATGACTATGAAGGAACAGCTGACACACCGATTATTTTGTCGCTCAATGGTATTACGGACGACGGAGATGAAGATGTTCATTTTGGAGATGGTCTGGCCGACGGCTACACCAATGACATAGCAACACAAATAATCCTTGCGCGTCCTTCAATCACAAGCAATACGGGTACGCCGGCACAATCATTTCTGCCTTGAACCAATTGTCTTTCTGTTAATCCGGCGATCTTTGAGATGAGCCGGATTTAGCATTTTGCCAAACTCATAGTAAATGTATCACAATGTTTAACACTTATCGGCTATCACGATTCAGTATAGCTTTGGTACTCATGCTTCTATACATGTCAAAAGGATTTACACAGATTTCAATCCTCTATCGAGTTGGAGAATCATGTGTATTTAATGTAAACCTGGAGCAGGGGATTAACTATTGCTGGAAAGTGACTGAAACCATTGAACCATGGCAAGGAGTGGAAACGAAGAAAGTGACATATCTTACAAAAAAAAACAATTCTTCAATTGGAATCAGATGGGAAAAAACAGGGAATTTCTTCGTTTCAGTAACGGGCATAAATCTTAACGGATGCATGAATATCAAAGTATTTCAGATCAGTGTTTTTGACCAACATATTCCAATTGCCAATGATGATTATGTTTCGACAACTTGGGTAAATAGCATTCGGGTTGACTTACTTCGAAATGATCATGACACAAACAATGATATTGACTCTTCAAGTTTAAGGATATTGACCAGAACCGAACTTGGGGACATTACAATTGAAAAGGCAGGTATTATCACTTACATTCCCCGCCATAATCATTCAGGAACAGAAAAATTTTTATACCAGATTAGTGATTCCTGCTCCCAAAAGGATACTGCTATGGTATCAATCAGGATAAGTGATCCTCCCTTCTTTCTGCCTGAAGGGATTTCACCAAATGGAGATGGTATAAATGACCGGTTGGTTATCAGCGGATTATATGCCTATCCAAATTCCTCTTTGACAATCTTTAGTAGAGATGGTCTAACAATTTACCATAGTGATGACTATCAAAATGATTGGGAGGGTGTTCAAGATAAACAGAAGCATGGAATTCGACCCGTTCCTTCAGGCACTTATTATTACCTGCTTCATCTTGGAGGAACAAATCGGATCATCAGGGGCTTCTTTTTTCTGGCTGAATAAATAGCAGGTTTAATATAAAAGATAAACAAATCCCTTTATATAACGATCGGTTCCTCCAAGATGAAGGACATAATAATAGGTACCAGTTGGCAACAATGTACCATCCTGAAGCGATGAGTTTAAAGCGCGACCTGACCAGTCATTGTTATAATCCATTGATTTATAAATTAACTGGCCAGAGCGAGTGTAGATCATTAGGCTGGAATTTTGGTAGTCTTCCAGTCCCCGGATCACAAAATATTCATTGTGACCATCTCCATTTGCAGATATAGCTTCAGGTATCCATACCGGTCCGTCGAAAATGTCAATCGTTACTTTTGCTGTATCGCAAAGGTTTACAGAGTCACAAATTGAATAAATAAAGTAATCAACCAATGCCTTCTTTGTTTCAGGAGAATATATAACCGTTCCATTACTATTGATGCGTGTAGTTCCATAATTTGGTTTTTGGACAATGGTAAGTGTTCTTTTGTCAATATCATTTCTCGAATCATAGTCATTGTTGAGTACATGAATGTGGATGGAGTCGACCCATGAGGTTCTTACATAGTCAGCATTTGCGATCAGATCGTTTGGTTCAAAAGGATATTGGAACGTTTTCAATGACTTGCAACCAAATATGTCTGTCACCTCAAGTGAGTAAAATCCGGCCCCACGGATCAACACCTGGGGTTTATTACTTTCACCTATAATTTCACCTTTGGAAGAAGACCATTGATATTTTAGTCCCTTACCGGTAGATGCATTGCCATCAATGAGCATCGATCCGTCCTTGTTAGGATTGGTTGGATATAAAATCCCAACTTTTGGTGCTGAGCCAAAGGTAATAGCCACTGTATCTTTGCCTGAGGCGCCAAATCTGTTTGTAACTGTCAGTACAATCCTTAGGCTTAATGGCATGGATCCTGCATAAGTGGGTGAAAGTGACAAACTGCTTCTTACACTATTGTTGGATGACAGGACTCCTCCCGGGTCTATCATATCCCAACGGTAAGACAGTCCATCACCCTGCGATTGAGAACCATCCAAAATATATGTATTGCAAATTCCGAGGAGCGTATCTTTCCCGGCAACTGCTGTAACCGGAGGTAATATAACCTTTACATGCCCAACTTTCATGTTCTTGCATCCACTTGCACTAAATACCGTAACTGTGAAATAAAAGTCCCCCTGCTTTTTCCACAAGACCGGTAAAACTCCCTGTGAAGTCCCGATTGCATACTCGACTTCTGTCTGAACTGCAAGATCAGCTGGCAATAAAGTTGATTTGTTGTAAATTCGCCATGCAAAACTTTCTCCCACATGCTGAACAACCGCCAGATTCTTTTGTTGACCCTCAACTACGACAATACCTCCCTGTGCTAAGGTGTTAACCGTAACAAACAGTACAGGCACTATTGCAAGTACAAAAAGTCTGAACCTGACGAATAACATCATCAACTATTCATATACCTTATTAATTATGAATAAAATACGTATGGACTTCATTCAGCATTTTCAACCTGATAAACATTCTCATATCCCAAAAGGATTGGTTTCACAATCTCTATGTAGCATAATTATCTGACAGCATGTACGTCTAAGTAACATGCATTGCTATTGAATTTCCTATTGGAAAATCAATTCTTTATCAAGTGTTTGAATGTTCATTTCTCCACTTTTCCAGTTTCATGATCTTATCTTTTGGGCTGGTAATTGCAAAATCGAGTGAATGCAATTTTCCTATACCTCAAAAAATGAAGTAATAACACAAATCTGACCTAAGAAGGAAATGAAATGCTAGGGTAATGTTTGAACGACGAATGCTCCGGTAGCTGGATCACTGGTGACTGTGGGACGCAAGTTAAGCGTTTGAGTGGCAATATCCTCATAAGTTGAAGCTGGAGCAGCACATGTAGCGTTGTCAATATCCGGGTCTCCAGAATCGTTAACCGCTTCAACTGCCATTGTTATATTATCATCAGTCAGGCCTTCATAAAGACCATTGGTAATCGTTACCCTGATATAGACAGAAACTCCTAGCGTTGTGTTGGCAACATTGGTATTAACTGCTGCTCCTGCAAAACTCAATGGAGTACCTGTGGTGGCATTTTGCGCAGTACCTAAAGCAGACAATCCTGAGGCAAAAGTTTTGTCGACAGTCCACTCAACCAAGGCTGACTGACCTGTTTTCAACCCGGAAAGTTTAAATGAGGGAGTAAATGCTTTCGTAAAATTAGCCGCTACCACCTCAAAATACATTTTATTTACCCCATAATCGTAGACCATGTTTGGTGAAACAAATTTTGCTGATGCTATGTCTGCATAACACTGTGTATCATTGGTACCGTATGCCAAAGGAGTTAATCCATTGTTCTTAATGTTTAGAATATCAACGGTAAAAGCATTTTTAGGAAGGATCTGATACACTTTCATATTATTTGCACAAGTTGGCCCTTTGTATTCAAGGACCATAAAAAGAGGATTGGTGGTTGCATCAACGCCTTTCAATCCGGCAGAAGTCCATGTAACATTTGTCGTGGTAGGAGATGCTGCTCCTGAACCCAGCGTTCTGTAGTTGGTTGCTCCAGACATAATTGTTGTTCCATCAGCTAAAATTTCGGTGGCAGATCTAACTCCGGCAGTCACAAATGTGGTCGATTTTGTGGCATACCAAAAGGTAGTGCCTCCGGTTGGATTCAGGATCGCTGAATAATCATAAGGTTTACCTGCAATTGGGTGCAAAGGATCATTCGTGCACGTAGTTGGTTGTGGAGCAGATCCGGTAACAGCAGTTTGCGCAAGCGCGGAAGTGGCAACCATCCCGGTTACCAACATCAATAGAATCAATTGTTTCATAAATAAAAAAATTAAGGGAGGAAAAAAATTAATTGATATTACAGGCCATTGGAGCCTATTTTTAATTTTCTGTTGAAGACACTTTTGCAATGTCGCTTCAATCAAAATATTTTTGTATTGATTTTGGGCCATTTTGTCAAGATTTCTTAAGGAAGCTATTGAAATTAGAAGAAGTATTTTGTTCATAGTAAGAGACGGCTGGTCTGGGATGAATGGTAATATTGACTGTTTTATGGACTGACTCATTTCCACTGGTATCAACCAACCAATAGGTAATTGTGTGGGTTACGTCAAGAAAGGTAATTCCATCCCCGGGAAAAATGATGTCATTTAAATAGGAAGAAAATTGTCCTGTACCAGAGATGGAAGGGGTTGGTGTACTGCTTGAATAATCAATCCTCCAATGAATTACCAATTGATTTACAGGAGTGCAGTTATCTGCAAATGTGGTAGGATCCAAATCCAATACTGTACTTCCCTTTTTGAAAAGGTAATAGTCAGGTGAAGGATTTATCTTCAATAAATTAGAAACGATGGCCGCCGAGAAGAGATCTTCGACACAAAATCCGAAGGAAGCCGGAACGGCCAGCGTAGGAGGTATAATATCCTGAATGAGAATTGATTTAGTGACCATAGAATCACATCCATTTACTGTATTGGTCGATGTTAGGGAAATTAAGCCATTGCCTGACACTCCCCATTGAATGTCAACAAAATCTGTTACTGCAGATCCGACGATGGCACCTCCCGTTGCACTCCAGCTATTTGTTACATTGGATTGCACTGCCGTCCAGTATTTTTCCAGTGATCCTGGACAAACAGTTGTATTTCCGCTGATAGACGAAATTTGAGGAGTTGGTGAAGGCAAGACTGTCGCATTAACTGATCCAATTACAGGATCACACCCATATCCATCTATCACGGATAAAGTATAGAGGCCAGAGTGCCCAACCGTGACATTTGGAATCACCGGATCTTTTTGGTTCGAAGTAAATCCATTTGGACCAGTCCATGAATAAGTGATCGGACTCCTTCCTCCTGTGATATTTGCCTTTAAATACATTGTTTTCCCAGAACAGGCTGTGGCAGAAGGATTCACAGAAGGAGAAATAGTGAAAGGTATTGGAGCTAAAGTGCCAAAAGAGACATCGTCCAGTCCAAAATCGTTGCCGCCTAAGGCTGTTTGGAGGTCAACAATTTGAATGATGGCCGTTGTTGCGGTACCTGAATTCCAGTTGCCATAAAATCTCTGCCAGTTATAGGGTGGATTGTTGTTTCCTGCTCGTGCCGCGAGCGGGGCGGTTGTACCAACCAATGAACCATTTACATTGAACTGCAGGTCGGCATAAGGAGGCACGGAGTTCAAACTTATTGCCCAGGCGGAAAAATAATAATCTGTGTGCGGAACTACCGTTACCGTTTCCTGCCATATTACTACTCCAGCCGATCCTATTCCGTTGACGATTAAAAATTTCCCAGAATTGGAAGTATGATCCCTTCCCCAAAAATTAGAATGGAAAAAGGTTGGGTCCGCGCCAACTCCGTATAAACCTTCAGGGAACAGTCCATTTGCAGCAGTTGTGTAGCCATAGGCATTTGTAAAACCGGTATTCCCACCAGAGAAATCACCGTTTACAACCAATTCTGTGGAAACAGGCAGAAAGGCTGAACCCGTACACCCAAACGCATTGGTGGTAGTCACTCCATACGTGTTGGCAATATCTGTAAAAATCGGATTTGTCGTCTCTCCGGTACTCCATGTGTATGTTGCACCACCATTTGCAGTTAGTCGGACATGACCAGGAACTGCGCAATAATTTGGCTGGATGGTAACAATTGGTGTAGGATTCACCGTAATGGTTGTTGAGGCACTGTTGCTGCATCCGGTTACGGGATTTGTGTAAGTTGCAGTATAAGTAGTAGTAGTTGCAGGGCTTACTGTAGGCGGATTTGCCACTGAGGAGCTGTAACCGGCAGGATTCGAACTCCAGGAAATAATAGGTGCAGCTGTTGTTGAAAGTCCAGTCAAGGTTACATTATCTATTGCCCAATATCTAGCTCTCAAATCTGAATAATAATAAAACCTGATATAGAAAACAGGTTTGTTTATATAGGCAATCAGATTGATATTTTCGTTGATAAATCCGTTGGATGCTCCCAATGTAGTAGCGTAATTCGCAACTGTTATCCAGGTAGTGCCATCGGTTGAAACCTGAACTTTGGCAGATTCATTGGTCGAATTATTGAAACGGTAATAATGCCAAAAATCCAATGCAAGGGTCGAATATCCAACGGTATTATAGGCTTGAGTTTGCATGACTGTTTCCGTTTTAGTCCCATTTTGAGCACGGCTGTCAGAAAGATAAAATGATGAATTATCGTTTGAATGGAATGTTAATCCGTTGGTAATATACCCATCCGGGCGTGATGTCCAGTCTGCGGATGCAACTGTCCCTCCTGATGAAAAGTTTGCAAATGTCATTACCGGAGCGGGCAGTGATGGAGGAGGTGGTATATTCGATGATGAAGTTAGTGTAACAGATCCCCCAGCACAAATTGAGCTGATCGATGCACTAGCAGTAACTGTTGGTGCTGAGTATACCGAAACAGCTGTTGTGCTTATGGCAGAACAATTGTTTGCATCTTTAATTGTAACCGTATAATTTCCTGAAGCGGAAACAGGGGGGTTGACAATTGAAGGATTCTGACTTGTACTTGAAAACGAATTTGGGCCGGACCAGCTATAAGTGAAAGTGCCTGTTCCTCCGGTTCCGGTGGCAGACAAATTTAAAGTAGCATTGCTACATACCGGTGAATTCGAAGAACTTAAAACACTTAATGCCAGTGCCGGTTCGGTAATTAAAATTGGACGGTCGAAAATACATCCATTTGTATCTTTCACCCTGATGGTATATGTTCCGACTATCAATGAACCGAAAGTTCCACTTGCCTGATAAGTAGCTCCGCCATCGATGCTGTATGTGTATCCAGCAGTACCGCCAATTCCTGACACAGTCACAGATCCCGTTGCTCCCCCCTTGCAAAGAACATTTGATTGTGAGATGATCGAAGAACCTAGTGACAAAGCCGGCTCAATAATTGAAACAGGTTGATTGACTGTGCATCCGTGGGCATCTTTGACCGCAATACTGTACGAACCTGAGGCAAGTAATCCAAAAGTACCGGTAGCCTGAAAAGTTAATCCACCGTCAATGCTGTAGGTGTATAATGCCGTACCACCTATTCCTGCTACAGTAACAGATCCTGTCGTTCCCCCTTTGCAAAGAACATTTGTTTGTGAGGTAATCGAGGAACTGAGCGACAAAGACGGCTCAATTATTGAAACAGGTTGAATTGCTGTGCATCCGTTGGCGTCCAAAATTGTAATATTGTAGGAACCTGCGACAAGCGAACCAAAAGTATCGATAGACTGAAAAGTTAATCCGCCATCGATGCTGTAAGTGTATCCTGCCGTACCACCTATTCCTGCTACAGTAACAGATCCCGTCGATCCTCCTTTGCAGAGGACATTTAACTGAGAAGAAATGGCAGAACTCAATATGGCAGTTGGTTCGGTTATAATTATAGAGGCTGTAGCAGTTATGCCAGCGTCATCAACCAAAACTGTATAAACACCTGCCGAAAGATTTGTAAAGAGGCCGGTAGAATTGGAACCTGAACCAGGAGTCAGTGTATAATTAACTGATCCTCCTGAAGCACCTGCGATCGTTGAAGTTACTGACCCATTACTTAATCCTTTGCAGGTTACATTGGTTGCTGTCAAAGAGATTGACAGAACATTTGACTTATCAGGACTGATGCTTTTATTTCTATTCAGGCTAAACTCAAGAGGATAAGCGGAATTCACAACTGCATAAGCATCCACAGTTGACAAAGCACCAAAAGGTAAAAGGAGGAGGGAAATTAGAATTCTGCCATAAAGCACAACAACTTTTTCAAGAAATTTTTCCTGAAGAGAATGTCGCTTTTGGGTATTGCACACATAACTACCTAACGTAAATAATTTTAAGAAGATCAGATGAATAGACCTTCTCATATTTGAGCATAACATAAGTGGTATATTTAAGGGAAATAACCAACTGTCTTGTTAATACCAAAAATCTCTAATTCGTTACCTTGAAAACCAATATTAAAATATCAGGTTATTAATAAAAGATTAGCTATTAATCATTTAAAAATTGTATAAAATCTCTATTTATAACAATTCAAAATGAAAAATTCCTATTCAAAATTGAAATAATTTCAGAAAATGCCAAATACTTGAATCCTACTTCTTTATCTGATAGAGATCTTCAATCTTCACGATCTCCACTGCAGTAGAATCTTTCAAAGTTTTTGAAATTAAACCATAGGGGGCTATGATGACCTCGTCTCCCGCGGATATTCCTTCTAAAATTTCGATGCGGGTATTGTCCTGGATTCCTGTTTTAACCCTTTTTTTCCATGCCAGCTTGTTTTTTATCACGAATACTACCTCGTGCTGTTCGGGTTCTTTGGGTGTAACCTCTTTGGCACTGGTATCAGATGTACCTTCCTTTTCAATTTGCTCGTTTGCCTTTTTAATTGTACCATCATCTCCTCTGGTAGTTACGGCTTGAATTGGAACTGAAATAATTCCTTTGCGGGTATCAGTCAATATCTCTACAGTTGCAGACATCCCAGGTAAGAAAGGATATTTAATGGTATCCTTTTCGATCAGATCCTGGTATGATTTTGCAAGCAATAATATTTTAACATTGAAATTCGTCACTTGATCGACTGTTGTACCAGTGACATTGGCCGAACTAGCAATTTCAGTCACGATTCCTTTAAATTTTCGCTTCAGATAAGCATCGATTTCGATGTTGGCAGTATCGTGTTTCTGTACCTTAACGATATCATTTTCATTTACTTCGACTCTAACTTCCATGGTAGCCAAATCGGCTACAGTCATCAATTCGGTTCCGGCAAATTGATTGGTTCCGACAACCTTCTCACCCTTTTCAACATTTAGTTTAGAAACTGTTCCATCAATTGGAGAGAAGATTTTTGTTTTAGTCAGATTCTCTGCTGATTCGCGAACACTGGATTCGGCACTTTTAACAGAATACCTGGCTGCCTGAACTTCCGATAAAGCAACTTTCCATCCGGCTTCGATAGTTTCAAATTCCGATTTAGGGATTGTTTTCTTTTCGAGCAACTGTTTTGAACGTTGGTAATTCAATTCCTTCTCAATTAACTGAGCTTCGGCCTGGGCCAAACGAGCCTTTTGTGTGTTTAAGGAAGCCTCAATTCTGCTCAGACTTGATTGGTAAATATCTGGTTTTATAACGACTAAGAGATCCCCCTTCTTGACTTTATCGCCCTCCTTTACCGGCAATTCTATGATTTCGCCAGGTACCTCTGGACTGATTTTCACTTCCATTTGTGGTTTCAGTTTCCCATTGGCGGTGATCAATTCCGTAATATCCCTAATTTCCACTTTCTCGGTAGAAACTTTTAAGGTCAAATCTTTTCCTAACCAACCTTTTTTCTTCCCAATCACCAGTAAAATAATAATGATTATTAAAATGCCGATAATCCAGGGCAGATAGCTATTTTTCTTCTTCATCAGGTATCGATTATCTATTTTATTACTTGCGACAGCTTGATAAATTCTTCAAGCCCTTCAATTTTAATTACTAAAAGCAATTTGCGATCAAAACATGAGGAAAGTATTGAAAGCGATCATAAAAATAGCATAATTTTGTGTGAAGAACACTCTTTTTTATTGTCTTAATCACGAAATCATTTAAAAACATTCAGTTATGTACGGGAAAATGAAAGAACACCTCGAAAATGAACTCCAAACCATTCGTGAGGCAGGACTATATAAAAGTGAACGTTTGATTGTCTCCCCACAGGATGCCGTAATTCGTTTGTCTTCCGGACAGGAGGTTTTGAATTTTTGTGCCAACAACTATCTTGGTCTCTCCAATCATCCCGCTCTTATTGATGCAGCTGCCGAAGCATTTCGTTCTCACGGCTACGGAATGTCTTCTGTTCGCTTTATCTGTGGGACAACTGATCTGCATAAAGCACTCGAAAAGAAAATAGCCGATTTCTTTGGAACTGAAGACACCATATTATATGCGGCTTGTTTTGATGCCAATGGGGGAATATTTGAACCCTTGTTTTCGGAGGAGGATGCCATAATTTCGGATTCTCTTAACCATGCTTCCATTATTGACGGAGTACGACTTTGTAAAGCCAAAAGATTCAGATACAACAATGCTGACATGGAAGATTTGGAAGCCCAGCTAATTCTTGCAAAAGAGGCCAGATTCAGAATAATTGTTACAGACGGAGTTTTCTCCATGGATGGCAATGTGGCACCACTTGATCAGATCAATATTTTAGCAAAAAAATACAACGCCTTAATAATGGTTGATGAGTGTCATTCTGCTGGTGTTGTGGGAGATACAGGTCGCGGAGTAACCGAATTATTTAATGTTAGAGGGGAAGTGGATATCATCACAGGAACCCTTGGGAAAGCCTTTGGCGGAGCTCTTGGAGGCTTTACTACAGGACGCAGGGAGGTAATCGAATTACTCAGACAAAGATCCAGACCCTATTTATTCTCTAATTCCCTCCCTCCTTCAGTTGTGAATGCGGGAATCAAAATGTTTGAAATGATGGCTGAAACATCTGAACTTCAGATAAGACTTCATCAGAACACTTCTTATTTTATGTCAGAAATGATTGCAGCAGGTTTTGATATCAAACCCAGCAAATCAGCAATTTGCGCGGTCATGCTGTATGATGCCAAGATTTCTCAGGATTTTGCAACTCAGCTATTAAATGAGGGGATTTATGTGATAGGTTTCTACTATCCGGTAGTTCCGCAAGGACAAGCCCGTATCAGGGTCCAACTTTCCGCCGCCCACAAACAAGAACATTTGGAGAAAGCTGTATCGGCCTTCCAAAAGGTGGGTAAATCTCTGGGTATAATAAAATAATTTGCCGTAAAAAAGAGGTAGCCCAAACTACTTTTCTCTGAATTATAGTCAGCCGTTTTGTGTTTAAATAAAATTAATTTTACCGTTTGAATTTTAGGGAGGAAGGTCAACCTAATGTTGGTAAATCTCATGTTCTCTCAAGTCTTTTATATGTCAAAATTTACAATGAAAAAAAGTTTAGTTGGATTTTTCGCTCTTGTCCTTGTCTTCAATTTTCATACAAAAGCGGATGAAGGGATGTGGCTTCCTTCTTTGATCGGAAAGCTTAACATCGACAAAATGCAGTCAATGGGGTTAAAATTGAGTGCCGAACAGATTTATAGCATCAATACTTCCAGTCTTAAGGATGCAGTTGTTGCCATGGACAGAGGATCCTGCACCGCTGAAATAGTTTCTTCCGATGGATTACTGCTTACCAACCATCACTGCGGATTTGGTGAGATTCAGAAACACAGTTCTGTTGAGCATGATTATCTTAAAGATGGTTTCTGGGCAAAATCACATGAGCAGGAATTGCCAAATCCAGGAAAGAGCGTCACCTTCCTGGTAAGAATGGAGGATGTTACAGAACGGGTTTTAAAAGGTATATCAGACACCATGTCAGCTGCTTCCAGATTGGAAAAAACAATGACAGTTATATCTACTATTGAAAAGGAAGCCAAAGGTACTACCAAGTATGAAGTAAGAGTAAGACCATTGTTTGAGGCAAATACTTTTTATCTTTTTGTTACTGAAACCTTTAGAGACATACGACTTGTTGGCGCTCCTCCTCAGTCGGTTGGAAAATTTGGCGGGGAAGCTGATAACTGGATGTGGCCTCGTCATACAGGCGATTTTTCCATGTTCAGGATCTATTGTTCTCCTGATGGAAACCCTGCAGATTATGCCAAGGAAAATGTTCCTTATCATCCAAAATATCACCTCCCTATTTCATTGAAAGGAGTTCAGATGAATGATTACGCCATGATTTTAGGCTATCCCGGTCGGACCAATCGTTATCTAACTTCCTTCGGTCTGAAAAATACCATAGACATTGTCAATAACATTCGCATCAAAACTAGAGCTGCCAAACTGGATATTATCCGTGAATACATGGCCAAAGGAGACAGGAACAGGATCCAGTACGCTTCGAAATTTGCCGGTAGTTCAAACTATTACAAGTATTCGATCGGACAAAATATGGGTCTATCGGCTCTAAATGTAATCGACAAAAAAATAGCCATTGAAAAAGAATTTACCTATTGGGTCGTTAGTAATCCAACACGAAAGACCAAATATGGGGATGCACTGTCTAATATAGAAAAATCATATCAGACTGTCGATGAGAAAATCGCCTCAGAATATTTTCGTGAAGCACTTCTTGGCGGTCCTGAAATCTTAATGTTTTCTTTTGGAGTTAACTCGCTTTATGATGAATTAAAAGGCAATAACAAGGAAAAAATAAAATCGGCAGCAGAAAAATTTAAAGCAAGACTTGACGATTTCTACAAAGATTATGACGAAGCCACAGATCAAAAAATCACTGCAGTTTTGTTAAAAATGTATGCTGAAAACGTTGTTGTGAAATACCAGCCATCTTTTATTGGGGAAGTTTCCAAAAAATACAAAGGAGATTTTGCTGCATTTGCAAGTCATTTATTTAAAAAAAGCATCTTCCCTGATCAACAAAAACTTATGGCTTTTCTGAACAATCCATCAAAAAAAGTTCTCGACAAAGATCCAGTGTACAATGCCATGTTATCCATTATGTCGGCCTACAAAACGGTTGGTGAAGATGTCCGAAAGTCTACTGCTGGTCTTGAAAATAGCAGAAAACTTTTTGTTGGCGGGTTAAATGAAATGAACAAAGACAAAAATCTCTATCCCGATGCCAACTCTACGATGCGCCTGACCTATGGTAAAGTAGGCGATTACAATCCAAGAGATGGAGTTCATTATAACTACTTTACAACCTTGAAAGGTTATGCCGAAAAAGGGGTTGCAGGGGATGCTGATTTCGATTTTCCAAAACGATTGATCGATTTGTACCACTCAAATGATTACGGTCGATATGTTGATCATGATGGAACACTCCATACTTGCTTCACCACCAACAATGATATCACAGGTGGAAATTCGGGTAGTCCGGTGATGAACGACAAAGGTGAACTCATTGGTATTGCCTTTGATGGCAACTGGGAAGCAATGAGCGGTGACATTGCCTATGAAGAAGACCTTCAAAAATGCATCAATGTAGACATTCGCTTTGTGTTGTGGATCATTGATAAGTATGCCGGAGCGAAACATCTTGTTGATGAGATGACAATTGTGCAATAAATTAAAGTAGCAGATGAAAGAGGTTCCGTCTTCAAAAATTACGATGTATACTGACGGTTCTTCATTGGGCAATCCCGGTCCTGGCGGCTATGGCACTCTCCTTCTTCATGGACAACACAAAAAAGAGCTTTCCGGAGGGTTTAAAGTGACCACGAACAACCGCATGGAATTGATGGCTGTTATTGTTGGATTGGAAGCGTTGAAGCAACCAAATTGTGAAGTTACCGTTTACACGGATTCCAGATATGTTGTTGATTCTGTTGAAAAAGGATGGCTCCAAAGTTGGATACGAATAAGGTTCAAGGGAAAGAAGAACAGTGATCTTTGGATGCGCTTTTACGAAATATATCAACTTCACAAGGTGAAGTTTGTCTGGGTAAAAGGCCATGCTGCTATACCTGGCAATGAAAGATGCGATCAACTAGCTGTTGCGGCGGCAAATGGATCAAGTCTTTCGGTGGATGAAGGATTTATAAAGGAAACAACTATTTTGAACCAATAGATTCAAAGTTTAACGCCAAACTATCCGGCCTATTAAATGATGCATTTTCTATACAATACAGCTATTCATTTTTACCACTTTTTAATTTGGTTGGTATCTTCCAGAAACCCAAAAGCTAAAAAATGGTTGTCAGGCAGGAAAGATCTTTTTGAAAGAATTCAAAAAGAGGTGGTTCCAGGAGATCATTTATTATGGTTCCATGTATCTTCACTTGGAGAGTTTGAACAAGCACGTCCGGTTATGGAAGGTGTAAAGAAATATTTCCCAACATACAGAATCCTTCTAACATTCTTTTCTCCTTCAGGTTATGAATTGAAAAAAGATTATCCATTGGCTGATTATGTTTATTATATGCCATTGGATACAGCCCGAAATGCATCTAGATTTTTAGATCTGGTGAAACCTGAGAAAGTTTTTTTTGTTAAATATGAGTTCTGGTTTAACTTCTTAATGGAACTTAAGAACAGAGAAATCCCTACTTTTATTTTTTCGGCACTTTTTCGGCCTACACAATTCTTTTTTCAACCCTGGGGCAAATGGTTTAGAAAAGTTTTAATGGTTTACACTCATATTTTTGTTCAAAATCAGTCCTCTTTCGAAACACTTCGCAAATTTGGATTTAACAATGTTTCTATAAGTGGCGACACCAGACTAGACAGGGTTGCTCAGATTGCCCAGGCAGCCTCAGTACTACCCAAGCTAGAAAAATTTTGCTCAGGAAGGCTGATCATCGTTGCTGGAAGTACATGGCCAGAGGATGAAGCTATATTCTTGAATTATATCAATGAATGTTCACATCAGGTCAAATTTATTGTAGCGCCCCACGAAGTCAATCCAGCATCTTTGGATAGAATTACAACCCTCCTGAAGAGACCCTTTGTTCTATATTCCTCTGAATCCACTCCAGAGCAACTTGATTCTGCCCAAGTATTAATTGTTGATGGGTATGGATACCTGGTGTCTGTTTACCGATATGCTAAAATCGCTTATATTGGCGGAGGTTTTACGACCGGTATTCATAGTATTTTGGAACCTGCCGTCTATGGAATGCCTGTTGTTTTTGGTCCCAATTATCACAAATTTCACGAAGCAATTGAGATGATTCAGCTTGGAGCAGCTCATGTCGTTTCCAATTATGAAGAGTTGAGCAACCTGTTCGAAGGTTATCTAATTGACCAAAAAAAATTGGAAAATGAAAGCAATTTCGCTTCGCAATACGTTGAAAGTAACCGCGGAGCTACTGAAAAGATAGTCCGCTATTTCTTCGAAAAATAGATTTTTTATTTAGTCTTACCGTTCAGATTTATTTTTCAAAAATCCCAGAAAAATATTTTTTTTGTAAACTTTTTGAGATAAAATATTTTTTATCTATTTGTATTTGTGTAAATTAACAGATATAAGTTGATAACTATTTTTTTTATTTGAAAATTAACTATCCAAAAAAATTGTTCTTCTGCTATCTTTACGAAAGAAAGTTTGACTTCCTTTCGTAAGAATTCTAGCTCAAAAACCTTATTACTTATTCGACGAATCCTTCTGCCATGGAATTAAAAGACGTTACTGCTATGAAGAAAATTACAGCTCTAAAAAATTATTCAAATGAGGAAGCATTTGAAGCTTCATTGAAATATTTTCAGGGCGATGAGTTGGCTGCCAGGGTCTGGGTCAACAAATATGCGTTGAAAGATTCATACGGCAATCTATTCGAGTTAACTCCTGATGATCTTCACAGAAGGCTGTCATCGGAAATTGCCCGAATTGAAAAAAAATATCCTAATCCCTTATCAGAAAAAGAGCTTTTTGAGTTGTTTGAAGCTTTTAAATATATAGTTCCACAGGGCGGCCCTATGACAGGGATCGGCAATGATTTTCAGACTGGATCATTATCAAACTGTTTTGTAGTTGGCAACGGAGCTGACTCCTATGGTGGCATCATGATGGTAGATCAGGAGCAGGTACAACTTATGAAGAGACGGGGAGGCGTGGGCCATGACCTTTCACACATCCGTCCCAAAGGCTCACCAGTAAAGAATTCTGCTTTAACTTCTACAGGAATTGTCCCTTTTATGGAGCGATTTTCCAACTCTACAAGAGAAGTTGCGCAGGATGGCCGGCGCGGTGCCTTAATGCTTTCAGTTTCGATTAAGCATCCTGATTCAGAGCAGTTCATTGATGCCAAGATGGATGAAGGAAAAGTTACCGGAGCCAATGTTTCTGTGAAGATTGACGATGAGTTTATGAAAGCGGTTCGCAATTCTTCTACCTACCAACAAAAATATCCCATCAACAGCAGCGAGCCTGTTTATACCAAAGAGACCGATGCATCCAGCCTTTGGCAGAAAATAGTGTTTAATGCCTGGAAATCGGCTGAGCCGGGAATTCTTTTCTGGGATACAGTCATTCGTGAATCGGTGCCAGATTGTTATGCGGATTTGGGTTATGGCACAGTTTCTACCAACCCTTGTGGCGAAATTCCACTCTGCCCATACGACAGTTGCCGGCTTATTGCCATCAACTTGTATTCTTATGTTGACCAGCCATTTACCGAGCACGCGAAATTTAACTTCCCTCTCTTTCGCTCACATGTCAGGCTATCGCAGCGCATCATGGACGATATTATAGATCTTGAATTGGAAAAAATTGATGCTATTTATGATAAAATTGTAGCGGATCCTGAAATGGACCAAATCAAGCAAGTCGAGCTAAATTTGTGGGAAAAAATCAAAGAAAAAGCTGTTAACGGCCGCAGAACAGGAATTGGCATTACCGCTGAAGGCGATATGCTCGCTGCACTCGGATTACGATACGGATCAGAAAATGCAATCGACTTTTCTGTTGAAGTTCACAAAATAGTTGCCATTGAGGCTTATCGCGGATCAGTGATGTTGGCCAAAGAACGCGGTGCTTTCCCAATATATGATACCAAGAAAGAATTAAATAACCCTTACATCAAAAGGTTAGCCATTGCAGATCCTGAGCTTTATGATGATATGGTAAAATTTGGTCGCCGCAATATTGCATTACTTACCATCGCACCCACAGGGACAACCAGTTTGATGACTCAAACAACGTCGGGCATTGAACCTGTTTTCATGCCTGTATACAAACGCAGAAGAAAAGTTAACCCGAACGACAAAGAAGCGCGTATAGATTTTGTTGACGAAATGGGTGACTCCTGGGAGGAATATATCATCTTCCACCATAAATTTAAAGTATGGATGGAAATCAAAGGTTACAAGACCAACAAAAAATACTCAAATGACGAGATTGATGAACTTGTAAACAAATCCCCATATGCCAAAGCTACCTCCAACGATATCGATTGGATGGCTAAAGTGAGGATGCAGGGACAGATTCAAAAATGGGTCGATCACTCTATCTCTGTCACAATTAACCTTCCTGAAGACGCTACGGAGGAACTTGTTGGCAAACTTTTCTTCTCCGCTTGGGAAAGTGGTTGTAAAGGAGTAACGGTCTACCGTGAAGGCTCCAGATCAGGGGTATTGCTCTCCACCAGAGACAAAAAGAAAGAAGGGGAATTTCCTACCAGGCGCCCCGAAGTGCTCGAGGCAGAAATTGTCCGGTTTCAAAACAACAAGGAGAAATGGATTGCCTTTATCGGACTGATCGATGGAAGACCTTATGAAATATTTACCGGTTTGGCCGATGATGAGGATGGAATTCTATTGCCTCGATCAGTAACTGATGGCTGGATTATTAAAAACCGGGACGAAAATGGTGTCTCCCGTTACGATTTCCAATACCGGAATAACCGTGGGTACAAAACAACAATTGAAGGATTGTCCTTTAAATTTAATCCGATTTTCTGGAATTACGCTAAATTGATCTCCAGCGTATTGAGACACAGTATGCCAATCCAGAAAATTGTTGAACTTATCACCAGCTTACAATTCGATGTCGAATCTATCAATACCTGGAAGAACGGGGTTGCACGAGCTCTGAAAAAATACATTCCAAATGGAACTACCTGCGAAGATGCAAAATGTGAGGGTTGTGGTTCAGATAACGTTATTTACCAGGAAGGATGCCTGATCTGCAAAGATTGCGGCTCCTCCAAATGCGGATGAGTGTTTTCATAAGTTTTAGATAATTATCTCTGGGGGGGAGGATCGAAAGATCTTCCCCTTTTTCTTGGAAGTGCCTAAAGTGAGCTAGAGTGAACTAAAGTGACTACAGTTAGAAGTCAAACCGTATCCCTGCAATTGGGACCAGACCGATCAGCTTTCTGTCTGTCTCCATAATGACTCCTTGCGAATAATTAAAATTCCGCTTGAACACATTGTGTCTGTTTAGGACATTCTGGATATCAAGTGAAAAATTGAAGGCCGAATTTTTCTTGTTAATTCTGTAATTCACTCCAGCGTCTGTCCTGTCAAAGAAAGGCAGATGTTTTGCGTAGGTCTGCTGAACATCATAAATGACAGTCTTCTTCAAAATGCTCTGGGCATAATTGGGAGGTGTAAACCTATAACCTCCACGGGAAATATTGCGGAGATTAAAACCCAGACTATTTTGGCCGTATCGGCCAACCTTGAACTCTCTGCCGAGTAAAAAGTTGAATACAAAATTCGAATTGTAATAGGTTGAATACCAATTGGAGCTGGACGCCATATACTTAGAATCAAAAAGCGAAATGGTGGCAAGCAGATAATAACTGTGCGCAAAAGATTTGTCCAGAGTAAGTTCAACTCCTGAATTTTCAGATATCCCATTGTTGCTCAAATCAATATCCGGCAATCCTTCTGCCATATTCACCATAGAAAAGGTATTGTTGGTGTATTGACTTACCGGCACATTATAAAGGTGTTGATAGTAAGCCTCAACCGATAATTTTAGATCATTGGAAAAGGATTTTCTGTAGCCGGCAACCAGATGAAATGCTTTTGTTGTCTTTAAATCGCTGTTGAGTAATTTCCTGCCTGCATTTGCGGTTTTCACCCTGAAATAATACACGGGAATCGGCTCCTGCTTTGAGTAAAATCCTGTCCCAAAATTGACTGACTGACTACCTGGCAGGTGAAAAACCATTCCAATACGAGGCTCCAACGTTAGTTCTTTGTTGATACTAGTGTAAGTAGAATGAATTGATGGAATTAACTCGAAAGAATCCGCAGGTTTGTATTTCCACTGAAAGTATGCCTGGGTATAAAAACTATTTGACCTCTGATCAACAAGGGTATCATATTTGGCGTTGGCCTGTCTCCTGATGCTGAACATATCAGGAAAGGAATTGTGGTATTCGAAACCTATTCTTAAAGAATTTTTAGTGTTTACTTTTCTGTTCAACATCACAGAACCCCTTAAAACAGGGGAGATCATCCAATCCTGTTTGTTCACAATATGAACAAATGCAGTATCCAAAAATCCTTCGTGCCAATTTTCTTTGGAACGCGTAAAACCAATAATTGTTCTGAGATATGTTTTCCCGTCCCCGAAATTCTTCAGATGTTTGATGCCATAAACAGCAAGGGCATCTTCCTCAAGAAATTCGTCATTGTTAACTCCTTTAAGAATTTCCTCCCGATATTGAGAAGCCTCATTACCTGCCTTGCTATTGCCACCGATTGAAAATAATTCTAAATCACCCAATTTCGATCCATGAAAATTCATCTTAAAAGTCCAGTCAAGCGAGCTTGGGATGATACTCAAATCTTGAATAGCAACAATTCCATACTTTTTCAAAATATCGAAATTGGCATATCTGAGGTTGAAAAGATAGGAGTTGCCTGAAGATTTCCCGATTGGTCCTTCAGCAGCTGCCTCGGCTCCCACAACGCTAAGCTGCACCCCGAATTCATGCCTGTCGGTATTACCCTTTCTCAATCGCAAATCCATTACACCTGACAACGCATTTCCAAACTCGGCCGGGAAAGCTCCAGTATAAAAATCAAAATCAGCCAAAACATTCGTTGAGATCATGGAATAGGCACCTCCATTGTTGCCGACACCGTTGGATAGGTGGTTTGGATTGGGTATTTCAAGTCCTTCGAGATGCCATGAGATACCTCGTGGAGAGTTTCCCCTCACCACAATTTCATTGCTTTCATCGCTGTTCCCACTTGTCACACCTGCAAAATTTGCCACCATCCTCAAAGGATCATAATAACCACCAGCAAATCTGGAGGCATCCTGACTTTGCAAAGTACGAACACTTGATCCGCTGGAAGGGGTCAACCACATTTTCTTGCCGGCTGAAACCTCCACTTCGCCGGTTTGAAAAACTTTTGCCTCCAGACCTATCTCCAACAATACTTCTTTGCCTGTTCCTACCTGGATATTCTGCATTACTTTATTCGTGAATCCAAGATGAGAAACCAGGATATCCCATCTTCCAGCTGGAATCTTTATTTTAAAATTTCCCTGGTCATCAGTAAATGCAGTGTAAACAGTTATTTGATTCGAAAACTTTAGAATTACTTCCGGAATAGGTTGTCTTGATTCCTGATCCAGCAATGTTCCTTTTACCGTTTGCAGATAACTTTGGGCACGAAGGGGAAAAAAGGAACACAAAAGAGCAAAAAAAAGGCAAAGCAAACGCGAAATGCATTTCCTTTGCCAGTGTGAGTCTGATCTTATCACTGATCCGGCCACTATTCGAGGTAAGTATAACCGTATAAACCTGACCGATAGTTGGATAGAAATTCCTTCCCCTCTTCAGCAGATATAATTCCGGATTTAACGGAGGAAGTAACCCAGGTTTCAACAGTCCGAACCAGCTTTTTGGGATTGTACTGCACATATTCCAATACTTCCGCCACTGTTTCACCATCAATAACCTGATCGATAGAGTACCCTTTTTCATCCACGGATACGTGAACAGCATTGGTATCTCCAAAAAGATTGTGGAGATCACCAAGGATTTCCTGGTAAGCTCCAACAAGGAAAACACCGATGTAATAAGGTTCCTTTGGCTTGAGCGAATGGACAGGAAGGTAATAGGACTGGTTGCGAACAGAGATGAAATTGTCAATTTTGCCATCCGAATCACAGGTAATATCCTGAAGAGTGGCTGTTCTGTCCGGTTTCTCATCCAAACGATCCAAAGGAATGATAGGAAAAATCTGGTCGATGGCCCAAGAATCGGGCAGGGATTGAAATAAGGAAAAATTACAGAAGTACTTATCTGATAATAATTTAGGTAACGAGAGAAACTCTTCAGGAACATGTTTAAGTCCATTGGTCATTTGGGTGGTTTCCTGAGCAATAGACCAGAACAAACGTTCAATTTTGGCTCTGGTTGTGATATCGAGGAGTCCAAGGCTAAAGCGATCAAGGGCTTCTTCGCGAATTTGCTGTGCATCGTGCCATGTCTCCAACATCCGCGGTTGGTTCAGAGTATCCCATAAAGAATACAATTCACGCAACAGCTCGTGATCAGTTGGACTAACCACTTCTTCCTCTTCCCATCTTGGAAGGGTAGTGGATTCAAGAACTTCAAAGACCAATACTGAATGGTGCGCGGTCAGGGACCGGCCTGATTCAGTTATAATATTTGGATGAGGTATTCCGTTTTTTTCACTAACATCGACCAATGTGGAAACGACATCGTTGACGTACTCCTGGATACTATAGTTGACGCTGCTTTCGCTGGAGGATCTTGTCCCGTCGTAGTCAACGCCAAGCCCGCCACCAATATCCACATAATCAACCATGAAGCCATTCTTGTGCATCTGCACATAAAATTGGGATGCTTCCCGCATGGCCAGCTTGATGCGGCGAATTTTATTAACCTGACTCCCGATGTGAAAATGAACTAGATGCAGACAGTCTTTCATCTTGTTCTTGTCGAGATAATCAAGTGCCTCTAAGAGTTCACTTGAAGTAAGCCCGAATTTGCTGCCATCTCCACCTGAATCTTCCCATTTCCCACTTCCGGTACTGGAAAGTTTGATGCGAATGCCCAAATTCGGTCTGACCTTAAACTGCTTCGCAATTTTTATGATCAGCTTCATCTCGCTCAGTTTCTCTATGACAAGATATATGCGACGGCCCATTTTTTGAGCCAGCAGAGCAAGTTCAATGTAATCTTCATCCTTGTATCCGTTGCAGATAATGAGCGAATCGTTGTCAGTGTTGATAGCTATCACTGCATGAAGCTCAGGTTTGGAACCTGCCTCCAGTCCGATATTGAATTTCTTTCCATGATTGACTATCTCTTCGACGACAGGCCTCATTTGATTGACCTTGATCGGATAGATGATGTAACCCTGGGCGTTGTATTTATATTCTTCGGCGGCAATTTTAAAACAACTGGCCATCTTTTCAATTCTGCTATCGAGAATGTCTGGGAATCTAAGGAGTACAGGGGTCGAAACATCTCTCAACTGCAACTCCTCCACCAGATCCATTAAATCGACTTCAACACCATCTTTCCGGGGAGTAACCACTACATGGCCTTTCTCGTTGATGGAAAAATAATTGACCCCCCATCCATTGATGTTGTAAAGTTCTGCAGAATCTTCGACGCGCCATTTTCTCATTTCAATAACTTCTTTAACAAGGTTATAAATTGGGTGCAAATGTACAAAATATGTTTATTTAACAGGCTCATATGCCTGATTCCTGAGCTGAGGGGTAAAACCAGCATCCAAGATGCATTTTTGCATCTGCCGGGCATCCATTGAGAAGGTAGCACCTGCTGCTGAGACAACATTTTCTTCGATCATGATGGATCCCAAGTCATTGGCGCCTGCATGAAGTGCTATTTGACCTGTCTCCCTGCCGACTGTAAGCCAGGATGCCTGAATATTTTCAAAATTATTAAGCATAATCCTGCTTAAAGCAATCATTCTGATGTATTCAATTGGAAGAATTGATTTGAAGTCTCCACTATTGCCCAAAACTGTTCCTTCCGACATAAATGGCCATGGAATAAAGGCCTTAAATCCCGGACTGCCAGGAGGCTTTTGCGCCTGAAGATCTCTAAGCTTTACCAGGTGTTCCATTCGCTCCATCGTTGTCTCGATGTGACCAAACATCATGGTAGCAGAGGTAAGCATGTTCAATTGATGAGCAACTTTCATCACTTCAAGCCATTCGTTGGCCGTTGCCTTCCCGGGAGAGATTTGCTTTCTGACCCTGTCGCACAATATTTCGGCGCCAGCTCCAGGTAAACTGTCAAGGCCAGCTTCCATCAGCTTTTCAAGAACTTCCTGGTAAGAAATCCGCTCTTTTCTGGCAATATGAACTACTTCGGGTGGCCCGAGAGCATGCAGTTTTATGTTGGGATATTTCTGTTTCAAGTCGCTAAACAGTTCTGTATAAAATTTCAACCCATAGCGGGGATGCATGCCCCCCTGTAAAAGTAGCTGTGCCCCACCCAATTGAATCATTTGCTCAATCTTTTGCCGGTACTCTTCAGAGGTGGTTGTATAAGTCCCCTCACCGCTAATCTTCCGGTGAAAATTGCAAAAAGTACAGCCAGATATGCAAACGTTGGTGATGTTTACATTCCTGTCAATCATCCAGGTTACGACATTTCCGGGCTTATGAATCTGTCGCAAGGCATCTGCAACCCACATTAAATCGGCGGTAGAGGCGTCGTTAAACAACTTTGCCCCTTCAGAGGCAGACAATGGTTCGAGCTTGAGGGCCCGCTGAAATAAAGCGTCAGACATTATATCTTCCAATAGTAATTACAAATTGATCTGGTATCCATAATTTATTGGGTTAAAGGTAGTAATTTTGACCCAAAACATATAAATACCTGACGAACATGAACCTCAAAAAAAGTACTCCAGGAATTCTTCCCCGAAATAGCGTTTTCCTTTTGAAAGAACGCGAAATTGATTCCCTATTCCCAGTAAACAATGAAGAGCGAACTTATCTGAATTTAAAATTGTCAGGAGATCAGCACCTTGTTGAGATCAACCGGTACACCAGCAGGCTTATGATTATCGGGATTCCTGCCACCAAGGATGAGAATTCAACACTGGAAGCCTGGAGAAGGCAAGGCAATGAAGTTGCCCTGTGGGCCAAATCAGAAAAACTCGACTCAATTGAGATAACCTCCCTAATTGACAGTCCTGAATCCTTGTATGCATTCGCTGAAGGAGCAATACTTGGGAGTTATCAGTTCCTCAAATATCATTCGAATGCCGAAAAATTTAGGACTTCATTGCAGGAAATTTGTTTTGCCGGTGACTTACTTTCGCAAAAGCAACTGGATGAGCTCTCAATTCTGACAAATGCGGTTTATTCGGCAAGAGATCTTGTGAATGAACCTGTTATCACTCTGAATGCAGAAAAATTTGCTGCCATCCTTCATCAGAATGGTGTTGAGGCAGGAATTCACGCCGAAGTACTTGGCAAAAACCAGATAGAAGCCTTGGGAATGGGTGGATTGCTGGCTGTCAACAAGGGAAGTATAGATCCTCCGGCATTTATCATACTTGAATGGAAACCAGAGAAGGCACTAAACAGTCGACCCATCGTTCTTGTCGGGAAAGGGGTTGTCTTTGATACTGGTGGACTGACGCTTAAGCCAACGGCTAAATCCATGGATTACATGAAGAGTGATATGGCCGGAGCGGCAGCAGTTTCAGCTGCCATCAACGTTGCAGCATTAAACAATATACCGCTTTACATTGTTGCCTTGATTCCAGCTACCGACAACCGTCCCGGCGGCAATGCCATCACTCCGGGAGATGTAATCACCATTTCGAATGGTGCTACAGTTGAGGTCCTGAATACTGATGCAGAAGGAAGACTTATACTTGCAGATGCATTGTGTTACGCTAAAAAATATGACCCGATGCTGGTTCTAGACTTGGCAACATTAACAGGTTCGGCTGCAATGACGCTGGGAATTCATGGAATTGCTGCCATGCGCAACGATGGTGATCAATTTTTCGATCTGCTCAAATTAGCGGGGGATCGGGTTAATGAGCGGATTGTTGAACTCCCTCTCTGGGACGAATATGATGAAATGATCAAATCCAGTATTGCAGACATGAAAAATATTGGAGGCGGCGAAGCTGGAGCAATATCGGCAGGCAAATTTTTGCAGCGATTTGTTGATTATCCATGGATTCATCTGGATATCGCTGGCCCATCTTTCTTGCCCGCTGCTGATCACTACCGTTCGGTGGGAGGAACGGCAACAGGCGTAAGGCTTCTATCCGATTTTTTTACCCTTCTGATGAATCGAATGAATTCGGATCCAATTTAAAAACGGTTTCCCAGATTAATTGAATAAAAGTTTAAATTTGACAAATAAAGCAAACGGGAATTGACCGTTTTAACCAATATATATAGCACATGGAACAACATAAATTGAGAATAGGTATCACACATGGAGACATCAATGGCATAGGATATGAAGTTATAATCAAAACACTATCAGACAGCCGGTTACTTGAGTCTTGCACACCAATAGTTTATGGTTCTCCAAAAGTTGCCGCCTACCATCGCAAGGCACTTGATGTTGAACTGTTCAGTTTTAATCAGATAGCCAGTGCCCGTGATGCAAATTCTAAAAGGGTTAATATTATCAATTGCGTGGATGAAGAAATTCGTGTTGAACTGGGAAAATCAACTCAAGAAGCTGGCCAGGCTGCGCTTCTCTCTCTTCAAGCTGCTGTAAAAGACTTAAAATCAGGAGACATTGATGTGATTGTTACCGCACCCATCAACAAAGAGAATATCCAGTCGGAACAGTTCAAATTTCCGGGGCACACTGAATATTTTGCGAATGAATTTGCTGCAAAAAACTATATGATGCTGATGGTTAGCGATCAGCTAAAGGTTGGCGTAGTAACGGGGCACATCCCTATCTCGGATGTTCCACAAGCACTGACGAAAGAGAAAATTCTAACCAATATCCGCATCCTTCACAAGACGATTCTGGAAGATTTTTCGATCCGCAAACCACGTATCGCCGTTTTGGGCCTAAATCCTCATGCTGGTGACAACGGAGTAATTGGAACTGAAGACCAGAGTATTATCTATCCAGCTATCAAACAGGCTAATGAAGAGGGTATCATTGCGCTCGGCCCATTTCCTGCTGATGGATTTTTCGGATCAGGTGATTTCAAAAAATTCGATGCCATCCTGGCTATGTATCATGATCAGGGGTTAATTCCGTTTAAGGTATTGACATTCGAATCAGGAGTCAACTTTACGGCAGGATTGCCCATAGTTAGAACTTCTCCCGGGCATGGAACTGCCTATGATATTGCCGGCACCGGAGTTGCCTCAGAGGATTCATTCAGAAATGCCATCTATTTGGCCATTGATGTTTTTGAATCCAGAAAATTATTCAAATCGCTCTCTAAAAATCCACTCAAACACCACGAGATCGACCGCACAGGAGGAGAATAACCACCATCAAACCCACCTTAACCCATGTTTGAATATATAAAAGGATCTGTGACCAATCTGACCCCTGCAGGAATTGTCATCGAAGCAGGCGACATCGGATATTTGATTCACATATCACTAACCACCTATTCCCAGCTTCACGGCAGTGAAAAAGCCAAGCTGTTTCTTCATCAAGTGATCCGAGAGGATGCCCACATTCTTTACGGCTTCTTTGAACAAACAGAACGTGAGCTTTTCAGGATGTTAATCTCTGTCAATGGCATTGGCGCCAATACCGCCATTATGATGCTTTCTTCCCATAAACCGGAGGAGCTTCAAAATGCTATTCTCACTGAAAATGTTGGATTATTGAAAAGCATCAAGGGTATTGGCATCAAAACTGCTCAAAGAGTAATTATAGATCTGAAAGATAAAATCGGCAAAATTCCTGCAGGGGATCTTTTATTCAGGCCTGTCGAGAGCCCTGTTCGATCTGAAGCAATTTCTGCTTTAGAAATGCTGGGGTTTAACAAAAAAGCTGTTGAAAAATTGATTGATCAGGTAATGGCTGAGCAACCGTCCATAACTGTAGAAAATCTGATTAAGCTGGCGTTAAAGAGTTTTTGATCAAATTGAAAAAAGTACTTTTCAAAACCATTGTCGCAGCATTGCTCTCCGCATGTTTTGCACTGTTTTGGCATAGCAACGCATCCATAGGAAGCGTAAATGCTAAGCCATCGTGGCTTGATGCGTCATTTTTGACCCAAGGGGATACCATTTCTGGCGATTCCATCACTTCCAGCCTTCATGCAAAGAAAAGAGAAAACCCCTTTTCTCAACTGCGCAACAATGACACTACTGCCTTCTACCTGAAAAAACCCGCCAACATCAAGACGGAAGTAGTGTATGATGCACTTAGTGGACAATATTTAATTTCCGAGAAGGCAGGAACCATCAATTATAAGTTGCCGGGAGCGCTTAGTTTGCACGAATATCTGCAGTACGATTTGAAAGAATCCATTGACCGCTATTGGAGGAAAAAAATTTCGCAGCAGTCTTTGGAGCGCAGAACTCAGCTTATTCCACAGTTTCAAATTGGCGGAGATGCTTTTAACAAAGTCTTCGGAAGCAGCGTTGTGAATATTCGTCCCCAGGGATATGTCGAAATGAGCCTCGGACTTAAAAGTAACAAAATTGAAAATCCTGCTATTCCTACCAGGATGCAGCGAAATACCACCTTCGATTTTAACCAGAAAATCAATGTTAGCCTTGATGGCGAAATCGGCGACCGCTTGAAGATGAGGTTCAATTACAACACAGACGCTACTTTCGATTTTGAAAATAAAATTAAGCTCAACTACAGCGGAGGTGAAGATGAGATTGTAAAAAGTGTAGAGGCCGGAAATGTCTCCATGCCTCTTACCGGGACCTTAATTCGCGGAGGCACGAACCTCTTTGGTGTGAAGACTGATCTTCAATTTGGGAAACTATCTGTCACCACGCTTTTCTCTCAGCAAAAAGGGGAGACCAAAGTTATCAATACAGAAGGTGGTGCAGAGCGTACCAAATTTGAAATTAATGCCACCAATTACGATGCCAACAGAAATTTTTTCCTGGGGCATCATTTTTACAATACTTATGATCAGGCTCTTTCGGAAATTCCCATACTAAAAACATCTGTCACTTTAAACAAAATTGAGGTTTGGGTGACCAATAAATCAAACCATTTCCAGGAATCCCGAAACATTCTCGCTGTTCTCGATCTTGGTGAGAATGGACAAAATAAACAGAATCAGATTGTTTCAGAATTTGGCGATACACCAGGATTGATGTATCCTTTCAACCAACTTCCAAATAACAACATAAACGGAATCTATAAGGCGCTTACAACCACCTATTCTGATATCCGCGATATAGCCAAACTCAATGAAGCATTAAAACCCCTTACACAGCGGGATTTCATTGCTGGTCGGGATTTTGATAAGATCGAAAATGCCCGTAGACTCGATTCAACGGAATACTCTGTCAACAAGCAATTGGGGTATATCTCGCTGAATATGGCACTCAATGCGGATGAAATTCTTGCTGTTGCGTATCAATATACCGCCAATGGAGAGACTTTCCAGGTAGGTGAATTTTCTACCGACGGGATTGAAGCACCAAAGACGTTGATTCTTAAAATGATCAAGGGTACAAACCTCAATCCTAAGTTTAAAAACTGGGATTTGATGATGAAAAACATCTACAACATCCGTTCACAAAGGCTTTCGAGCGAGGAGTTCAAGCTAGATATTTTATACCGGAATGATGCCTCGGGAACAGATCTGAATTATCTTCCCGATGGTCCGCTGAAAGAAAAGAACCTGCTTACCGTGATGAACCTCGACAATCTGAACAAGCAGCTGGATCCTTACCCTGACGGCGTGTTTGATTTTATCGACCGCATCACGATCGATTCTCAAAAAGGGAGGATTATCTTCCCTGTCGTTCAGCCTTTTGGTTCGAATCTGGAGAAAAAATTCAATGGCGATGCCAGTGCCACGAAGCGATATGTTTATTCTTCCCTATACGACAATACCCGAACGGTTGCAGAGCAGGATGCTGAAAAAAATAAATACCACCTGAAAGGCAGTTATAAAGGTCTCTCTAATTCCGAAATCACGTTAGATGCCATCAATATTGCCAGGGGATCTGTCAAAGTTATGGCGGGGGGCAGGCAGCTTCAGGAAGATGTCGACTACATTGTTGACTATACCCAGGGAAGGGTAAAAGTAATCAACCAGGGACTGCTGGAATCAGGTACTCCGATCTCCATTTCAACAGAAAGTCAGGATCTGTTCAGCATGCAGCGCAAGACCATGCTCGGGACTCATCTGAATTATGAAATCAGCAAGAACTTTAACATCGGTTCTACCGTGATGTATCTGCTGGAAAAACCGCTGACACAGAAAGTAAACTATGGCGAAGATCCCATTGCCAACACCATGCTTGGATTCAATGGTTCATATAGCGCTTCCTCGCCCTTCATTACCCGCATGGTGAATGCTCTTCCGTTTATCAATACCAAGGAAGAATCGAAAAT
>JBAXED010000025.1:0-42626 GCA_037140615.1 Prolixibacteraceae bacterium
GGAATCTCCTGAATACCACCTGCAGTAACGAGCATGGCATCCTCCTCTTTCTTTGTCATGTGACCAATTACCGTAATATCCGGATGGTTGCGCACCTTATCATGTTCATTAACAGATATGGTAAATAATAGTTCATAATCCTCTCCTCCGTTCAGAGCAGCTACCAATGGATTGATATTAATTTCCTCTGCCATTTTTTTCGTCTGAGGATCAAAACTCAGCCGTTCTTCATACAACCGACATCCAACGCCTGACTCTTCGCAGAGATGAAGGATTTCGGATGACAAGCCGTCTGAAATATCGATCATTGAAGTTGGCTTGATAAGTAAAGTATTGAATATTTCTCTCATATCTGTCCGTGCCTCAGGTTTCAGTTGCCGGCTAAGAATGTAATCGTACCCTGAAAGCTGTGGCTGAACAGTTGGATTCAGCCTGAAAAGTTCGTTTTCCCGCTCGAGCAATTGCAATCCCAGATATGCACCCCCCAGATCGCCGGTCACACACAAAAGATCGGTGGGCTTTGCGCCACTGCGGTACACCAGTTCTTCTTCGATTCCCTCCCCAATTGCTGTAACCGAAATGGTTAATCCGGTGAGAGAGGAGGTAGTATCACCTCCAACCAGATCAACACCATAATGATCGCAAGCCAGATGAATTCCCTCGTACAACTCATCAATTGCCTCAAGGGTAAATTTTGAAGAGATCGCCAATGAAACAGTTATTTGCCTGGGTATAGCATTCATGGCGCATATATCACTGATATTTACTGACACCGCTTTGTACCCAAGATGCTTCAACGGGACATAAACCAGATTAAAATGAACCCCTTCAGTCAATAAATCGGTGGTAACTACTATTTTACGATTCGGATAATTAAGAACTGCACAGTCATCCCCAACTCCTTTTAAGGTACTTTCATTCTTAATTTTTATCTGAGATGTAACTCTTTTTATGAGACCAAATTCACCTAACTCGGCAAGTTCAATATTTTTTGCTCTTTCTTGTGTCATGTTTCCTGAAGATTTATTTACCAAATCACACGTCAAAAGTAGTGCATTTTATATCTTTGCACCAATTTGTATCCAGTCTTATTAAATATTCGTATACCGGAGAAACAAGTTTGGAGTACTTCAAGTTTGGAGTACTTCAAGTTAATGTTCAACAAAATCAGTTCCTCAATTACTCTAAGTACTCTAAGTACTTGAAGTACTTGAAGTACTTTTATAGGCACTTCTTCAAATGGACAACCAAAATACCCTATTAAACGAAGTATCAAGTCGTGATTACCGTTTTGGCTTCGTAACAGATATAGAAACAGATTTCATCCCGAAAGGGTTGAGCGAAGAGGTCGTGAGAATCATCTCTGCAAAGAAGGAGGAGCCTGAATTTATGCTTGAATTCAGGTTGAAGGCATACCGAAAATGGCTGACAATGAAGATGCCAGAGTGGGCTCAGCTAAAAATACCTGAGATTGACTATCAGGAAATTATTTATTATGCGGCTCCCAGGCAACAGCCTAAATACGAGAGTCTTGATGAAGTCGACCCTGAACTTCTGAGTACTTTTGCAAAACTTGGAATTCCACTGGAGGAGCAGAAAATGCTGGCCGGCGTGGCCGTGGATGCGGTGATGGACAGTGTATCGGTAAAAACTACATTCAAGGAAAATTTGGCAGAGTTGGGAATAATTTTTTGTTCATTCAGCGAGGCAGTGAAACATCATCCCGATTTGGTGCAAAAATACCTTGGAATGGTCGTTCCACCCAACGACAATTTCTTTGCAGCCCTTAACTGTGCTGTTTTCTCTGATGGTTCATTTGTTTACATTCCTAAAGGAGTAAGATGTCCAATGGAACTGTCAACCTATTTCAGGATCAATGCCAAAAATACCGGACAGTTTGAACGAACACTTATCATTGCCGACAATGACAGCTATGTCTCTTATCTTGAGGGATGTACGGCGCCGATGAGAGATGAAAACCAACTTCATGCTGCTGTGGTCGAAATCATAGCTATGGATCGTGCTGAAGTAAAATACTCTACCGTTCAAAACTGGTATCCAGGTAATAAAGAAGGTGTCGGAGGCATCTATAATTTTGTCACCAAACGTGGCCTATGCAAAGGAGAATCATCAAAAATTTACTGGAATCAGGTCGAAACCGGATCTGCGATTACCTGGAAATACCCTAGCTGCATTCTTGCCGGAGATAACTCGGTTGCTGAATTCAATTCTGTTGCCCTGACAAACAACTACCAGCAAGCCGATACCGGAACTAAGATGATCCACCTTGGAAAAAACACCAAAAGTACCATCGTATCCAAGGGTATATCTGCAGGACATAGTTCCAACTCCTACCGTGGATTGGTTCGTGTGGCTGCCAAGGCTGAAAATGCCAGAAATTACTCACAATGTGATTCCCTTTTACTGGGAGAACATTGTGGTGCACATACATTCCCTTACATCGAAGTTGGAAATCCCAATTCTGTGGTAGAACACGAAGCAACTACTTCAAAAATCGGAGAAGATCAAATTTTTTATTGCAACCAGAGGGGTATCTCTACTCAGGATGCAATTGGGATGATTGTGAATGGCTACGCCAGGGAAGTAATCAATAAACTGCCCATGGAATTTGCCGTTGAAGCACAAAAACTGCTGCAGATTAGTTTGGAGGGAAGCGTGGGGTAGAGGGAAGAGGGAAGAGGGAGAGAGATGAGACATGAGAGATGAGAGTGGGAAGATGGGATAGCAGGGGTGGACCTATGTGGCCGTCCGAACAAAAAAATTAGAACTTTCGAGAGTTTAGCTCAGAAGATAATATTATGAATGTTTATAAGGTATAATTATAGTGAATATGCTTATTATTAAAGACTTACATGCTTGTGTTGAGGGGAAGGAAATTCTTCGGGGTATCAACCTGACCATCAAGGCTGGTGAAGTACATGCGATCATGGGGCCCAATGGTTCGGGCAAAAGTACGTTGGCCAATGTGCTTGCCGGCAACACCAACTATGAAGTGACCAAAGGAGAAGTCTCTTTCAATGGGAAAGACCTTCTTGGGATGTCGGCCGATGTGCGTGCTAAAGAAGGACTCTTTCTGAGTTTTCAGTATCCGGTAGAAATACCAGGAGTCAGCATGCTCAATTTTTTGAAGACAGCTGTGAACGAATCGCGTAAATACCACCTACTGAAAGAGCTTACTGCGGGAGATTTCCTGAAACTGATGCGGGAGAAAAAAGAGATGGTTCAAATTGATTCCCAACTCACGAACAGATCTGTCAATGAAGGATTTTCCGGAGGCGAAAAAAAGAAAAACGAGATCTTCCAAATGGCCATGTTGGAACCTAAACTTGCTATTTTGGACGAAACAGACAGCGGATTGGATATTGACGCCCTGCGCATTGTTGCCAATGGAGTCAACTTGCTCAAAAAGCCTGAAAATGCTACGATTGTGGTAACGCACTATCAGCGGCTGCTGGATTACATTGTTCCTGACTTTGTTCACGTACTGTACAAGGGTCAAATTGTTAAGTCGGCCGGAAAAGAGCTTGTTCTTGAGCTGGAGGAAAAAGGATACGACTGGATCAAAAAAGAGCTTGGAGAGTAATACAATGACAGTAATTGCAAACATAGAATCTGCTGAACAGCGAATTTCACAGTTGTTTCTGGAAAACACTTCCCTTCTAAATGATGGAGCCGGTGTTGTTCTCAGAAATCACAGGGAGCGAGCTTTGTCAGCCTTCCTGCGGATGGGAATTCCTGACAGAAAGATCGAAAATTACAAATACACCGACCTTACCAAACTCTTTACCCAGGAAAACTACAGCCGCGCGTTCCTGCCTACTTCATTCGATTTTGACATGCAGGAGGTATTCACATGCGACGTTCCGGAATTTGACACTCACCTTCTTTTTAACGTGAATGGCTGGTACTTCGATCAAAATAAAATCGATCAGTTTCCCAAAGGAACCATTATTAAAAGTTTAAAAAGAGCCTGGAAAGAGGATCAGGAGCTGGTTGAAAAATATTATGGCAAAATAGCAGATGTAACAAAAGATCCATTGTCAGCCTTGAACAGTGCCTTTGCCCAGGACGGTGTTTTTATCTATATTCCGGATGATATCGTCATAGAAAAACCGATTCAGATTATCAACTTGTTACGAAGTGACGAGGATCTGTATGTCACTCAACGTAATCTCATCGTGGTGGGTAATAATTCTCAGATAAAACTGATGTTTTGTGACCACACGCTGTCCATTCACAGCTATATTGCCAACTATCTGACTGAGGTAAATCTTGGCGAAGATGCTGTCGCGGATATCTATGGAATACAGAACCAGCACAATGGGACTGCTTATCTGAATGGAATTTTTGTGCGCCAGGAGAGAAATTCGCATTTGATTACCAATACCATCTCCCTCCATGGCGGGATCACCCGCAACAATCTTTATGTGGATCTGGCCGGAGAAAATGCCAATGCCTCTCTTTTCGGACTGAGTCTCACAGACAAAGACCAGCACAGCGATACTTTTACCTCAATTGAGCACGGGCAACCCGGTTGTCATAGCAATCAAATATTCAAAAATGTGCTGGACGACAGCTCCAGTGCGGCATTCACCGGAAGGATTCATGTTATGCCGGGTGCCAAAAAGACTGAGGCTAACCAAAGGAACAATAGCGTATTGCTTACGAAAGTGGCGAAGATGAATACAAAGCCTCAACTGGTGATTGACAATGATGATGTAAAATGTTCGCATGGTGCTACCGTCGGGCAGATCAATGAGGAGGCACTTTTTTATCTTCAAACCCGAGGAATCAATGAAAAAGAAGCTCGGCTGATGCTCATGTTTGCTTTTGCGCATGAAGTTTTGACAAACATTCGCGTTGAACCATTAAGACAAAGTATCGACCGACTGGTAAACAAAAGATTACGGGGCGAAGTATCCAGGTGCCACGATTGCAAACTAGAATGTATCCGATGAGCTTTAATTATAAGGAAATAAGAAAGGATTTCCCGATTCTTGACCAGCAGGTCAATAACCGTCCATGGATCTATTTCGACAATGCAGCAACCTCTCAGCGTCCTCAACAAGTGGTCGATAAAATTCGTGAGTTTTCTCTGAAAACCAACTCGAACATCCATCGGGGAACCCATTACCATGCCATTAAAACCACAGAAGCACACGAAAATGCCAGGGATATTGTAAAGGACTTCCTCCATGCCAAAGAGAGGGAAGAGATCATCTTCACACATGGCACGACCGAATCCATCAATTTGGTTGCCAGATCGTTTTGTGAAAAATTTCTGACAGAAGGGGATGAGATAATTGTCACAGAAATGGAACATCATGCCAACATTGTGCCCTGGCAGATGGCTTGCGAACGGCATCATGCAGTACTAAAAGTATTGCCATTCGCAGACAATGGCGATCTTGAAATAGATTTATTGGAATCCCTCATTTCGGGCAGAACCAAAATACTGGCAGTAACACATGTTTCTAACACGCTTGGCACGGTAAATCCAATTAAAGAAATTATCCGTATTGCCCACAATCACAACATACCTGTACTCATTGATGGTGCACAGAGCGTTCCTCATATTACCATTGATGTTCAAGACCTTGATTGTGATTTTTTTGCTTTCTCCGGTCACAAAATTTATGGACCAACCGGGATTGGTATTCTTTATGGAAAACGTTCCTGGCTCGAAAAGATGCCTCCTTTCCTGGGTGGAGGAGAGATGATCGACCGTGTTACATTTGAAAAAACCACCTTTAACGAACTTCCGCATAAATTCGAAGCCGGCACACCTCATTACGTTGGAGCAATAGCCCTGGGAAGTGCCATTGAATATATCTGTAACATTGGTCTGGAAAATATTGCAACATACGAACATCAGCTTCTTTCGTATGCCTTGCATAAAATGAAGGAACTCGACGGAATAAAATTCTTTGGAGAATCTTCAAATAAAACAGGTGTCATCTGTTTTCAACTGGATCAGATTCACCCCTTTGATCTTGGAACACTGCTTGACCAGCTTGGTATAGCAGTTCGGACCGGAAGATTATGTGCAGATCCGGTCATGGATCATTATGATGTTAGTGCAATGACGCGGGCATCTTTCGCATTTTACAATACCAAGGAAGAAATCGATCTTTTTATTGACGCCCTCATTCGTATCCAAAAGATGTTTTAATCCCTATTTTTGCATAAAAATATTTACATGACCATCGAAGAAATACAACAAGCGATTATTGCCGATTTTGCAGTTTACGAAGATTGGATGGATAAATACGCCTATTTGATTGAACTTGGAAATGAACTTGAGCCGATTGACGCTGCCTATAAAGTTGACCAAAATCTCATACGCGGTTGCCAGTCAAGGGTATGGCTTCAACAAAAAATGGAAGGTGATCTTCTGATTTTTGAAGCAGAAAGCGATGCATTGATTGTTAAAGGATTGGTAGCATTGCTGATGAAAGTTTTTTCAGGGAGGACTCCTCAGGAAATTTTGGATGCAGAGCCATATTTTATTGACGAGATTGGATTACGACAACATTTGTCCCCGACCCGATCCAATGGATTGATGGCCATGGTCAAACAAATTAAATTGTATGCCCTGGCTTACAAACAAATTTTATCTCAAAAGAAATAACATGGAAAATAAAATAGATCTTATTATAGAAAATCTAAAGGAAGTATTTGATCCTGAAATTCCGGTTAACATTTACGATCTGGGATTGGTCTATAATGTTAACATAGAAGGAACTACTGCCATCGTTCTGATGACACTTACTGCACCTGGTTGTCCGGCAGCCGATATGATCGTTGCCGATGTGGAGTACATGACAAAAAAAATTGAAGGCATCGAAGAATGCAAAGTCGAAATCACGTTTGATCCGCCCTGGGAAAAGTCAATGATGTCGGAAGAGGCAAGGTTGGAGCTAGGATTCATGTAAAAGGTTAATAGGTTTAATTGTTGAAAAAAGTTTCTGAAGCACTTAATAAATTTTAACGATGAGCTACATAGACAAATCAACAAAGACTGCCATACTCTATTTTGCCCTATTTTGCATATTATCATTAACAGCAAATTCGCAAACTCATCCTAAAAATCATCAGCCTGATATTCTTAAATCAAAGTTTTACAATGACTCCCGTCCCTGGACGCGATGGTGGTGGTTCGCCTCCGAAATAAAAAAAGAAGATATAGCCGACAACCTGAAATGGATTAAAAAGAATGGCTTCGGAGGAGTCGAAATAGCATGGGTTTATCCTTTAAACCGGATGAAGAAAGACACACTAAACTATACGCCTCGCCAGAAATGGCTCAGTCCGGAGTGGTCTGCAATGGTGGCCAATGCCAAACATTGTGCCGACAGTTTGGGATTGGGTTGTGATTTTACTTTTGGTTCATTATGGCCTTTTGGAGACTTGCAAGTACCTTATGACGAAGCGACAAGGAACATGAAGGATCCAGATTGGCGCCAGGAGATAACGGCCTCCTGGGACTACCCTAAAAAAGGATATGTACTCGATCATTTGAACAAAGAAGCTTTCAATCATTACGCAAAAAGAACCGGTAACGCCCTAAAACCAGCATTGAAAGGTTCTCTTTCAGGGCTCTTCTGCGACTCCTGGGAAGTAGAAACCAAGCATCTGTCAACCAAAGGATTTGTTGAAAAATTTAAAGAGAGATACAACTATTCATTGATTCCATACATCGATAGCCTGTATTCAAACAAAAGACCCTACCCATCTGTCCGTTATGATTACATGAAACTATTGTCTGAATATGTGATTGAGGATTTTTACAAACCTTTCACTAAAACAAGTCATGAATTGGGTGCCTATTCCAGAGTCCAATGCTCAGGTGCTCCCGCCGATATTCTGTCTTCCTATGCGACGATTGATATTCCTGAGAGTGAAGCTCTTCTCTACGAACCCACTTTTTCGAACATAGTTGCTTCTGCTGCCGGTCTATCCGGGAAAAGGATTGTCTCCTCAGAAACTTTCACCTGCCTCTACGGTTGGCCTAGAGACCACCATTCGGAAGAACAAACGGCAGACCTTAAATTGCTGGCAGATGCACTCTTCGCAAATGGCGTGAATCACATTATCTGGCATGGAAAACCATTCAATCCAAAAGGTAAGGATACCATTAAATTTTATGCCTCGGTGCATGTGGGAGAAACAGGATCTCTTGCACCTGAACTTCCTGCTTTCAATAAATACCTGGAAAAAGTCTCTGGTTTTATGAAGAAAGGAGTTTCTGTTTCAAAAGTAGCAGTTTACCTGCCTACCGAGGATAGCTGGGTCGCTGGAGAACTGCCTCCCGAAAAGCAGATGATCTGGGCCTGGGGTGCCTATGAACAAAGGTATACCTATCTTCCAGATGAACTCAAAGCATGGCGGCCCTTGTGGATCAACGGAGAATTCCTTCAAAAGGCTGAGTACATTAACGGAATCTTAAAGGTGGGAAATCTGTCATTTTCTGCCTGTTATGTAGATGTTAAATACATGGATATTTCTGCCTTGAAGCGACTGACACAATTAGCAGATATGGGGTTACCGGTATGTCTGAAACGAATACCCTCTGAGCCTGGATTCCATAACCAAAAAGTTGAATATCAAACATTAATGAATAAATTGACCAAACTGAAAAATGTCAAATCATCCTGGCAGGATATGGTGCAAATACCCCCGATTGTTACAGGAAATGGTCTTGGAGATTTTTGGTGCAGGGAAACTGAAACCGGACTCACCTTCTTTTTTGCCAACCTCCACTCGCAGGGACTGAAGTTCCCATTGGCATATGGTCAATCTTTGAACAACAAATCGGATACAGTTCATATCTCAATCAATTATAAGAATAAAATTATTCCATATACACTTGTATTCCAACATTACCAATCGATCCTGTTAAAGCTTGGGACTGACGGCAACATATCGTCCGAAGAGATAGGATTCATCCCCAAAACACCGGTCTTTATAGCTCGTCCGAAAGTCGCCAGGGAAAAATGGGAGATTGAACTTAAAAAGGAATAAGTTTCTGCAGTAAAATAAACTCTTCTACCATCATGGAAGTAAAAAATGCCTACAAAATTTGGGCTGAGCAATATGACACCAATACGAATAAAACGAGAGACCTCGAAGCAATCGCACTGAAAGAGGTGCTTGCAACAATTAGTTTCAGTTCTTGTCTGGAAATTGGATGCGGTACAGGAAAAAATACATCCTGGCTGCTGACACAATCAAAGGAGATATTTGCTGTTGACCTTTCAGACGAGATGCTCATCAAAGCCCGGGTCAAAATCAATTCGGATAAAGTTACTTTTCACCAGGCTGACATCAATCAATATTGGACTTTTACAAACAAAAAATTTGATCTGGTGAGTTTTAGTCTGGTACTTGAACACATCGAAAACCTAGACCATGTCTTCCAGGAGGCTTCAAAGCATACCAACTCAGGTAGCTTTTTGTACATTGGTGAGCTTCATCCATTCAAACAATACACCGGATCAAAGGCAAGGTTTGAAACAGAAGAAGGAACAAATGTGGTCATCTGTTTCAATCATCATGTTTCAGATTTTACGTCTGCTGCAAAAAAACATGGTTTCGAAATGATCTGTCTGCAAGAATATTTTGACAAAAATGACCATCAGACAATTCCACGAATACTGACTATATTATTGATAAAGAAATGATTCGAAACCTTGCCCATGTAGCACTCCTGGTAGATGATTATGACCGTGCAATTGAGTATTATCTCCATACTTTAAATTTCACCCTTCTGGAAGATACTGTGTTGTCCGATACCAAACGCTGGGTACTTGTTGCACCGGGAAAATCAGGAGGATGCTCCATTTTGCTTGCAAAAGCGTCAGACGATGAACAAATATCCAGGGTTGGTAATCAAACAGGCGGAAGGGTTTTTCTATTCCTGTATTCGGACAATATCCAAAGGGATTATCAGACTTTACTCGACAACAAGGTAAGAATCATTCATCCTCCCCGAACAGAATCGTATGGGTCCGTTTTCGTATTCAAAGACATCTATGGAAATCTTTGGGACATGATTGAACCAATTGGCTAAAATCACAGATACAAACAAAAGAGCGAATATCATATAGAATTAGAAATGATAAGCTATTCGCAAAACATTCCAACAAATTCAAACATAATCATGACTCCCCCAACCTTCAGCCAACTCATCAAATCCAGAGCTCTTGAATTGGGGTTCGATGCCTGCGGAATATCAAGAGCCAGGCTCCTTGAAGAGGAAAGAGACCGATTACAAAATTGGTTGGATGCCGGTTACCATGGGACCATGGCATATATGGCAAACCATTTTGAGAAATGTGTAAATCCGGTAGAGCTGGTCGAAGGAACCAGGTCAGTGATTTCAGTACTCCTCAACTACCATTCCAAACTAAAACAAGAAGACGCCAAGGCACCAGTCATTTCAAGTTATGCTCTGGGGAAAGACTATCATTTTGTTTTGAAAGAAAGACTTTCAAAACTTCTCACTTACATCCAAACGGAACTCGCTCCGTGCGAAGGGAGGTTTTTTACTGATTCTGCACCTCTTCTCGAAAAAGCTCTTGCCCGGGAGGCTGGACTGGGCTGGATAGGAAAGCACTCATTGCTGATCCATCCTCAAATGGGTAGCTATCTCTTTATTGGTGAATTAGTGCTGGACCTTGAATTGGAATACGATGAACCCTTCGGAAACAGTCTTTGCGGATCCTGTTCCAGATGCATGGACAGCTGTCCGACCGGAGCCCTCGTTTCACCGCATGTACTCGATGCCAACAAATGCATCTCCTATCTCACTATCGAAACAAAAGATGATATTCCGGAAGTCCTGACAAGCAGCCTTTCCAACAGACTGGTCGGTTGTGATATTTGTCAGCAGGTTTGTCCATGGAACAGCAAAGCAAAACAGAATGAAGTACCTGATTTTTGTCCGAAACCTGAGCTCCTTGAGATGACTGCCCTGGAATGGCAAAATCTTGAAAAATCAACTTTCAACCGACTTTTCAAGGGTAGCGCAGTCGAACGAACAGGATTCGCCCGCATGAAAAGAACTCTGAATCATCTGTTTGAAGATAAATGAGCTATATTTGCCTAAATTGATTTATTGAAATTTTCGGAGTCCTAATTCCGGGTTTTCAACTTTGCTCAGAGACCGGATTCATTCAATGCATTTTGTTACAACAATGGAAGAACAATCCTGGACAGCTTTTGATGGAACCAATCTTTATGCAGTGCTTTGGCAACCAATTAATCCGCCAAAAGCTGTTATGGCTTTCATCCACGGACATGGCACCCATTCCAGGAGGTATGACGAATGGTTCAGCACATTTGTAGAATCCGGTTTTGCGGTTATCTCTTTTGATTTGCGCGGACACGGCCGGTCAGGAGGAAAACAGGGAACCATACACCGTTATAGTGAATATCTTGAAGATGCTGCCCTCCTGGTCCGCCAAGTAAGAGAAAATTTTCCCGGGCTCCCCTTGGTTCTTTATGGCCACAGTATGGGAGCCACCATAATACTTTCTTATCTTCAGGGATCAAAAGAACTTCCAGAAATGGCCATTTTGGCCTCAGCCTGGCTTGAACTAGTTCAGCCTCCAGGCAAGTTCAAAAGCTTGGCCATCTGGCTGGCCGATTCTCTAATCCCGCAAGCCACTATAAGCACCGGATTAAAAGCCAAAGATTTCGCTCCTCCACTGTCAAATGAACCTATAAAAGCCAAAGATCCGCTGATGCACAAAAGAATTTCAGCCCGTTGCTTCAGGGAAGTTCAAAGGGCGTGCAAAAATATTGTCCCTGATGATATACCAGTCACTATTCCCATGCTTTTCATGCACGGCACACACGACAGGGTATCATCTGCTACAGCCTCAGAGAATCTCGCCAAAAGTATTCCTGGAAAAATTACCTACCAAGAATGGAAAGATGGCCCCCATCAGCTTCATGCCTGGGATCAAAATGAGAAGGTAACAACGTATACGATTCAATGGATAAATGATCATCTATGATAAATTTTCGAACAGAAGTTGAATTGCCAAAGGCTCCCAAGCTACTATCATACAGGCAAAACGCCATGATGGTTGGGTCCTGCTTTACTGAAAATATTGGCAATTACCTCCTTAGCCATAATTTTCCGGTTCAGACAAACCCCTGTGGTATACTGTACAATCCAGTGTCGCTGGCCAATTGCATTGATTTCCTGATAAAAGGTAAACAATTAGACCCTTCTGATCTCTTTTTTGCCAACGGCTTATGGAACAGCTTTCATTTTCATAGCCGCTATTCCAATCCGGAAAAGGAAAAGGCGTTAACATCAATGAATGGATCTCTGTCAAATGCCTCTCAAAAGCTTAAGAATGCCTCACATCTCTTTGTTACATTTGGGACATCCTGGATTTATCGTGAGAAAGAGCAAAATATAATTGTTGGCAACTGTCATAAACTTCCGGCAAGTAAATTTATTCGCGAAAAGCTGTCGGTCGAAGAGATGACAGAAATTTGGATACCTCTTCTAAATGACCTTTTTGCAATTCAACCCAATCTTTCTGTCGTATTAACGATAAGTCCGATACGACACCTAAAAGATGGCAGTTTTGAAAACCAGTTGAGTAAATCAATGCTCTTTTTACTCATTGACAAGTTGATTTCGCACTTCGGCGCTAAAAGAATAACTTATTTCCCGTCCTACGAATTGGTCATGGACGAGTTGCGCGACTACCGATTTTATGCATCAGACATGCTGCATTTGAGCGAAACAGCTACAGAATTCATTCTGGAGAAATTCAACGAAGTCTTTTTTGACAAAGAAAGTAAGGAGATTAGCATTAAGATAGGA
The DNA here is from genome assembly GCA_037140615.1 of Prolixibacteraceae bacterium. Classification (GTDB taxonomy): domain Bacteria; phylum Bacteroidota; class Bacteroidia; order Bacteroidales; family Prolixibacteraceae; genus CAINVV01. The sequence continues at coordinate 12,872 of JBAXED010000025.1, forward strand.
AAAGTTGTTAAAACACTTGCCCATAAGCCGTTTCAAAGTGAAAGTTCTTCTTACCAGGAATTGCTTTTAAAAATGGAAAAAGAAGTCGAAAAGATTACTTCTGACCATCCGGGTATCGAACTTAATGATTTAATAATTGATATCGTTCAAAAAAAGAGCCTTTGAATTTTTTTTAATCTTACCTTTGCATATATTTAAGAGCTCAACGAGTTAAGGACTTAAATGCATACCGTCAATCAATTTTAATTGTTCGAAAATATGGGATACCTAAATTTTGATAAAGATAAACTGGTCAATTTATCCTATTCATTGGAACGCGAAACTTTGCGGACCAACCGCGGAGGTGCCTATTCTTTTACAACGCTTGCGGGGTGCAATACGAGGAAATATCATGGTTTGCTGGTCGTGCGGTTAAAAGAGCAAGATGGAGGCAAACATGTTCTACTTTCTTCACTAGACGAATCAATCATTCAACATGAAGCTCAATTCAATCTAGGCATTCACAAATTTCCAGGAGATTTTTACGAACCAAAGGGGCATAAATACATCCGTAATTTTGAGTTTGACACCATTCCCAAACATACTTTCAGAGTTGGGGGTGTAATCCTTACCCGGACTAAGTTGTTGGTAGAAAATGAAAACCAGTTGTTGATAAAATATACCCTTGAAGAGGCAAATAGTCCGACAAAACTTCGCTTCAAGCCCTTTATGGCCTTCAGAAATGTGCACTCACTCAGCAAATCAAATTTGTACGCCAACTCAAAATATACTCCTGCAGCCAATGGTATCAGGATGAACCTATATGAAAGTTATCCCGAATTTTTCATGCAGATTTCGAAAGAGTGCGATTTTGTTCCCGTTCCTGACTGGTACAAAAATATAGAATACATCAGGGAGCAGGAGCGGGGGTATGAATTTCAGGAGGATCTTTTTGTTCCCGGATATTTTGAAGTATCGATTGAAAAAGGGGAATCAATCATTTTTTCAGCCTCAACGACAGAGCAAAAACCAAACACTTTCGTAAAAAAATACGAGAACGAGAAAAAAATCAGGATACCGCGAGATTCTTTTATCAATTGTCTGCGTAATGCCGGTCAACAATTTTTGTGGGACCGTCAGGATGGAAAAGATCTCATCGCTGGATATCCCTGGTATGAATCAATTCCCCGGCAAACACTGGCTGCCCTACCCGGCTTATTCCTTTTGCAGGGTGATGTTAAAAATTTCGAGGCAGTATTGCAAACCAATCTGAAACGTCTTCACAACGGACTTCTACCAAAATATGTAGGACAGGACAGCTATTACGATTCAGCAGATGCTCCACTTCTTGTTTTCAATGCCTTGCAGAAACTAGTAAATTTTAAAACGACAAAAGAAGTTTGGGAACAGTATGGTGAATCCTTGAAAGAAATTTTAGACCACTACCGTGAAGGTACCGATTTCAACATTCACATGCTTGAAAACGGATTGATCTATGCCAAAAAGGATGGAGTAGCTCTTACATGGATGGACGACTATAAGGACGGAGTTCCTGTTACGCAACGTGGTGGGCTAACTGTTGAAATCAATGCTTTGTGGTTCAATGCGGTTAGCTTCGCTCTTGAACTTGCCAAAGCATCTGATGACAAAGCCTTTATTAAAAGGTGGAAGGATCTGCCGGCTCTGATTTCCGATTCTTTTCTGGCGAACTTCTGGTGTGATGAATGCTGTCAGCTTGCAGATTATATCGATGGTGATTACACCGACTGGTCTGTCAGGCCAAACATGCTCTTAGCAGCTTCTATGGATATATCTCCTTTGTCGCGTACTCAGAAGAAGTTAATCATAAGCACTGTTCGGAACGAACTTTTGACGCCGGTCGGTATCCGGACTCTTTCGCCTCAAGATCTTGCTTACAAAGGATTTTCCGGTGATCGCGCAGATGAATTTTCTGAGACGGCACACCAGGGAACGGTTTATCCATACCTGATTTACCCGTTTGTAAAAACATATCTCGAGGTACACAAAGCCGGCGGACTCTCTTTTGCCAGAAACTGCCTTGAGCGGTTCAAAAGTGAAATGTCAGAAAACTGCATCGGGACTCTCTCTGAAGCATATGAAGGAAATCCTCCTCACACAGCAAGAGGATCAATTTCACAGGCTTGTAACGTAGCGGGGGTGATTATGGCCTACGCGATCGTAGAAAAATTTGAAGAAGAAATAAAATCATTAGCAAACTAAACCAAAAATATGAAGGTATTGATGTTTGGCTGGGAATTTCCTCCTCATATTAGCGGTGGACTAGGAACTGCAAGCTTTGGCCTTACCAAAGGTTTGGCTCAGTTTAAGGACATTGAGGTGCTTTTTGTTGTCCCAAAAGCCTATGGAGACGAGGATGATACTGCAGTCAAGAAAATCATTGGAGCCAATGAGATCACGATCACCCGGAAGCATGTTAATATTAAAAATACGGACAAGCAAATAGATATTTCTGAAGTAAGTTCCAATCTTGTTCCTTACTGTGATCCAGAAGAATTTTGGCAATTCACCCAGCAAAGATTATCCTCTTCCACACGGTTTGTGCAGACTGATGCACATGGGAAAATTCCATTTTCAGGGAAATATGGAGCCAACTTGCACGAAGAGATTGCGAATTATGCGATTGTTGCGGAATACATAGGTCGGGAATATGATTTTGATGTTATTCATGCACATGATTGGTTGGCATATCCAGCCGGGATCGCCGCCAAAAAGGTAAGTGGAAAACCATTGGTCATCCACGTGCATGCGACCGACTTTGACCGGAGCGGTGGTAGCGTTAATCCCAAGGTCTATGCCATTGAACGCGAAGGGATGGAGATAGCAGATCAGATTATCACCGTCAGCAATCTTACAAAAAAGATTGTCATCGAGAAGTATGGCATCAATCCTAACAAAATTACGACAGTTTACAATGCTGTTGAACCAGTTGAAAATAAGGAGAGTGAACTGTTCAAAAGAGGAATTAACGACAAAATTGTTACTTTCCTTGGACGAATCACCATGCAAAAAGGACCAGAATATTTCATCGAAGCTGCTTATCAGGTACTGAAACGAACAGAAAATGTCCGTTTCGTGATGGCCGGAAGTGGCGACATGATGGAAAAGATGATCCGGCGTACTGCCCGCTTGGGGATTTCAGACAGATTCCATTATACGGGTTTTCTGAAAGGGGATGATGTCTTTGATATGTTTCGCCTTAGCGACGTTTATGTCATGCCATCTGTATCTGAACCTTTCGGAATTTCTCCCCTTGAAGCCATGATGACCGATGTGCCGGTCATCATCTCAAAACAATCAGGTGTGGCAGAAATTTTGACTCATGCCATAAAAGTCGATTTCTGGGATATCAACGCCATGGCAGATGCAATCTATGGGATCATCAAATACCCTGCCTTATCTGCCATGTTCAGGAAATTCGGAAGGGTAGAAGTGGATAGTCTGCAATGGAAACATTCTGCCTCCCACGTTAGAGAAGTGTACAAAAAAGCAATAAGTAAGTAACATCGATAATAGTTCAAACCATGAAGACAATCTGTTTAAATTTTCAGGTTCACCAGCCCTTCCGCTATCGTAAGTATCGTTTTTTCGATATCGGAAATGATTCCTATTATTACGATGACTATGCCAACGAAACGATCATGCGTAAGATCGCAGACAATTGCTATCTGCCTGCCAATCATATACTTCTGAAGCAAATCAAAAAGTGCAAGGGAAAATTTAAGGTTTCCTTCTCCATTTCTGGTGTCGCATTGGATCAGTTCAGACTGTATGCTCCAGAAGTCATCGACTCATTCAAAGAATTGGCCGCAACGGGTGCAGTAGAGTTTCTCTCGGGAACTTATGCCAACTCACTGGTATCATTGGTTGATGAAGAACTCTTCACCAAGCAGGTAAAAGCCCACGACGACTTGATAGAGGAACTCTTCCAGCAGAAGCCCAAAGTATTTCGTAATTCAGAATTGATTTATTCGGACGAGCTTGGAGACCTGATCTATCGGATGGGATTTGAAACAGTTCTCACTGAAGGTGCCAAACACATCCTTGGATGGAAGAGCCCCAACTACCTGTATTGCAATGCGCTCAATCCACGTCAAAAAGTTTTGATGCGTAACCACAGACTCAGTGATGATCTTTCCTTCCGCTTTTCAAATTCATCCTGGAGTGAATATCCGCTCACAGCCACAAAAATGACTTACTGGCTTGTTAACCTTCCCAAAAAAGAAGAGATTGTCAATATTTTCGTGAACTACGAAACCTTCGGAGAAATTCAAAAGAAAGGTAGTGGAATCTTTGATTTTCTGGATACCCTTCCTGAAATGATCCTTAAAACCAAAGAGTTAACTTTTTCTACACCAAGTGAAGCGGTAAAGAATCTTCAACCGGTTTCTGCCGTACATGTACTTCATCCTATATCCTGGGCAGATGAAGAGAGGGATCTTTCTGCCTGGTTGGGTAATGAACTACAGAAAGAAGCGTTTCAGCATCTCTATGCTTTAAGGGAAAGAGTTAAAAAATGTGATGATCTTCAGCTTAGGAAAGACTGGATTTATCTGCAATCCAATGATCACCTATACTATATGTGTACCAAATTTTTCTCTGACGGAGAAGTTCATAAATTTTTCAATCCATTTGGCAGTCCATATGAAGCCTTTATCAACTATATGAATGTTCTGAGCGATTTTACGATGCGGCTGAATATTCTCGTACCTGTCAGTGAAAATGAAGCTGAATTGACAAAACTTAAGCTTAGCCTCGACGATAAAACAAAGAAACTGGAAGAGGCAGAAAGACAAATTATTAAACTCAGTAAACCACTCCCCAAAGCCTCAAAACCCAAAGCGGTAGCAGCAAAAAAAAATGAAGCAAAACCAAAAAGCTCAAAAAAAAGCTCGTCAAAATAGCTGCCTTAATGTGAAGAAAATGTTATAAATACGGAATCAAATAGTAATTGAAGCCGTATTCTTGTAGAAATGATCCCTGAAAATGGTATCATTGCAATTCAAATATTTGACACCTAGAAAGTGTCCATTTAGTTAATTTTTTGATAGAATGGAAGAGACATATTTTAAAAATCTAAGGCAACCCGAGAATAGCAACCCTACCTGGAAGAAAATCATAGTAGAATCAGCTCTGCCAGCCGAACTGGCCACATTGCGCACTATTTCCCGCAACTTATGGTGGGTATGGAATGTAGACGCAAGGGCGCTTTTCAATGAAATTGATCCTATAATCTGGGAAAAGTGTGAACATAATCCCATCATTTTATTGGAACAAACAAGTCATGACCGGTTTGTGGAGCTGAAATCTGACGAATCGTTCGTCCTGAGAATGAAATCTGTTGAAATACAGTTTAACAAATATCTCAAAGAACGGAAGAAGCTTCGCGGACCGAAAATTGCTTATTTCAGCATGGAGTTTGGTCTGCACTCGAGTTTAAAAATTTACTCAGGAGGATTAGGTGTTCTTGCAGGTGATTATCTTAAAGAGGCGAGTGACTCAAAAGTTGACATGACTGCCATTGGATTATTGTATCGTTATGGCTATTTCAAACAGGTAATTTCAACAAATGGGGAGCAAATAGCCACCTACGAACCTGAGCATTTTTCAAAAATACCAATTCAACCTGCCTTGGATGAGACAGGCGAATGGATCACTGTTGAAGTAAAAATGCCCGATCGCATTGTATACATCAGGGTTTGGTATGTAAACGTTGGAAATGTAAAACTGTATCTGCTTGACACCGATTACGAGAACAACCAGGATGCTGACAGATCCATTACACATCATCTTTACGGTGGAGACAATGAAAACAGGCTCAAACAAGAGATGGTCCTTGGCCTTGGGGGAATTCGTGCACTGGAAAAACTGGGCATTTTATCCGACATTTATCATTGTAACGAAGGTCATGCTGCCTTCATTGGTCTTGAACGTATATCCCAGATAAAAAATAAATCTAAACTAAACTACTCTGAAGCCAAAGAGATAGTCAGGGCATCTACTCTTTTTACCACCCACACTCCAGTACCTGCCGGGCACGACTCTTTTCCTGATGAATTATTCCAGGCATACATGAACCCTGTTGCCGTGCAGCTTGGAATTACTATGGATGAGCTGATGCTACTTGGTAAAGCAGGAAGCAACGAAACAAAGTTCAACATGAGTTTTCTTGCTGCCAATTTTTCTCAATCAATCAATGGGGTTAGTAAACTACATGGCGATGTTAGCAAACAACTTCTCAGCGAACTCTACAAGGGTTTTCTGCCTGAGGAGCTTGATAACATAGGCTATGTCACAAATGGCGTTCACTATCCAACGTGGGCCGCACCTGAATGGAAAGTGGTACACGATCAAATCCTCTCTGCCGAGGAAATGGCTGAGGATATCCATGAATATGAAGAGGGTGGAGAAATGCGTGCGTGGCGCAATATTTACAAAGTTCAGGATAAGTTGATCTGGGATACAAAATCCAAACTGCGTGAACAGTTAATTGATTACATAAAGAGACGCTTCACTGATATCCATATCCAACGAAATGAGAATCCGAAATATATATCTGAAGCCATTTCCAAACTTAACCCAAAGGCCCTGACTATCGGCTTTGCCAGGCGTTTTGCTACTTATAAAAGAGCACACCTTCTTTTCCGTGATCTGGATCGTTTGGCAAAGATTATCAACAATCCTGAAAAACCGGTTCAGTTTCTCTTTGCTGGAAAAGCACACCCTGCCGACAAAGCTGGTCAGGATCTGATCAAATACATCATCGACATCTCGAAAAGACCCGAATTTGTTGGCCGTATCCTTTTTCTTCAAAATTACGATATGAACATCGCCAAGATGCTCGTACAAGGTTGTGATGTTTGGATGAATACTCCAACCAGACCACTGGAAGCATCAGGTACTTCCGGAGAAAAAGGGGTGATGAACGGGACACTTCACTTCTCAGTTCTGGATGGCTGGTGGGTTGAAGGATACAAACAAGATGCCGGATGGGCTCTGCCTTTGGAAAATTCTTTCGACATCCCAGAACTACAGGATGAGCTTGATTCAGAGGCAATCTATGGCATCCTCGAAAATGAAGTGGTACCTGCATATTATTACCGAAACGACAAAAATATCCCTGTTCTTTGGGTCGACTTCATCAAAAATACTTTTGCAGAAGTAGTTCCGCTGTTTACTACCAAGAGGATGATGAAAGACTACTTTACACGCTATTATCTTCCTCAATCGCAACGAACAACTCATCTGAAAGCTGACAATTTTAAACTTGCCAGAGAGCTTGCTACCTGGAAAGCTAAAATTTTAAATGTTTGGAGCTCCATCGAAGTGAAAAACATTCAGGTTTCAGATGGCATCACAAATACGTATGAAATGGGGAAAGCATATCCTTCAAGAGTAACACTCGATCTGAAAGGTCTTTCACCAAGCGAAATCGGAGTTGAACTGATAGTAGCATCAGGAACCGATCAGCCGAAGTTTGTGGCAAAATATGATTTTGAAATCGAGAAGAAATCCGATGGGCTGGCGCACTACCTGCTTGAGCTTACCTTGAAAAAGCCTGGTAGCTACAACTATGGGTTGAGAATCTATGCCAAAAACAGCGCTCTACCCAATCGACAGGATTTCAGATTGTTAAAGTGGCTTTGATTCTGTATCTATAACTTATTGTACAAGAGTCTGTTGAGGAGATCTTCCTTGTGTTTTGGGGATACCTTCAACAATTCTCCTGTTTTTAATTCAACCAATCCACCTTTTGCCTTGATGTAGCGAACTACATTTGCCAGATTAACCAGATGACTTCTGTGTATTCTGATAAATCCAAGGGGAGTCATGAGTTTATCGAATTCCAAAAGCGTTCGACTGACAATTTTTTCTTCAGCTCCGTCTTTGAATATAATCCTTGTGTAATTTCGCATCCCCTCGCATCTGACAATTTTGTCGACATCGATGATTGCAAAACCATTCAATTCGGGCAAGGCAATCGTTTTTGATCCTTGCTCTGTGTGCGGCAAAAGATTGGCCTTAAGTTCATTTACGGCAACCTTGGTTTCAATTTTCTTTATCTGGGGTATTCTGTTAATGGTTTTGAGAAGCTCTTCAACATTAATTGGCTTCACAAGATAATCGAAAGCAGAATATTTGAAGGCTCTAATTGCAAACTCACTATAGGCAGTTATAAACACTATTTTGAAATCTATATGATTAAGCTGATCCAGCAAATCAAAGCCGGTCCCATCAGGCATACTGATATCCAAAAATACCAAATCCGGACGAACATGCTCTAGCAATGCTACTCCTTCTTCCACAGAACTTGCCTCTCCAAGAATTTCCACATTTCCGATGGTCTTTTTCAGAATTTCCTTTAGGACCATTCTCGAAATAGAATCATCATCTATAATTACAGCTTTTACCATCGTCTTTTTCAAAATTTATACTAACAACAGACATTTGTTATATCTTTTCTGGAGATGTCTGACTGCCTCCAAAAAAAGGATCAGTTATTATACAACAAAGTAAACCCAAAAAGGATTTAAAAATAAAACATTTTTTTTAAAATAATTCGTTTCACACCTGTGGTTGACAAATCGTGACTATTTCGGATATTTGTATAAAAAAATTGATGGCTTCAATTCTCTGTTTAGAAACATCTACCGAGGTTTGTTCCGTTGCACTTTCTGTTAATGGCATTGTTGCAGAGGTGCGCGAAGATAAAAGCGGTAAGAATCACGCACAGTTACTTGCCGGTTTCGTTGAAGAAGTGATGAAATCTCAAAACCTGCCATTTAACAAGCTCGATGCGATCGCAGTATCAGGTGGACCAGGTTCTTATACAGGATTACGGATTGGAGTTTCAACGGCCAAGGGATTGTGCTATGCAGCAGGATTGCCCTTGATAGCCATTCCTTCCTTATATGCAATGGCTCACAACATTGTGAACAACCAAATGGATTTGGGCTTCAAAAAAGAAGATCACATATACTTTTGTCCAATGATTGATGCAAGAAGAATGGAAGTATATGCTGCCATGTACGACGATCATATGAATTCAGTGAGAGGCATTCAGGCTGATATAATCGATCATCTATCTTTTGCGCCGTACTTATCCGATCACAAAATCCTGTTTTTCGGCAATGGAGCAGATAAATGCAAATCGACCATCCAGCATCCAAATGCATTTTTCCTTGAAAATGTGATTACTTCAGCCCGATTTATGGCAAAACCTGCCGACGACGCATTTCAAAGTGACAATTTTGTCGATGTTGCCTATTATGAACCTTTTTACCTCAAGGATTTTGTCGCAACAATCCCAACAAAAAATATCTTTCATTCGAATTTCGATTCCAATCCAACAAAAGAATGAGAAATATATTGATCATAACCTATTATTGGCCGCCAAGCGGAGGGGCAGGAGTTCAGAGATGGCTGAAATTTTCAAAATATCTTCCTGAATTTGGCTGCACGCCCATCATCCTGACTGTGGATGAGAAGCAGGCTTCCTATGCACAGCTCGACCACTCCTTGATGCAGGAAATTAGCCCGGACCTGCGTGTTTACAAAACTCATACCTTCGAACCATATAATCTTTATCGGAAACTTTCAAGCAAAAAGGAGATCCCATACGGGGGATTCTCAAACCAAAAAAAGGTTACCGCTTTCGAGAAATTCTCCAGATGGATACGCGGAAACATCTTCATTCCGGATCCCCGGAAGGGATGGAACAAGTATGCACTCAAAAAAGCAATTGAGCTGATTGAATCGGAAAAGATTGAAGTTGTTGTAACCTCAGGGCCTCCTCATTCCACACATTTGATTGGGGAAAAGATAAAAAAGATAACTGGGGTCAGGTGGATCGCAGATTTTAGGGACCCCTGGACAGACATTTATTACTACAAAGAGCTGTATCACTCAGGAATTGCTACCTGGTTCGATAAGATCCTGGAGAAAAGAGTGCTATCCAATGCTGACAAAATAATTACTGTCAGCGAAGAGGTTGGAAAACTATTGCTTAAAAAGATTCCAAACGAACCAGAAAAAATCGTCGTCATTCCAAATGGGTATGATGAGGCCGATTTTAAAAATGCCAGACCACTGGAAAATGAGTTCTTTACCATCACCTATACCGGGACTATTTCGATGAGTTACCGGATTGAATCATTCGTAGAGGCGGTTTACCTACTTCCCAAGGAGGTGAAAACCAAGATCAAAATCAGATTTGTTGGCAATGTACCTGATGAAATACTTCAACTGTTCAAGTTGAAAAATATTGATTCTATGGTCGAAGTGCTGGGTTATATTCCTCATGACCAGGCCATCAGTCAGATGCTTAGTGCTTCTGTGTTGTTAATGGCTATCCCTGATTCACCTGATAATAAAGGTATCGTAACCGGTAAATTTTTCGAATACCTGGCAGCCAAAAGACCTATTCTGGCCATCGGTCCACAGGGCGGCGATGTTGACATTCTCATTCAAAAATGTCAAGGAGGAAAGCTATTTAGTTATGATGACAAGGAGAAAATGCTCCAATATATTCTGGATATTTATGAGAAAATCCAGAATGGGACCTTCCTGAGTGAAACGACAGGAGCCGAAATGTTTACAAGAAGAAACCTGACCGCCTCGTTATTTAAGAATCTTTGATATTATATCTTGCACCATGAGAGACAATGAAGAAAAAAGAAAGTCCATCTTATTCGTATATACGAGCTTTTCTTCATTTGTAAAAAACGATTACGAAACGTTAAACGCTAATCACCTTGTTGCGAAATACCATTTTGCCCCTGTCAAAGGAATTCTAAGAAATGTCCTGGAAATCTTGAAGCAATTGTTGTACCTGCTAATCCATGGTTGGAAATATGATATATTTTTCTGCTGGTTTTCAGATTATCACTCCTTTCTTCCTGTTTTGTTTGCGAAAATTACCGGGAAAAAATCTGTCATAATCATTGGAGGTTATGATGTTTGCCGTATCCGGAAATTAAATTACGGGGCTTTCTGCTCTTCCTTCCGGGGATGGTTTTGTGCGAAATCGATGCGATTGGCAAGTTGGATCTTACCGGTATCAAAATATGTTGAAAGAAAGGCACAAATAATCGCACCACGCACAAGATGCAAAATGATTTACAACTGCGTGTCGCTTGACAATCCCGGAGATCCCACCTCAATCAAAACGGATACCGTTCTAACAGTAGGTCTGATAAGCAATGAACGCACGTTTTACACCAAAGGGATTGACACTTTTATTGAAGTGGCCAGGCTTTTGCCGGGATTAAGTTTTCAAGTTGTTGGAATCAATCGATTAAAATTAGAACACAAACTGGGAAACCTGCCATCTAACCTTGCCCTATTCGAAAAAGTCAATCCACAGGAGCTGACTGCTTTTTACAAGAATGCCAAAATTTATTGTCAACTTTCACGTTCCGAATCATTTGGAGTCTCAATTGCAGAGGCCATGAAATTTGGTGCCTTCCCCGTTGTAACCAACGAAGGAGGTATGCCGGAAATTGTTGGAATCACAGGTGCTGTTGTTAATAGAGATCTGCGGGGAATTGCAAACCTGATAGAAGATCGTATTTTAAAAGAGGGTGCTCCTTACGAAATTGACATCAGAATGCAGGTCGGAAAATTTTTTTCGCAAAAACAAAGGCAGGAATCACTTTTTAGTGTGATCAATTCTGATTAAGAAGCAGGATTGTTTGTCCAAAATATTTGAATTACCAATGGCAATCCCCTAAAAATATATCTTTGCATACTCGCTAAAACAAATGAATATGAGCAATGCTATTGCCTGCAAAATATGTGGAAACACTCAAAACAACCGGATTCATCTGGCAAAAGAAAGACTATTGAACTTGCGCGACGAATTTCAATACCTTGAATGTGCCAATTGTTATTGTCTCCAAATTATTGAATCACCCGATAATCTATCAAAATATTATCCCACAGAATATTACTCTTTCCGGAATCCAAAATTTGGACTTAGTCTGAACTCAGTCGTTTATTTTCTAAAGCGAAGTTTACTGCGACATTATCTCAACAAGTTCGATCCAATCGGTGCCGTGATATCCTTGTTTCTGCCCCACCCTTTCCCTTGGATGAAACCCGATTTGCTCAATTTCAATTCCTCTATTCTGGATATTGGATGTGGATCCGGACGTAAAATATTGTCCATGCAGCGAAGTGGGTTTAAAAATCTGACAGGGATTGACCCTTTTTTGGAAAAGGATATTCAAAACGATGAAAAGCTGAAAATTTTGAAGCGCGATCTGTTCGAAATGACCGGACAGTTTGATTTTATCATGCTTCACCACGCCTTCGAACACATGGACCATCCTGAAAAGGTCTTTGCGAAAATCAGGGAGCTACTCAAACCAAACGGAAATGTATTGATCAGGATTCCGGTGGCCAATTGCTCTGCCTGGCGAAAATACCGTACGCATTGGTTTGCTCTGGATGCGCCAAGGCATCTGTTTCTGCATACAACGCATAGCATTCAACTGCTCGCGAAAAATACCGGACTGAAGATTGACAGGATCGAATACGACTCCTCGTTCGTTCAGTTTGCTTCAAGTGAGAAATATCTGAGGGATTTCCCTTACTCAGATGACTTCTCGATGTTTACAAAAGACCAAATGGCTGATTTTACGAAAGAAGCTGTCAGGCTAAACCGCATTGGAGATGGCGATTGCGCTTGTTTCTACCTTTCAGTATAGGATCTCTTACCCAAAATTCTGGCCAAACCTTCCACATCAAGATGGAAAAAGCTGAAGATCCAACCTGTAACTGCTCTAAGTTTCCAGACGGGCTCTGCCATTCCATGCCTGGTAATAGCCTTCAAATAGTCCTTCCTGGCTGATGCATATTCTCGCCTGATCAGTTTGTATCTTCCTGATCGTGCGTAGGCAATAACCATCCTTCGTGCATAATAAGCATCCAACTCCTTCTTATTTATCTTCAAAGATTCTGAAGCCTTGGTTGTCAGAAACAATTTTGCCATTTTGTAAAACCCACTTGTCATGACGGCTGGATAAGTCTTGGTTATTTGGGTGGCATAATTTCGCCAGTCGCCAAGGGTTTCGGGAATGAAAATGAACCTCCCTTCATGTGCCAATTCATACAATGTTGGCAGGTCCACCAATGGCAATTCGAATACCTGCTTAAAGCCACCTATTTGCAAAAGGACATCCCGTTTTATCAACATCGTCAGGGCCGGAACACAATTCCTGAAAAGAAAGATATTCATGATACTTCCAACCGGATCATTGCTGTAATAGCCGGCATCTGTAGCAGCAAGATCCGGGGCAGTATAATAAACTTCAGATTTGTCTGCATTCACACATCGTGCCATACTCCAGCACAAGACTGCGGTTGGATCTCTTTGAATGGAGGAGACCTGCGTCTCAAGTTTATGAGGCGACCAGCAATCGTCGCCCTCCAGAATGGCAATGTATGACCCACCGGCAATTTCAAGCCCTTTGTTGTAGGTCTCAGAGAGTCTGAAAATGCCAACATTTTCCTGGCTTGCCAGCCGGATTCTACTATCGGCATCCCGGTAGGTGGTGGCAATCTCTTCTGTTCGATCGGTACTGCCATCGTTCAGAATAATCATCTCCCAATTGGTGTATGTCTGATTCAGAACAGATTCTATGCAGTCTGCCAGATACTTTTCATGGTTGTAGGTGGGGGTGATAATCGATACCAGCGGTTTCTTTCTCATGGCTTCACCTATCGGATTATTTTTAATTTTCTCAGAATATCATCGGCATACTTGTTAAGGTCGACCGATATTTTGAAGAAATAGACAGGCAGCAAAAACAGCAAGGAGAATGCAGTGCTTCTCAACAAAAGATCAACCACAAAATGGAAATTCCCTGGAATGGAATAAGCGATATAATAGGCTATGGCACTTATCAGGATAACTTTAACAAAACGAAAGTTATAGGGCTGTAAATCGTATTTATAGTAAAGGAACAGATACCTCAGCAAATTTAACAATCCGAGCGACAAGGCACTGCTGACAGCTGCTCCGGTTAATCCAAACTTAGGAATAAGTAAAAGATTAAGAGCGATTAACACGACAACTAAAACCAAGAGCAGATAGGACTGCACTTTGTAGTATCTTGAGGTCCCCATCAGAGAGCTGTTGGCCCCTGTTGCCATGTCCATCAGACAGCCCAGCCCGATAAAAAATATCACCCACTTACCTGATAAGTACTCTATTCCAATGATCTGCATGATGTTATCTATGTTGAGCCACACACCTAGAAACAGATAAGAGCCAATTATAAAAAGTGTCAGACAGCTCTTCTCGTAAATATCGCGTAAGGTTTTCCGATCCTCATTTTTCCAGGCTTCAGCCGCAGTGATGTTTGCAATTTTATAAATTGAGCGGGCTGGCAGGCTGACAACAATGCCAAAAAAGAAGCAGATGGCATAAATCCCGGCAGACTCCAACCCCATCATCTTATTGACCATAATCAAATCAACATTCTGAATCATGATCACAGAAAAACCGTTCAGGATGCTGAACAAAGAGACAGCGCCAATCGAACGCAAGAGATTTTTATCCAAAAATTTAAGGTCAAAATGCAAATTGAAATGACCTTCCCTGATCAGAGTAAAAAGGATGTAAAAAGTAGGAATTGCCATCGCGGCGATATAGGCCAGAACAAACTGATGAAAAGAAAGCAGATCAAAATAATAGAGACCAATCATCAGAATGATAAGGATCCTTTGGAATACTTCTCTCAGATAGGTCCCGTGAACGCTGTTCATCAAGGCAGAATAGTATATGTCGAGAATGGAAAAAAACAACTGGAAGAATACAAGTATGATCAGATAATTGATGTATTCGACCAGCAAGGTGGACTTTTCCATGCTCATTTCCACCAGCAGAGGCTTGCCTATCAACAAAATAATTGTAGATATCAGGAATCCCACCAGTCCAACTGTTAAAGCCAGGGGAAGAAAACCATGGTGTTTTTGATCGTCCGTTTTGAAAAATGGAAATAGCCTGATGGTTGCGCCATTGATCCCGAGGGTTCCGAATTGCGCGATCAGTGTGGAATAGGCGACTATGATCTTCAGTAATCCAATTTCGGTCGTGGAATAAATACGGGGAAAGAGAATGGCTGTGGTTATAAATCCCAGCAGAACACCCAAATAGACAAAAATTGTCCCTTTAACCGATTGTTTGACAATGATTCCCAATAGGATAGAATTTTCAAATATCAACAAAAGTAGGAAAAACCATTGTATAAAAAAATGTACTTTTACGACCGAATATCAACACAGTAGCCATGGATAACGTACTCTTCAAAAAAGCCCTTCCTCATTTTACAGCCATTTTATTGTTTCTTATTCTTCCAGCGATATATTTCTCTCCGCAGCTTGAAGGTAATAAGCTTAACCAGCACGATACCAACACGGCTACCGGAATGGCAAAAGAGATTATTGACTACAATAAAACCAATTCGGATCTGGCTTTGTGGACCAATTCAATGTTTGGCGGGATGCCTGCCTACCTGATTGGGTTGCCTACCTATTCGATGTTATCCCCTATTTACTCACTCACAACTCTGTTTGATAAGAGACCAATCAGTTTTGTATTCCTCTATTTAATAGGATTTTACATTGCTTTATTGCTTTTCGGACTCAACCCCTGGATCAGTATGGTTGGGGCTATTGCCTTCGGTTTCACATCATACGATTTTATCATCATTGCTGCCGGTCATAACACGAAGGCAATTGCCATTGGCTACATGGCTCCCATGATTGGAGCACTTTACCATGCATGGAAAAAAAACCTATGGGTTGGAAGTGCATTTTTCGCTCTCTTTCTTGCACTGCAAATCTATGCCAACCACCTTCAGATCACCTATTATACGATGCTTACCATTTTAATTTTTGGCATAGCAGAACTCTGGTTTGCTTTCAAAGAAAAAAATGTAGCTGACTTTTTGAAAAGGAGCGGAATTATTTTTTTAATTGCCATACTGGCCATAGCAACCAACGCCGAGAGACTCTGGACCACCTATGAATATGGGAAATTATCCATCCGGGGAAAGTCGGAACTTATACTAGACAAAGGAAATCAAACATCCGGCTTAGACAAAGATTACGCCACCGGTTGGAGCTATGGTGTTGATGAAACCATGACCTTGCTGATTCCAAATTTCAAGGGTGGGGCCTCGATGATCAATTTCGGAGAAAACTCAGCCACAGCCGATTTGCTAAGGAGTAACAATGTGCCCAATGCAAACTCCATCATTAAACAACTTCCCGGTTACTGGGGAACTCAACCCGGCACCTCAGGCCCTGTTTACGTGGGAGCGATTGTGCTTTTTCTCTTTGTCTTGGCGCTATTTTTAACATCAGGAGCAGTCAGGACCTGGGTTATAGCTGCCACTATTTTCTCAATTATGCTTTCGTGGGGTCGAAATTTCATGCCCTTGACCGATTTTTTCCTGGATTATTTCCCGGGATACAATAAATTCAGAACAGTCTCAATGATTCTGGTTATTGCCAGTTTCACCATTCCTTTGATGGCCTCGATCGGACTAAATAAAATTTTCACAGAAGAGATAGATCAGGCAAAGTGGAAAAAAGCACTGCTGTGGAGCTTTGGCATTACTGCCGGTATCAGTATGATATTTGTCCTCCTTCCTGGATTATCCGGATCATTTGTTTCTGCTTCAGATTCACAGATGCCTGAATGGATCCAAAAAGGGCTGGTCTCCGACCGTGAATCATTTCTTAGGGCGGATGCCTTTCGTTCTATTGTTTTAATTTTGGCTGTTGCCCTGATACTCTGGGTTCATGTGGCAAAAAAAATTCAATCCAAATACTCACTGATAATCATTGGAACGTTGATTCTGGTCGATATGTGGGGCGTCAACAAAAGATACCTCAACAACGACAATTTTGTTCAGGAACAAAAAGCCAGAAATCCATATCCAATTTCCAAAGCGGACAAAGAGATATTGAAAGATAAATCGGAGTACCGAGTCCTGAATCTTTCGGTTGATCCATTCAATGAAGCAGGCACATCCTATTACCACCAATCGATTGGTGGGTACCATGGAGCAAAAATGAGAAGGTATCAGGAGTTGATTGATGTACATATTGGAAATGAAATCAGGCAAATTGGATCTAAATTGAGTACATTGAAAACTGAGGCAGGTGTTGATTCCCTTTTCATTGGATTGAATGCCCTGAACATGCTTAACGCCAAGTACATGATATATAATCCGGAAGCTGCTCCTATTACGAATTCCAAAGCCATGGGCAATGTCTGGATCGTGAAAGATTATCAATTGGCCGAAAATGCTGACCAGGAAATTGCTGCCTTGGGTAAAATTGATTTGAGTAAAACAATTGTCGTGGATAAGAAGTTTCAGCCTTTGCTTGGAAATATTACTTCTTCTGCTGGTCCTGTTTCAAAGATTTCATTGGCAAGTTACTCTCCAAACAAGTTGGTCTACAATTATTCGGGAAAAGGAAATGAAATCGCTGTCTTTTCTGAAATTTACTACCCCAAAGGATGGAATGCATATATTGGAGATAAAATTGTTCCCTATTTTCAAGCCAACTATATTTTAAGGGCTTTGGTTTTGCAGGAAGGGAATTACGAAATCGTATTTAAATTCGAACCACTGTCCTATAGATTAGGCAAGCAGATTTCGATGGTTTCTTCGCTTCTTTTACTTCTATTTATTGGGTTTGTGCTCTATAAAAATATAACTTTGAAAAAAAGCTTGAAATAAAATCACTGATGTGAATTTTATGCGGGATGTTGCTAGAAATAACCCGTCAATCTTTTAAATGTTGCTTTTCAAACCTTTTCCCAAATGGCAAAAGAAAAAATAAAATTGAGAAAATCACTTTTTAGTTCCTATTTCAGCACAACTCTGAGTATTTCGCTCGTTCTTTTCCTTTTTGGATTACTTGGACTATTGCTAATCAACACAAAGAGGCTAACTGATTATGTCATGGAGAATGTGGGTGTAACCCTGATTCTCAAAGAAAATACCAGAGAAGTGGATGTGCTCAAACTTCAAAAAACCCTCGAGGCAACTTCATTTATTAAGTCAACCCGATTTGTTGACAAACAAACGGCTGCTGAAGAGTTAAAAAAGGACCTTGGAGAAGATTTTGTTGATTTCCTGGGCTACAATCCTTTACTCTCCTCCATTGAAGTCAGGGTTCATGCCTCACATGCCAATCCAGATAGCATGGCAATTATGGAAGCACAATTTTTGAAATTTCCTGAAATCCAGGAGGTATACTACCAAAGAAATTTAGTTCAACAATTGAATTCCAATGTTAAAAAGCTGAGTCTTATCATTCTGGTTCTTAGCATTCTTATGTTCACAATCTTCGTTGCACTTATTAACAACACCATTCGGCTTTCCATCTATTCAAAGAGATATCTCATTAATTCGATGCAACTTGTCGGTGCGACAAGGTCATTTATCAGATTTCCGTTTATCGCAAAGAGTGTTTTGCATGGGGTATATGGTGCCATTATTGCCTGCTTTATCCTCTTGATGATCTTCTTTTCTTACCAGTCTGAGTTAAAGGATCTAATTGATTTTCAAAACTCTATCTCGCTGGCACTACTGGTTGTTGGAATATTCTTTTTTGGGATTTTCATGACTGCTTTGTCCACCTATTTTGCCGTAAATAAATTTTTACGAATGAAGTTTGATCAACTCTATTATTGAACTATCTTTGCGGGTTAATAACTAATTCATTGTCAAATGGTCAAGAATAGTGGACAAACAGATCCGGCAGGGTTCGCAGTGAGCAAGGAGAATCTAAAACTTATGCTGATTGGGTTAGGAATCATCGTACTGGGATTTTTGCTCATGACCGGAGGTAGAAGCACAGATCCAAATGTTTTTAACAAAGAAATCATATTCAGTTTCAGACGGATTACACTTGCGCCCCTGGTGGTAGTATTCGGATTCCTTTTTGAGATTTACGCCATCATGAAAAAGCCCAAATCAGGAAAGCAGTAGCGTTCATAACGAATTTTGATCGTTTAAAATGATCATCATTTACTTCTCTCAAAATCAACTCAAGTTTTAAAGTTACCCGTCCACTTAATGATATATAAGGAGTCAAAAGAATTTGATTTCATTCGGGGCGAAGTCCTGGTTCTTAACAAACCTCTTGATTGGACCTCCTTTGATTTGGTAAATAAAGTTCGGATCATGCTTTGCCGTTTTTTGAAGATAAAGAAATTAAAACTCGGTCATGCCGGAACCCTGGATCCGAAGGCTACTGGAGTAATGGTATTGTGTTCCGGAAAGTTGACAAAACAAATTGATGAAATTCAGGCAGACGAAAAAGAGTACATCGCTACACTCAAAGTTGGTGCGACAACGCCCTCTTTTGATCTGGAGACTATGGAAGATGAGCAATTTTTAACCTCCCACATTAACAGGGAATTGCTTGAAAAAATCCTTCCATCATTTGTAGGGACCATTAGTCAGGTGCCACCGGATTACTCTGCTATTAAAGTTGATGGGAAAAGGGCTTATAAATCTGCCAGAAAAGGACAAGAGATTGAGCTAAAGCCCAAAATGCTGGTAATTAAAGAGATTGAAATCCTAAGATTTGAAATGCCAGAAATCGATTTAAGGATTGTGTGCAGCAAAGGTACTTACATCCGGGCTCTGGCAAGAGATATTGGTAAGTCTCTTGAAAGTGGTGCCTATCTGGTTGGATTAAAACGAACAAGGATTGGTGAATACTCAATCGATAAATCAATGGATCTCGCAGAGTTAGCAGATATGCTTTCTGACTATTTTATACCTGTTCATAATTAAATTTAAATCATATAAATGTCATCAACAATGAAGCTTTCGAAATTTAAGTACAATTTACCTGATGAATTGATCTCCCTTCACCCATCCAAGAATCGGGATGAATCCAGGTTACTTGTTTTAAACCGTCAAACCGGCGACATTGAGCACAAAATTTTCAAGGATGTTATTGATTATTTTAACGATAAAGACGTTATGGTTTTCAACAACACAAAAGTTTTCCCTGCCAGGTTGTACGGCAACAAGGAAAAAACAGGTGCCCAGATCGAGGTGTTTTTATTAAGGGAATTGAACCGCGAGTTAAGGTTATGGGATGTTCTGGTTGATCCGGCAAGAAAAATCAGAATAGGCAATAAACTCTATTTTGGTGAAGATGATCTTCTGGTTGCTGAGGTAATTGACAACACTACTTCAAGGGGACGTACCTTGCGTTTTCTTTTTGACGGCACCTACGAAGAATTCAAGGATACCTTGTTTAAATTAGGTGAAACTCCTCTGCCGAAGATTATCAATCGTCCGGTAGAAGAAGATGATGCCGCACGATATCAGACAGTTTTTGCCAAGCACGAAGGAGCTGTTGCTGCTCCTACAGCTGGCCTTCACTTTAGCAGAGAACTCTTAAAGCGGCTTGAAATTAAGGGAATCGATTTTGCTGAGATTACACTTCATGTTGGCTTGGGTAATTTCAGAAGTGTGGATGTTGAAGATCTGACCAAGCACAAAATGGATTCGGAGCAGATCTGGATCAAGGATGAGGCTGTCAACATTGTCAATTCGGCCAAGGAGGAGCGTCATCGCGTTTGTGCTGTTGGGACTACCGTGATGCGTACCCTGGAAACTTCTGTTTCAACCAACGGCATGCTCAAACCGTTTGAAGGTTGGACCAATAAATTCATCTTTCCTCCA
Source organism: Prolixibacteraceae bacterium (assembly GCA_037140615.1). Lineage (GTDB taxonomy): Bacteria > Bacteroidota > Bacteroidia > Bacteroidales > Prolixibacteraceae > CAINVV01. The sequence continues at coordinate 33,625 of JBAXED010000025.1, forward strand.
TATGATTTTAGTGTGGCAGATAGCATGATATCCAATTTTCACCTGCCACTTTCGACCCTTCTAATGATGGTAAGTGCTTTTGCAGGTTATGATAATCTGATGAATGCCTACAAGGAGGCGATTAAGGAAAAATATCATTTCGGCACCTATGGAGATGCCATGCTGATCATTTGATCCTATGACAAAAAACAAGAAAGCCGATTGAAGTTTCAACCGGCTTTCTTGTTTTTTGCTTAAAAATTATCTCTTAACACGTTCGGAATAGGAACGATCCCGGGTATCTACTTTTATAACATCTCCCTGATTAATAAAGAGCGGCACCATGATTGTTGCTCCGGACTCAACTGTGACAGCCTTTAAGGCCGTTGAAGAGGCAGTATTGCCACGTTCGCTTGGTTCGGCATAGGTTATCTCCAACTCGATAAAAGGTGGCAAATCGACTGTTAATGGCGTTTCTGTCTCTGCATGATAAGTAATCTCCACTGTCATCCCCTCCTTCATCAAATCAGCATTCTCCACCAATGCTGCTTCAATGTTAACTTGTTCGAAAGTTTCGGCATTCATGAAGTTATACCCAGTCTCATCCTGGTAAAGATATTGATATGGTCTCCGCTCAACCCGCACGGTTGTAATTTTTGTTCCTCCTGAAAAAGTGTTATCAATCACCTTGCCAGTTTTCATATTTTTAAGTTTCGTACGCACAAAAGCCGGGCCTTTGCCTGGTTTGACATGCTGAAAACTTACAATCTGAAATATCTGATCATTGAACTCAATACACAATCCATTACGAAAATCTGCTAAACTTGCCATTATTCACTTGATTTGTACGTTTAAAAACTATCTTTAAAATTTTTGCAAAAATAGTTAAAACCAATCAAACCAGAAAATTATTAGCAATGCCCGATATTATGGCCAGTTTATCTTTGTCATATTTCCAATGGGGGATGATTGCGTTGTGCGCAATCCTGGTTGGAATGTCAAAAACCGGAGTACCCGGAGTCTCTATGATTGTCGTACCATCTCTGGCGATGATCTTTGGAGGCAAAGCTTCAACGGGTGTGCTGTTGCCAATCCTGATGACAGCAGACCTGTTTGCTGTCATCTATTACCATCGTCATGCAGAGTGGAAACCTCTGCTCAGAGCCCTACCCTGGGCTTTTCTGGGATTGTTCCTGGCGTTATGGATTGGAGCGGGTGTCAACGATCGACAGTTTAAAAACCTTATTGCGATAACAGTCATCTTCTCCCTGGGATTGATGGTATGGAACGACAGGAAAAACAAGAAAAATGAACTTCCAGACTATCCCTGGTTTGCGGCCCTATTTGGAATTCTTGGCGGATTTGCCACCATGATTGGAAATGTAGCTGGCCCTATTTTTGCTATATACCTCCTTGCTTTGCACTTACAAAAAAAGAATTACATAGGCACTACGGCCTGGTTTTTTGCCATAATTAACCTTTCAAAACTTCCACTGCAGTATTTCGTTTGGGACAATATTCATAAAGAAACATTGATCATCGATTTGATGGTCATACCATTTGTCATGCTGGGAGCCTATGCGGGGATTAAATTGGTTCATGCCATTGCAGATCATGTATATCGTTGGCTTGTGGTGGTCATTACATTTATATCAGCCCTACTTATTTTTCTATAAACCTCTTCATTTTTCGGCTTTTGCAGAAAAAATCTTCAGGCACGCATGTTCCACAATAAAATAAATATAGATTATTCATGCTATGTTCTGATTTCTTAACTTTACGGCCTGATTTTATTAACATTACTGAGAGGAGGTTTCTATTTGACTTCCCCAATACTATTGACAATGAACATCCATAAAAATTCGAAACCTCACATCTGTGGTTGGCTTTTTACGCTGATTTTTCTTGCCTCTTGTTCAGAATCACCTAATATGATCGAAAAAAATCAGTATGTGACTCTGACCGTTGAGAAGGGAAAAGTTATCAATCCTATAAAAACATCAGGTGTCGTTGAGCCTGAGAGTGAGGTATTGATTCGTTGCAGCTATCCTAGCAGTATCAAAAAAATAATCCGGGAACCGGGGAGTCGTGTACAGTCGGGTGATCTCATCCTAGTCCTTGAGGACCAGCAGATTAAAGCTGATATTGAAAATATTCAGGATCAGCTTGCTCTCAAAAAAAATAGTCTCGAAAAAAATAATCTGGCCGAGAGTTCCACGAAAATCGATTTAAAATACAATGAAGAGGTTAAAAAGTTAAACATCACTTCCTTGAAATCCCAACTTTCTGATGAAGAACAATTGGTTGAAGTTGGTGGCATCTCCCCTGCTAAAATTGAAAAGACAAAACAAGAAATAGCCCTGGCCGAAAAAGAACTAGTCACGCTTAAGGAAAAAAACAACATTCGTATTAAGCAGCTTAAAGCAGAAGAGGAAGGACTTTTATTGGGCATAGAGATTCAGGAAAAGGAGCTAAAAGAGAAACTCGAAGGATTGGACCAAATGAATGTGAGATCCCATTCAACAGGAATTGTGCTTGCGATCGGAAATAAACCCGGAGAAAAGGTTAGCAAGGATCAAGTTCTTGTCAGAATTTCGGATTTATCGTCCTTTAAAATTGCAGGATCTGTTGAAGAAAAGATGGCAGATTTTGTTAAAACCGGGACCACCATATACGCTGTTTTTGAAGATACCACTCTATTTGGGCACATCGGAACAGTCTCCCCTATTGTTGAAAATGGAAAAATTCAATTCAATGTTCACCTGGAAGAGAGTGCACATCCAAAACTTATACCCCACCAAAATATCGAACTTTGGATTGCGAAGAATTACAAGGAAAATGCGTTAAGAATAAAGAACATCTCACAGTTTGAAAAAGGCCGCCCAGATTTTCTTTACATCTACAATGACGGCAAAGCTTTGAGGACCAGAATTTCTACTGGATACATGAGTCCTGACTATATAGAAATAAGCGATGGAGTTAAGGAAGGGGATAAAATTATTGTTCCATTAGCCGGATATCACCAATTCAAGAATTTTAACGAAATCGTTGTAAAATAAGGACTTATGCGTGAAAAGGTGAAAATACTTCTTTATTTTACTTTTCTACTCTTGTCACTGAACAACCAGGTATCTGCTCAGGAGGGCCGTAATAATAAAGACACATTAAAGCTAAGTTTGAGCTTAAGAAACATTGTTGAACTAGCAATTTCCCAATCGTCATCTCTGAAATATGCTCAAAATCAACATGTAAGCTATTACTGGCGCTACAGGAATTTTTCCAAACAATTCTTGCCTAATCTGATTTTAAATGGCACACTTCCTAATTTTGCCCAATCAACTATCCCGGTGACACAGCCCGATGGTAGCATCGAATTCAAACAGGTTTCCAATCTTTCAATTTCCTCTAATCTCTCATTAAATCAATACATTCCATTAACGGGAACGCAAATTTACGCTTCTACTTCATTTGCAAGGGTTCAGGATTACAACAAAAATAGCACCTTGTTCTCTGGAAGTCCTTTTTCAATTGGATTTAATCAGCCAATATTCGCGTATAACTGGATGAAATGGTCCAAAAAAACGGAACCGATGATTTACGACGAATCACAGAAAAATTTCATACAAACAATTGAAACCATTGCCTACACTGCAACTTCCTATTTTTTCAATTATCTTAGAATTCAAACCAACTACAATTTAGCTAAAAGTTCTTTCGACAATAGTTCAGACAACCTAAAAATTGCTCAAGTCAAAAAGAGACTTGGACAAATTTCGGAAAACGATTTTTCCCGTATTGAACTGTCAGTACTTAATGCGCAGAAATCAATGAGTTCTGCAAAAATGGATCTAAAAAATGCCGACTTTTCTTTAAAATCATACATTGGATTGGACCAAAAGGAAAATATTGAACTTCAAATGCCTTTATTGATTACTCTCTTTGATATTTCACCTGAAAAAGCATTGAAAGAAGCTCGCGAAAACAGATCAGAACAAGTCTATTACCTTCGCCGAATGATTTCAGCAGAGAGTCAGCTTACTCAAGCAAAAAGAAGCAGTGGACTAAATGCTACCCTTTCAGGAAACTATGGTCTATCCAACAGTGCCCAAACATTTCCCGGAATATATGAACAGCCATTGAATCAAAGAATGTTACAATTAACATTTAGTGTTCCTATACTCGACTGGGGCAAAGCTGCATCGTCCGTAAAAATGGCAGAGTCGAACCGGGACCTTGTAAGTTTTGATGTTAAGCAAGCCTTTGAAGATTTTGACAGAAGTGTAATTGTTCAGGTGGAGCAGTTCAGTTTGTTAAAAGAACAATTAAAAACCGCAGAAGAAGCTGATAAAGTTGCGGCAAATGGATACATCATTGCCTTGAAAAAATTTCAGAATGGGGAAATAACGATTACCGATATGAATATTGCCTCGTCTGAACGGGTAACAGGTAAACTTGACTACATCAACTCTTTGGCAACTTATTGGATGGCTTACTATCGTTTAAGAATTCTTACCCTGTATGATTTTGAATTAGACCAAAAGATTGGTTATAGTAATCCTATGCTTTCAGGGGAAATAAATACAATTAAACCACTAAAAAAATGAACCTTCTGATCTCTTCCAACATGGATTCATATTGGAATCTTGCTACAGAAGAATATTTACTTAAAAACAGCCAGGAAGATTTCATTTTCCTATATGTAAATAAACCAAGTGTGGTAGTCGGGAAACATCAAATTGCCCAAAAAGAGGTTAATTCAAAGTTTATTAATGACAATAATATTCTAGTAGCCAGAAGGTTATCTGGAGGAGGTGCAGTATATCATGACGAAGGAAACCTAAATATTAGCTTTATTCAAACAGGTAAACCCGGGGAAAACATCTCATACAAGAAAATAACAGAAATATTCTATCATTTTTTAAACACCCAGGCACCGGAATTGGGGCTAAATGAACGAAATGATTTCGTCGTTAATGGCAAAAAAGTATCTGGAAGTGCGATGCATATATTTAAGAGCCGTATTCTGGCACATTGTACACTATTGGTTGAATGCAATTTAACTAATCTTTCATCAGCCTTAAAAGGACACCCGGACAGATTCACTGATAAATCAATTTCTTCAAAAAGATCGGAGGTAATGAATCTTTCGGAAAATTCACCATCGGTGTCAATTGAAAAATTGATAATCGATTTCGTTACCCATATGAAAGAAAATTATGCTGAACCAACTGTATATGAATTAAATTCAATCGATAACGAAAAGATTCAGAATCTGGCTACCACTAAATATTCCAATATTAATTGGATTTATGGGTACTCGCCACGATACATTTATCGAAATTCCATATCATTCCGGAATGCCATTTTCCATTATGTACTTGAGATCGATAAGGGAATTATAGAAAGTGTTTCTCTTGATCTAACTCATTCAATTAATACCAAAATAGAATTAAAATTGAATGAATTACGTGGCATGCAACATAATCCTCAATTACAGATTGAGCTTAAAAATGCCAAAGATTTTTCTGAAATAGATGAAATCATCGTTTCATCATTATTATAAAAATTCGCTATTGAAAGTATAGAACTATTCTTTTTGCCTTATCTTTTCCAACGACCTTCTCCAACTCATCGGCTGGAACTAATTTTAGCTTTTCGACTGATTTAAAGCGAATTAACAATTTTTCGACTGTTTTAGTCCCTATTCCAGGTATTCCCGAGAGAGCAGAATTTGTAAAATTCTCAGATCTCTTTACCTTATGAAAAGTTATTCCAAATCTGTGGGCCTCATCTCTTAAATGTTGAAGGACTCTTAATGTTTCAGATTTCTTATCCAGGTAAAGTGGAACTGAATCATTTGGAAAATATATTTCCTCAAGCCGTTTAGCTATCCCAATAATTCCAATTTTCTGCTCTATCCCCAATTTTTGCAGAATGGCATAGGCCGAAGAAAGTTGTCCCTTCCCACCGTCAACTACTATTAAATCAGGCAGTTGATTGCCTTCTGCTAATTGTCTGCTATATCTGCGGCTTATAACCTCTTCCATTGAAGCAAAATCATTTGGCCCTTCTACTGTTTTGATATTAAAATGCCTGTACTGAGATTTTAATGGCATAGCATCTTTAAATACCACGCAAGATGATACAGGAAAATCACCAGAAATATTAGAATTATCAAAACACTCAATCAGTTTGGGTTGAGAAACTAAATTCAGATCCGTGCGCATACGTTCAAGTATACGTTGCTTCTTAAGAACTGGGGACTTTACTGATTCATTTTTTGCCCTCTCCAGCATATACAGTCGACCATTTCTTTCACACAATTCAAGCAATTTCTTCTTTTCACCAATCCGTGGAATAGTAATCTTCAAATTCTTAAATTCTATTCCAATGACAAAGGGCAATACAATTTCGCCGGATTCCGAATTACATATTCGTCTAATTTCTACAATACAAAAAGATAGTATCTCCTCTTTAGATTCATTTAACTTCTTCTTAACCTCTAGAATATAAGATGTTACAATGAATCCATCGACAATTCTAAAGTAATTGACATAGGCAAAATTGACATCTTCATGAAAAGAAAAAATATCCACATTAGTTAAAGTGGAACTGCATACAAGCGATTTGCTTTTATAATTATCTAAAAATTGAATTTTTGATTTGAATTCATTGGCTCTTTCGAAATCATAATTTTCTGCAGCCAACTGCATAGCAGTCTTAAGATAATTAAATACGGGTGTTAACGTGCCACTTAAAATTGCCTTCGCATTTTGTATGTCAGTATTATATAGATTCCGGGTGTAAAGCAATTCACATGGAGCCTTACAATTTCCTATTTGAAATTCGAGGCACTTTTTAAATTTTCTTGCTTGAAGATTGACGTCGGTTAATACCAAATTACAATTCCTGATCTGAAATAACTTTTTAATTACCTCAAGAATTGTTCGTGCCATGTAAACTGATGTATAAGGTCCAAAATACAATGACCCATCTTTGATCACATTGCGAGTATAAAAGATACGAGGGAAAGGTTCATTGCGGATACAAATCCATGGAAAGCTCTTGTCGTCCTTTAATAGAATATTATATTTTGGTTGATATTCTTTTACTAGATTATTCTCAAGCAGCAATGCATCCTCTTCGTCGTCTACAACTATATGACGAATTTTAGCAATTTGACGAACTAGGATTTCTGTTTTCCTATTATCATGAGTCTTCAAGAAATAGGAAGAAACCCTCTTTTTGAGATTTTTTGCTTTCCCAATATAAATAATTTTATCCTCAATATTAAAAAACTGATAAACGCCAGGATTTGATGGCAATTTTTTAACCTCCTCTAAAAGCCCTATTGAGTCTTCTCTTCTCACTTTTGATTCGAAATGAATTTATAGCCAAACTTGGATATCGAAATTGTTCCACGTGGAACATTACCGTCCCAACAATACCAACAAAACATTTATGTCATTTGGAGATATCCCAGGTATTCGATGCGCCTGTCCAATTGTCTTAGGGTTTACCTTCGATAATTTCTCCCTTGCTTCAGTCGACAATGACAATATACTATTATAATCAAACCTGCCCTCAATTTTAATATTCTCCAATCTTGATAATTTATCGGCAACTGATTTCTCCCTCAGTATATATCCCGAGTATTTAATTCGTATTTCAACCGCTTCCAGAATTTCATCGCTAAGTTGATCGCTCACTAATTCAATTTGCTTTTTATAGAAAGGTAAGTTATCCAATAAGCTTTTCAAACCAATCTGTGGTCTTGTAATAATATTATAAAGCTTAGTTTTTTGCTTGATGGCAGCAGAAGAATGCTCTTCCAGAAATGAATTAATTGTTTCGGGCTTGACTGAAATCTCTGTCAATTGCTCTAGAATCCTTCTTATTATATCTGATTTTTCGATATATAAATCATAACACCATTCGGGCAATAAACCAAGTTTAAAACCAATCTCTGATAATCTTTCATCGGCATTATCTTGCCTGAGAAGTAAACGATGTTCTGCTCTGCTAGTAAACATTCGATAAGGCTCATCAACACCTTTGGTCACCAGGTCGTCAATTAATACTCCTATATATGCCTGATCTCTGGATAGAATAAAAGGATCCAACTTCCATAATTTCCGATACGCATTTATACCAGCCATTAATCCCTGCGCCCCAGCCTCTTCATATCCGGTGGTTCCATTAATCTGGCCAGCTAAAAATAATCCTTCAATAATTTTGGATTCCAAAGAATGATGTAATTGCGTAGGATCAAAAAAATCATATTCTATTGCATATCCTGGCCTTATAATTTTTGCATTTTCCAATCCCGGAATTAATGAAATAGCCTTTTCCTGAACCTCAAATGGCAATGATGTAGAAAACCCATTCAAATAATACTCAATAGAATCCCAACCTTCGGGCTCCAGATAAAGTTGATGAGAACTCTTATCTGAGAATATAACCAACTTGGTCTCAATACTAGGGCAATATCTCGGTCCTAAACTCTTAATCGTGCCATCAAACATGGGTGAAAACCTAAATCCCTGTTCCAACTCATGATGCACTGCATCGTTTGTATAAGTAATATGACAATTAACGTTGGGAAGGCTAACATATTTGCAATGAAAAAAACTAAATTGCTTTCCCTCCTCTCCATCCTGTTCTTCCAGACCCGAAAAATTAATCGTACGCTTATCCAATCTGGGAGGAGTTCCAGTTTTCATTCTTCCAACCGTTAAACCATACTTCTTTAATTGTTCAGTAATACCAAATGAAGCTGGCTCTGAAATTCTACCTCCTCCAAGTTTCGTCTGACCAAAATGTAACAATCCATTTAGGAATGTTCCATTGGTCAAAATAACAGCTGGAGCATGAAATTCTATTCCCAACTCTGTTTTAACTCCCAGTACTTTTGCATCCTCTATGATCAATTCAATGGCAGTTCCTTGCCAAAAACTAACATTTTCATTCGATTGAAGTTCAATTCTCCAATTCTCTGAGAATTTAATCTTATCACACTGCGC
>JBAXED010000026.1:0-42448 GCA_037140615.1 Prolixibacteraceae bacterium
TCTCCCAGTCCCCTAGTCTCCCAGTCCCCTAGTCTCCCAGTCTCCCAGTCTTTCTTCCTACTTTCCTGTCAGCTTCTCAACCAGCCATTTCCTGGCCAGTTCATTTTGTTCGGGATAGGTCCAGTGGCCGGTTTCTTCAAAAATTGTCAGACTTTTAGGCGCCTGAATGACATTGTAGGCTGAGAACATAGAAGTAGGAGGACAGGTAACATCATTGTAACCCCATGAATAGAAACCCGGTGCTTTTACTTGTCGTGCAAAGTTCACAACATCATAATATTTGGAGGTTTCTATTTTGTCCTTCTTGTTGTTGAAAGCCTTGTTATAGTCATTGAACATATGAGGCCAACCTCCTGCACGACCGAACAAATAACCTGTCAGGTCGCAGAGGGCAGGATAAAATGCTGCAAGATATTTCACACGGAGGTCAAGGCCTGCCGTAACGATCGACAAGGCACCTCCCTGACTTCCACCCGTTACTGCCAGTGTAGAGCCATCAAATTCCGGCAAAGAAAAAAGAAAATCAATTGCCCTGACGCAGCCTAGATAAACCCTTTTGTAGTAATACCTGTCACGGTCGTCGAGGTTAAAAAACGGATAACCATCGAGTGTGGTTTTCCCCAAATCAAGATAGATATTGGGATCCATTGTAACCGGAATACCATGAATACCTATTTCAAAAGTAATTATGCCAATTTCTGCCATGGCTGGATCGCCAACGTATCCACGAACCCCCGCACCGGGCACTCTCAGCAATGCCGGATATTTGCCTGATTTCTTTGGAACGCACAAAATTCCGTAAAGGCGCATGCCAGCCTTGTAGTTCTGAATGTTTGCCTGATAAACATTTACTTTTTCGGTACAGCGATCGGGCAACAAGGTCAATTTAACATCCAAAGGAAGTTTGGCAGCTTCGGTTTTAGCATTTTCCCAGAATTGGATAAAACCGGCAGGAGATTCTGTGGTTGGCTTGATCAGTTCAGGTGAATAGGCGGCTGTAGCCAGATTCTCATAACGAATGCCATTGATTGTTGCCGATACTTTACAGCGAAGGAAACCTGCTTCTTTCAATGTTCCGCCATCCACTTGAAAATGTCCATCCTTGAGGGTGGCGGAATCCTTTTTTGTTGGAATCATCTGTTCAGGACCAATTTCGTACCTTATGGTGATATTTGGAATTGGTTCACTATTCTTCATTACGACTACTTGAAAAATAGCCTCTTCACCTGGTTTATACAGCCAGTTGGCGTGATCAGGGGTAACCACAATTTTCACAAGCCTTTCAATCGGCTGAGCGAACATCACTGTACTGATCAGCAGAAAAAGGAGGAAGAGTACAGCTTTTAATTTTTTATTTATCATGATATTTATTGATTTTGGATTGCATTAAAGGCTAACAACTAACTACTAATAGCTAATCGCCAACAGCTGATCAGTAACTAGTTTTATTCAGACTAACTATCTCTTGAGTTTGATCACCTCGCTACCGGCAAGCAAAAAGGCACCTGAGCCATATACCTCCCAGCTGTCGGCATTGAAATTCTTCTTCGGATCTGCACCAATCGGTTGAACCCAGCCAACATGGCCATCTTCCTTGACGCATTTGTTCAGTGCAATCCAGGCTTTCTCCACAACAGGCAGATAGGTTGCTTTATCAAGAATTCCATTGTTGATGCCCCATGCCATGGCATAACAATCAAAACCTGAGCCGCTTACTTCTCCTCCCGGGTAGGAATCAGGATCGAGCAGACTGGCACGCCACAATCCATCGGCTTGTTGCAAATCTTTCAAGCGTGCCGACATCTCTTTGAAAAGGGTGATGTAAAAGTCTTTGCCCTCATAATTTGCCGGCAGTTCGTTGAGTACTCTTACAATACCTCCCATGACCCATCCGTTGCCCCGTGACCAGAAAATTTTCTTTCCATTGGCCTCGCGGATGTCTTTTCCGTCGTTTTTTATCACATATTTCAGGTCGCGGGCAAAAAGGTGCTCCTCCTTGTCATAAAGCAGTTCATAGCACTCCTTAAAAAGCTTGTCGCTGTATTCAATATAGCTGTTGTTGCCGGTAGCAATTCCTAGTTTGATCATGGCTGGAGGTCCCATAAAAAGAGCATCACACCACCACCATTTGATGATTTCGTTTCCTTTGACCGGATAAGGTTTTTTCATAAATATGGCCAGGGTATCGACGAAAGACTGGATTATCTCCTGCTTCTTTTCAATCTTATACAGATCGACATAGGTTTGGCAAATGGCGATATCATCTGCGTGATACCAGCGTCTGCCGGGTTTCCAACCGTTTTTTGTTCCCATGTCCATCATGGCCTGATAGATAGGCTTTGATCTGGTTGTCTCCCAGGCAGCAGATACTCCGGCAAAGAAGGCCCCGTTTGTCCAATCGGTCAATTCATGCTTGGGATTTTTCAATTGCCAGTCAGTCACAATTTTCATCGATTTTTTGATGTTTCTGGCTGCAAAAACCCTTTTGTTAGGGTCAGTTTTGGCGTAACTTGCGGAAACGAAAAGGACAACAAGGAGTAAAGCAATTAATTTCTTCATCAGCTTTGGTTTATTTTTTACAATTCACAAATATATCAAGTAGCGCAATCGATTGCAAAAAATATGATGGTTATATTTTGATCTTTTTGCATTAATTTTTGCTTTGGCAAGGGCGAATGGTTTTAATGCAAATTGTTTTAATTTTGGAATTTCAAGTTCAAAAAAACCATTAGATATGACAGACCAGCTTCAATCAATCGCCGCCCGGATCAAAGAATTGCGGGAGATTTCAGGTATTTCAGTCGAAAGCTTTGCGCGGGAACTAAACGTGGAGACCGGGCTATTGCACGACTATGAGTGTGGCAACACAGATATTCCTGTGGGATTTTTGATCAGGTTGGCCAACAGGTTTAAGATGGAACTTTCTGCCCTTCTGAGTGGCGATCAGCCTAAATTGCATGTCTATTCTGTTGTCCGAAAGGGTAAAGGCTTAAATGTGGACCGCCGCAAGCAATACACCTACGAAAATCTGGCCTACAATTTCATCCATAAAAAGGTCGAGCCATTTATTGTCACTGTTACACCATACCCGGAAAGCCTAACACCGGAGTTTAATGCTCATCCCGGGCAGGAGTTCAATATTGTGATGGATGGAAGTTTAATGATCATCGTTGATGGCCATGAAATAGTATTGAACGAAGGTGATTCCATATACTTTGATTCAGGATATCAACATGCCATGAAGGCACTAAACAACAAGGAGGCTAAATTTCTGGCCCTTATCATTTAGTCATTTCTTCCTAAAAGCCAAATCATTCATCATTCATAATTCATAATTGCCTCCCATGGTACTCGATAAATATCTTTCACAAACAGATTTTCAGTCATACTCAGATTTTGCAGAAAACTTCAAGATTCAAATACCCGATAATTTCAATTTTGCCTTTGATGTAGTCGATGACATCGCCCTTAGGACTCCTGATAAAATCGCCATGGTTTGGTGTGATGACAAAGGAAAGGAGGTGATCTTTACCTTTGGCCAAATGAAAATTCAGAGTGACAAGGCTGCCAATTATTTCCTTTCAGCCGGCATCCGCAAAGGAGATGCGGTGATGCTGATATTAAAGCGCAGGTTTGAATTCTGGTTTTGTATTCTTGCGCTGCACAAGATTGGCGCGATTGCTATTCCGGCTACTCATTTGCTGAGTACCAAAGATCTGATCTACAGGAACAATGCTGCCGATATCAAAATGATTGTCTGCGTTCCTGAGCTGGAAGTAATTCTGCACGTTGAGGAATCACAAGAGAAGTCTCCTACGTTTGTTGTCAAAGCATTAATTGGCCAGGACCGTGATGGATGGCTCAACTTTAGTTCCGGGATGACAGCTGTTTCTGAGCAATTTGTCCGTCCCGAAGGGGATCAGGCATCAAAAAACAACGATATCATGCTGCTTTATTTTACCTCTGGAACAACCGGCATGCCAAAAATGGTGAATCATAATTTTGTCTATCCGCTTGGACATATCTTAACGGCAAAATACTGGCAGAATGTGCAGGACAACGGATTGCATTTCACGGTAGCTGATACGGGATGGGCAAAATCCGCCTGGGGAAAATTGTATGGTCAATGGTTATCGGGTAGTGCAGTGATGACCTATGATTACGACAAATTTGTGCCAAAGAATCTGATGGAGGTGATCGAAAAATATGGAGTTACGACTTTTTGTGCTCCTCCAACCATTTACCGTTTTCTGATCAAGGAAGATCTTTCCAAATTCAATTTATCAGCCTTAAAATATTGTGTGGTGGCAGGTGAGCCGCTAAATCCAGAAGTGTACAAGCAGTTTCTGGAGGAGACCGGCATCCGGCTGATGGAAGGCTATGGTCAAACAGAATGTACGGTGGCCCTGGCGACCTATCCCTGGATGGATCCAAAACCGGGTTCGATGGGGAAACCATCTCCGGGCTACCGGATTGACCTGCTTGACGAAAAGGGCAGTTCGTGTGAAGTGGGTGATGAGGGACAGATTGTCATTTATACAGACCAAAATCCGCCGGTAGGGATGTTTAACGGCTACTACCGTGATGAACAATTGTCACAAAAGGTTTGGCACGACGATATCTATTTCACAGGAGATATGGCGTGGCGTGATGAGGATGGATACTATTGGTTCGTTGGACGGGCTGATGATGTAATCAAAAGTTCAGGTTACCGGATTGGCCCATTTGAGGTGGAGAGTGCTTTGATGGAACACCCGGCAGTACTGGAATGTGCCATCACTGCAGTGCCGGATCCCGATCGCGGTCAGGTGGTGAAGGCAACGGTCATCCTGGCGAAAAACTGGCATGCGAGCGACGAACTGGCCAGGGAACTTCAGGAGCATGTGAAGAAAGTAACAGCACCCTACAAATATCCCCGGATCGTGGAATTTGTGACAGAGCTGCCAAAAACAATTAGTGGCAAGATCAGAAGGGTGCAGATCAGGGAGGAAGATCAAGGCTAAAGGATAAAGGCTAAAGGATAAAGGTTAAAGGTTAAAGTGAAGAACGCTCCAATCTAGATTTGAGCGTAATAACTCGTAACTCATAACTTTTTTTAGCCCACTAATTCCCGGAGTCCCTCACTTTAGCCTTTAGCCTTTATCCTTTAGCCTTTATCCTTTAGCCTTGATCCTTTAGCCTTATTTGTACATACCTGATCTTCTCCCTATTCCACGTGTAAGTAATATGGACAGTTCCATCTTCTGCTTCGATGATGGCGGGATAACTGAATTCCCCTTTTGGAAGGTCTTCCAGAACGATTAAATCAGTCCAATTTTTACCGTCTTCAGAGTAAAGAACTGCAAGTTTATTCCTGCCTTTTTCTATCGGATTGCAGATAAGCAAGTGCGTACCGTTTTTAAGGGTAACGGCATCAATTCCCGAGTTGTTATTTGGCAGGTTGGTCTGCTGAAGAGGGGTCCAGGTCTTTCCCTGATCGTTCGACCAGCTCTCCACAATTTTTTTCTCCTTGCTCCGGCAAAGTATTTGAAGGCTTCCGTCTTTGTGGAAAAGAATGGTTGGCTGAATCGCGTTGAGGCCATTGTTATCGATGCTGATTTTCTCCCAATTGGTCAATTCCTGGTTGGAGGTTTCCATATAGACATTCCAGCTTTGCCTGGTTTCAATACTTGTAGGATAGAGGATTGTTCTATTGGTTAATCTCTGCGGTTTGTTTTTGATTGGGCCCAGAAGCAACCCAGGAATTCTGCTGGCTTCAGACCAGCTTTTTCCCTGGTTTTTTGAGATCTTGTACATTCCCCACCACTCTCTCGGATTAGGTCCGACTTTGTAATATAGGATGATATCACCATTGTCACGCTGAAAAAGTACCGGATTCCAGCAAGGATAGCGGAGGTTTTCATTTTGAATACCATCAGCAGCCTGTTCCGGCACGCTCCATTTTCCTTTGAGTAAGCGAGAGGTATAAATGCAGACATCGGGATTGCTTTCGTCCGTTCCACCAAACCAGGCCGCCAGAAATCCCTCTTTGGTTTCAACAATTGTTGAGGCATGGCAGGAGGGAAAAGGAGCGGTTTCGTAGATGAATTCGGAAGTCAGCAGTTTGGCTGTGAATTCATTTGTTGCTGACTGTGCATTAAAAGCGATGCTGACAAGGGCAAAAATCACCCAAAGGGATAATTTGTTTGAAATTCTCATTATGTTCATTGTTAATAGATTCAGTAATAAATTCCGGAAAATTAGGACTCCCGATCCGACCGTGACCGTGAAATCCAAATTCATTCAAATATACTCGTTGGAATGGAAATAGAGATTGAAATGAACGAATAGTTTTCTTCGATAAAATTCGCCCATTCGTCGTCAAAAAGCCCCAAGACGTCTATTCCTTTTTACCGTATGATGGACTTTGTGTTGATTCGCTTCAAAATAATAGAAGCCATGAGAACCACACAAACAAGTTTACTGCTGACCGGATTACTGATCCTTTTTTCGGGAATCGCCGGACAGGCACAAAGCAAAACCTGGAAGCTGGAAGATTGCATCAGCTATGCTTTGGGAAAAAATATCCAGATCAAAAAGGCTGATCTTACCAACAGCCAAAACATGCTTTATTCAGATCAGGCTCAGGCCAACCGCTTGCCTTCACTTAATGCATCAGTCAGCCAGAATTTTAACTGGTACAAAGGTTTTGATTCCTTTACCGGACAGTATGGAAGTAGCAATGGAACAAACAGTTCCAATTTTGCACTTAATTCGAATGTTGTCCTTTTTAACGGAGAAAAGCTGACAAAAAAAATTAAGCAGGCATCAATCAACTTGCAAAGCGGACAATTTTACTCCGAAACAGTCAGGCAATCAGTTGGTATCAATATCCTGAATGCCTACATGCAAGTATTGTTTTCCTATGAAAGTGTTAACAATGCGAAAAAGCAGATTGAATCCACTACCCAGCAGCTGGGACTTGCAAAAGAAAGGGTCGATTTGGGCGTTATCTCAATGGCCGACTACCTTCAGATCAAATCGGAACTTGCCAACGAGAAATCGACACTGGCAACTGTTGCCAGTCAGCTGGCCATCAACAAAGTGACCCTGATGCAACTGATGGAACTTCCTGTTGATCACAATTTTGAGATCAGCTCGCCCAACCTCGACAGCATACTGGTAACTTCAGTTCAGCCTAATGCGCAGGAAATTTACAACCTTGCCCTTGGTATAAAGCCGCAGATTAAAAATGCAGCGTTGACCACAGAGAGTGCAAGTCTCAATGTTGATATTGCCAAAGCAGATTTTTTGCCGACCCTTTCTTTGGGTGCCGGATTGTCAAGCGGTTATTCTAGTCTGACCACCGGATCAAACTTTTCCTCACAGCTTGAGAATAAAATAAATCCGTCGGTAGGCCTCTCGCTTTCTATCCCGATCTTTCAAAAGAAGCAGGTAAGAACCAATGTGAGCCTGGCAAACATTGCCGTTTCGAATGCCGAACTGGATGAGATCAACACCAAAAATGGCTTGCGCAAAGAGATTGAGCAGGCATGTGTGGATGTTGAAAAGGCTAAATCGGAATATGCCGCAGGTCTCGAACTGTTGCAATCCAGCAAAGAGTCGTATGATGTGACTGACGAAAAATTCAAACAGGGACTGCTTAACTCGGTCGATTTTCTGGTTCAGAAAACCAACCTGATCACTTCGGAAAGTAAACTTCTTCAAGCCAGATTCAGCCTGATATTCAGTTACAAAGTGCTGGATTTCTACAAAGGAATTTCGCTGGTCCTATAGACCAGAGACATGAGAGATAAGACATTAGACATAAGATAAAAGAAATATAAGGATTAAAAAATACTATACCATGAACAAGAAATTTTTATACATCGGATCAGCAGTGGTGCTTCTTGCCGCTGGTTATTTTGCCTTCACCAAGCTGCGTAGTGCAGAACAAACCTATTCTTTCGAAACTGCAAAAGTTGGAATAGGAACCATCAGCAATACGGTCACTGCTACCGGAACGCTCGAGGCCATCAAAACAGTTATGGTTGGCACCCAGGTTTCCGGTGTCATCGAAAAGCTTTATGTAGATTTCAATTCCCAGGTTAAAAAGGGACAATTGTTGGCTCAACTGGACGAAACGCCACTTCTTGCCCAGTTGGATCAGTCCAAGGCGTCTGTAGATATGGCTGAAGCTCAGGTCAAATACCAGAAAGCAACTTACGAACGGTACAAAGCTTTGATCGCGAAGAAGCTGATTGCACAGTCAGACTTCGATCTTGCCGAATACAACTACCTCAATTCTCAGGCTTCTCTGAAAAATGCCAAATCCGTTTACGACAAGAACAGAATCAATTTATCATACGCCAGAATATATTCTCCCATCGATGGAGTAATCCTCAACAGGGCTGTTGACGAAGGTCAGACGGTAGCAGCCAGCTTCAACACACCAACATTGTTCACCATCGCCAACGATTTGACTCAGATGCGCGTGGAGGCGAAAATCGATGAAGCCGACATAGGTCAGATAAAAATGAACCAACGCGTTCAATTTACGGTAGATGCTTTTCCTGAATTGAAATTTGCAGGTTCGGTTTCCGAAATCAGGAAACAGCCAGTCGTTACCTCGAATGTGGTTACCTATACCGTAATTATTCAGGCACCCAATCCGGATACTAAGCTGATGCCGGGAATGACTGCCAGTACCACCATTTATGTCAACGAAAAGGTCGATATTCCTGTCGTACCCGGGAAGGCACTTCGCTTTACGCCCGAAGAAGTAGTTTATGAAGCCTATCTGAAAACGTTGCCCGATGAAGTTTCCGGCAAAATGTCAAAAACGGTCGCACCAAGTGAGACTGGAAATACCAAGAGCTCATTTGTCTGGACAAAGAATGGATCTGAGATAAATCGCGTTGAAGTAAAAATCGGCGAGAATGACGGCATCAACTACGAATTGCTTTCTGGATTGAACCAGGGTGACGAGATCGTTCTTTCATTGACTGCTGTCAAAGCAGCATCGACTTCCAAAACAGTTGCCAAAAGCCCGTTTATGCCCCAACGTCCGGGACAGAAAAAATAATACAAATGAAAAATACAATCATCGAAGTCATCAATCTTAAGAAGGATTTTCAGGTGGGCGACATGACAGTCCATGCGCTGAAAGGAGTCAATCTGAAGATTCAGCAGGGAGAATTTGTTGCCATCATGGGAGCCAGCGGATCAGGAAAATCAACGATGCTCAATATTTTGGGTTGTCTGGATAAACCTTCGGCAGGCGAATACAAACTTGATGGGACCAGTGTATCGGAACTGACTAAAAACGAGCTGGCTGAGTTGAGAAATGCCAAACTGGGTTTTGTCTTCCAGTCTTACAATTTATTGTCCAGGACATCAGCGCTTGAGAATGTGGAGTTGCCACTATTCTACAACGACAAGGTTACATCCAGGGAACGCAAAGAGCGCGCCATTGCTGCGCTCGAATCTGTGGGTTTGGCTGACAGGATGCATCACATGCCCAATCAGCTTTCGGGTGGACAGCAACAGCGTGTGGCCATTGCCCGCTCTTTGGTGAACGATCCTGTTGTGATTCTGGCTGACGAAGCAACCGGCAATCTTGATACCCGAACATCCTACGAAATCATGGAACTCTTTCAGCGTCTGAATACCGACAGGGGAAAGACCATCGTTTTTGTGACACACGAAGCTGATATCGCCCGTCTAACCTCCAGGAACATTATTTTCCGCGATGGATGGGTGGTCAAAGAACAATTGGTCGAAGAGAAGTTACTGGCTTCTTATATGCTGAAAACATTGCCTGTAGGCGAACACGAAGCTTAAACGACAACAGATGAACTATATAAATTTATTAAAGATCGCTAAAAATGCACTGATGCGCAACAAGTTCAGGGCATTTCTGACCATGCTGGGCATCATTATAGGTGTCGCTTCGGTCATCGCCATGCTTGCCATCGGACAAGGCTCGAAAAAAAGCATCCAGGATCAGATGTCGAGCATGGGCTCGAACCTTGTCTTCATCATGCCGGGATCACAACAACGGGGTGGCGTCATGATGGGAAACTCAAGCAGCCAGTCACTGAGAATGGAAGACCTTGAGGCTATCCGGTTGCAATGCGTAAATATTTCGGCTATATCGCCGGAAGTTAGAACCAGCGGACAGGTGGTTTTTGGCAATGAAAACTGGCCAACATCCATCTACGGAGCAAATGGGGAATATTTGGGCATCAAGAAATTTTCCATTGAGAGTGGCCGGATTTTTACTGACAAGGAAATCTCCAGTTTGGCAAAAGTATGTCTGGTGGGAAAGACGATCGTTGAGAAAATATTTCCGAAAGGAATGGATCCCATCGGACAAACCATCCGTTTTAAAAATATACCGATGAAAATTATCGGAATATTGGGGGAGAAGGGCGAAAACTCTTTTGGGCAGGATCAGGATGATCTGATGATTGCTCCATATACCACTGTTCAAAGACGGTTTTTGGCAATCGATTTCATCCAGGGGATTTATACTTCTGCCATTAGCGAAGAGAAGACGGAAGCTGCCATTGAGGAGATGAAAACCATCATGCGCAAGCAACACAAGATTGCCAAACCTGAGGACGATGATTTCAGAGTCATGTCACAATCGGAACTGGTCAAAACTTTTTCGTCGATCAGCGATATACTAACGACACTTTTAGGAGCTATTGCCGGGATTTCACTTCTGGTAGGCGGCATAGGGATTATGAACATTATGTATGTTTCTGTTACCGAAAGGACCCGCGAAATCGGTCTGCGCATGTCAATTGGCGGCAAAGGCCGGGACATTCTGATGCAGTTTCTGATCGAATCAACCATGCTTAGCGTCGTTGGAGGAGTGATAGGCATATTATTCGGATACCTTATCAGTTCGGTGGTTGGATCGTTGATGGGCTGGCCGGTCGTAATCATGACTGAATCGGTCGTGGTATCGTTTTTTGTCTGCTCAGCGATTGGGATTTTCTTCGGATGGTATCCGGCAAAAAAAGCCGCCAGTCTAAACCCGATAGACGCCTTGCGATATGAATAAACATAGATGACGGGTTGCTATACGCTGTTTTTAGAAGTCGCTTTTTTTTGGCAGCGGTAGCATCCCCTCTTTTTTAGATAAACTGTATCAGTATCTTTTGCAGCCATTTATTATCTTTGATAAAAATAGAATCAATGATCATATTTCCATCTCTATCCGATAGAAGGCTAAAAATAACCCTCCATGCCATTGCCTGGTTGGTGATTATCCTTATCCCACTTTATCTGAACACTGCTTTTGGGGGAAATCAGCATCGACTGAATCAGTTTTATACCCATACATTTTCGGCGATCCTCATTTTTTATGTGGGATATCTATGGCTGGTTCCAAAGTTCTTTCTCCGGGAAAAGTATTGGATCTATTTCATTATTCTGTCGGGTGTGATCACTGCTTCCTACTATATGACTGCATTCATCAATGATCAACTGCTTTATGATGTTGTGGAAGATGCCAGATTCCAGGAATTTGTCAAGAAGTTGGCGGCAACAGGGGTTGATTTTAAGCCTCCCATGAAAGCATTTGGATTTTATAATCATATCATCGCTTCACTGTTAATTTCGGGTTTTGCAGTGGGCCTCGGGCTCAATGAGAAATTGAAGCTGAACGAGAAAAAGCAGAAGGAGATGGAGAAGGAAAAACTGCACTCCGAACTTGCTTTTTTGAAAAATCAGGTCAGTCCTCACTTCTTCTTCAATACCCTGAACAATATTTATTCCCAGATCGGCATTGACGGTCCGACAGCGCAGCAATCAGTTTTGAAGCTTTCGAAGATGATGCGCTATCTGCTTTACGAATCTGAACGTGGCGAGACACTAATGAGCCATGAGATTGAATTCATGGACAATTACGTTGATTTGATGAAATTACGCCTCAGTCCAAGGGTAGATTTACAAATTGAGTTCCCGAAGGATTATGCTGATTTTTCTATCGCGCCGCTGCTTTTTATTCCCTTTATTGAAAATGCTTTCAAGCACGGAGTCGGACAACGTGGACCATCCTTCATCAAAATTAGGATGGAAATTGCCAATGATCGCATCCTCTTCATCACAGAAAACAGTATTTGTAAGAGCGGTCAAACAGGCGATCTGGAACATTCGGGCATCGGACTCGAAAATGTCAAAAAGCGTCTGTCATTGTTGTTTGCCGGAAGACATGAACTAAATATCACACACGGAGAATCTGTTTTTGAAGTAAAACTTTCCATTGTGAAAGAGAAAATGCTGTCATGAAATTGCCATGATTTGCAAATCATCCTTCCGGATAGTAACAAACTCATGGCCATTCCATGTGGCAATTAAAAAACAAATTGTTATCACATGAAACTGAGAACTATTGCCATCGACGATGAGCCTCTCGCACTCAAACTGGTAAGCGGCTATATCAGCAAAACTCCTTATTTGGAGTTGGTGGGTGCGTTTGACAATCCGCTTGATGCTATAGATTTTCTTTCAAACGAAGAGGCTGAACTTATTTTTGTTGACATTCAGATGCCAGATCTTTCCGGGATTGAATTTACCCGAACATTGGAAGCTGATCACAAAATAGTTTTTACGACAGCCTTTGAAAAATATGCTCTGGAAGGCTTTAAGCTGAATGCGATCGATTATCTTCTAAAACCTTTCAGCTACGAGGAGTTTCTCAAAGCCGCCGGGAAAGCTCATAAGATGGCAGAACTTGAAGCGAGTGCATTGCCATCCGTCGAAGCCAACAACCAGTTCCTGTTTTTGAAATCTGAATATAAAATCCGGCGCATCAATTTCAATGATATTCTCTACATCGAAGGGTTAAAAGACTACATCAAAGTATATACTTCCGGGGAAGATAAACCGGTACTTTCACTTAATTCCATCAAATCGCTGGAGCAAAAATTGCCGGAGAAATTTATGCGTGTGCACCGCTCATTTTTGGTCAACCTCGACAAAATTGAAACGATTGATCGAAGCCGGATTGTTTTCGGGAAGGTCTATATTCCGGTTAGTGACCAGTACAAAGCTAAATTTCAAGAATATTTAGATAAGAACTTCCTTTAGGTATTGATCTAAAGTTGATCAACTCTGAACAGCAAAAAAAAGCTGAGAAGGTCACAAAGACTTGTAGGAGTGGACTCAAAGCTAAAATTTAGGATATTGCAATCCTGACATTTGCATAATTGTTATATTTGGTTTCATTTTAAGACCAAACATTCATGAAAAATTATGCAGCAACACTTCTACTAATCTTATTATTTGCCTCCACAGGAAATCTCTCCGCTCAAACTGATCCTATTCGAAAGGGATTAGATGCTATTACCAATCAAAGTGTAAAAGGTCAGCTGGATTTTCTAGCCTCCGACTGGATGGAGGGTCGTAATACCGGCACAAAAGGTATTGCCATGGCTGCAGATTATATCACCAGCATGTTTCAGGTTTATGGATTGAAACCTTACAAAGTGCCTGTAACTGGTGGGCGGGGATTTGGGCGAACTACGCTGCAAATAGGCGAACAGGGATTTTTTCAGGATTTTACAATGCTGAAAACAGAGACTTCAAAAGAGCATCAATTATCGGTTGTCACCACAAAGGACAAAAGCACTTTCGCCCAGATATTTAACTCAGAGACTGACTTCACTTTTGGGGGCAGAAACAATCCTACCATTGGTGGCTTGTCCGGCGAGGCGCCGCTCGTCTTTGTTGGCTATGGCATGTGTGACGAGAAAAATGGCTATGATGAATTCAAGGGGATAGATGTAAAAGGGAAGATTTTACTGCGCTTACGCGGATTTCCCGGCCAGAAAGACACCTCTAGTTTAGCCTCCAAAAAATTCAGACCCAAGAGTGGCGATTGGCGTGAAATTTACAAGATTGAATCAAACAAAAATACAGTAGCCTTGCAAAAAGGAGCTATTGCCATCATTGAAATCAATACCTCCTCCGACCTTTCAACATTTGGCAGTCCGAAAAATGTATTCCGCTTTTTCAGCGGTGATATGGAATTTGATGAATATCCCGCCGAAATGTACAACAACAATTTCTCCCTTTTGAGCGATAGTCTCGAAAAAGCCTTGCCTTATTTCGTTGTGTCTAAGAGATTGTCGAATGAACTTACCGGCAATTCCGGTATCAATATCGAAGCTTTTGAGAAGAATGTTGCCGAGAAGATGAAGCCTGCTTCACAGGAGCTTGCTAACAAAAGCGTACGGTTTAATCTGAAAAATCAGGTACCTGAGATCTACAGGGGCAGGAATGTGCTTGGTGTCCTCGAGGGTGAAAACCCCAATCAGGTAGTTGTTGTCGGAGCTCATTATGATCACAAGGGGAAATTCAACGGTGTAGTATGGAATGGTGCCGACGACAATGCCTCAGGGACTGTGGCGGTTATGACCGTTGCCAGGGCTTGTATGGCCACCGGAGTAAAGCCAAAACGCACCATTATTTTTGCAGCCTGGGATGGTGAAGAAGAAGGATTGCTTGGTTCAAAATATTTTGTCAAAAACCCTGTAAAATCTAACATTTTTGCCAACATCAATTTCGATATGATATCCAGGGATACTGATCGGGATTCGCTGGGTGTCATGTGCGGTCTTACATACACTAAAGCTTATGAGGTTCTCAAAACTGCCACTGAAAAGGATTTGGAAACTTACAAAATTGGCATCAAAATGAGTTACAATGCTCAGGAAACGCCTAGTGGAGGATCGGATTACAACTATTTTGCCGAAAAGAAAATTCCTGTCATAGCCTACATGGCCGCCATGCACAAAGATTATCACCGTCCAGGCGACAAACCATATAAAGTTAACCTCCCTAAGATGAGCAATGTGATTCGCATTGGATTCTTAAATACCTGGATGCTGGCAAATGTAAATGAGTTAAAATGATAAAATCAACTTAATTTATCCTTGTAGAAATTTAGAGCGCAATGCGACCTTGTTGACTTTCCCAACGCTGGTTTTCGGAATCGATTCAGCCCTCAGAACTTTCATGGTAATGGCTTCTCTTGGCAAGACTCCGGAGTCTACGCTAGCCTTGACTATCAGAACGATCTCACGATCATCGAAAGTAGCATCACTTTTGGGGATAACAATCGCCAGCGGAACTTCTCCCCAGGTCACATCAGGAGCACCAATCACGGCCACTTCAGATACCCCTTCATGCTTGGCAATTACGTCCTCTATTTCAAGAGAACTGAGCCACTCGCCCCCCACTTTGATCACATCTTTGGTCCGGTCGGTGATACGTATGCTACCACTTTGGTTGACGCAGGCCACATCATTGGTATGCATCCACCCACCTTCCCAAAGTTTCTCTGAATGTACATGATCTTTAAGGTAGCCTTGTGTTAAGTATGGAGAACGAACCACGATTTCTCCCGGGGTCTTGTCGTCTTTAGGAACCTCTTTCCCATCGGTGTCAACCACCCTCATTTGTGCCATTCCAATCGGTTTGCCTGTTCGGCATCGAAGATCGACCTGCTCCTCGAGTGGAAGTTCCAGCTCTTCAGCAGAAAGCTGGGACAACGATAACACCGGACAAGTTTCCGACATTCCGTAACCTCCGAAAATATCGATGCCCCGTCTTAATGCTTCAAGAGCCAGTGCTTTCGGTAGTGCAGCACCTCCAATGATGCAGGTCCAGCGGGAGAAATCACATTGTTCGGACAATGGATCTTTCAGCAGCATATTCAATATCGTCGGAACACAATGGCTAAAAGTTACCTTGTGAGTCTCTAGCAAATTCAAAAGTATGCCGGGCACATATTTCCCCGGATAGATCTGTTTAATACCCAAAAACGTTGCAACATATGGAATACCCCAGGCATGGACGTGAAACATCGGAGTGAGCGGCATATAAACAGATCCTTTGTGTAAACGACCTTGAACAGAGTTGACAGCTAGTGCCGCGGTGGTTGCAAGGGTATGAAGAACGAGTTGTCTGTGCGAAAAATAAACTCCCTTGGGGAGTCCGGTAGTGCCAGTCGTATAGAAGGTTGTTGCCCTGGTATTTTCGTCAAATTCCGGAAAATCAAACTCAGGTGAAGCCTCAGCCAGCATCTTTTCATATTCCCCTTCAAATTGGAAATGATTTTTAAATATTTCACCTCCTTCATCGATCAGAATAAATTTTCGTCCTTCGGCAATCCGGCCCCGGATACCTTCCAGCAGTGGCAAAAATTCGGTATGGCAAATGATCACATCGTCTTCAGCATGGTCTATTGTGTAGACCATCTGCTCAGGAGATAAACGAACATTGATGGTATGAAGTACTGCCCCCAACATTGGAACGGCATAATAAGCCTCAAGATATCTGTGTGAATCCCAGTCCATCATAGCGACAGTGCTTCCTTGTGCCACACCGATAGAGGTCAAGGCATTGGCAAGTCGGTGTACACGTTCCTGCCAGGTTTTGTATGTAAGGGAAAGTTGATCGCGGTAAATAATCTCCTGATCCGGATTGGTCGCAAGAGGAGCGGCAAATAGTTGTTTTATCAGCAATGGATATTCGTAGGCTGATTTAGTTTTTTCAATTGAATTGCTCATGACGGGTTATTTAATAGCTTTTTAGTAATTGAAACGCGTAGTTTGTTGAAAGGTGTCAAATTTAGCAGTAAGTTCTTAAGAAAAAAGGGCAGGAATAATTTTTGTTGAGGGTGCTTACAGCTGACAAACGATGGAATATATTAAGGAAGAGTTGTTTTAACATTTTTATCTTTTGAGTGTTGGTTATCTTTATTGGCAGGAAGAATTAAATCCATTTTTTGCGTATAATTGGAATTATTTTTATACTCAACGTGAGCTGAAACCCATGAAAAAACTTCTTCTTTTATCAGTTTTATTTGCCTCCATCTTATGCTCGAGATCTTATGCTCAAATAGTTCAGAAGGAATCTGAAGTTGAAGACAAATCATATCTGGAAGCAGGAATAGATTTTAATTCCAACAATAATGTATACGGCATTTTTGAAAATTTCAATTCCCAGGCTAATACTTCTGTATTTTTAAGCTATTTCGGAGAGAAGGGTCTTATGCTGTCAGTAAACGGTATGTGGTTAAAGAACAGCAATAATTCTGCCTCATCAAATAATTCTACTGAAGTTGACTTAACCGGAGGCTGGAATTTCGAGATGCTTAACAAGCGTATAACTATCACACCATCATACAGCCATTTTCTTTATTCTGCAGCTGCGTCCAGTGCAAAAACATTGTTCACAGATCAGGCAGGAGTTGAGTTCTCAGGTAGTTTTAAGTGGTTCACTCCATCCTTCACGGCAGATTACCTTTTTGGTAAAAATAGTGCCCATAATTTCAATCTGACTTTGGGTTTTGAAGTTGATTTTGATGATGTGATTACCAATGGAAGTCTCCTTCAATTACTTCCTTCACTTGGAGCAAATTATGGTGATCTCTCATATTCTATCTTCTTTACAAACAAATTATTCCAATTCTTATCCCCTTTAAGGACAAAATATGGAGACAATATCACTATAAGTCAGCTTCAAACCAACGGAGCTCTCCCAAAAGCCAAAGGCCTGAATAATCAGTTGTCCTATTTGAATCCATCGGCGACTCTTGGGCAGATTTTCGAAACAACAAATAGTAGCAGGATTAATTCCTTCGATCTTACGCTGCCATTGGTTTATTCCAAAAAAAATTTGTCTTTAAGTACTTCCTTGAACATTGTATTACCCAGGAATGTTCCTGCCTATATTCAGAGTAAAACAGTTCTGTTTTTTTCGGCCGGAGTGACCTACTCCTTTGAATTGCAGAAGTAAACTGAGAATTCTTTGTTTTATATTTTTTATACATAAGACAAGAAATTTTTGTGGATATCTTTACTAAAACATATCATATAAATCTGAAATATGCTTCTGGAGCAATATTTTGAGCAATCTGCTGACCTATTCCCTGAATCAATTGCCATCGAAAATGGGGAAAGAAAATATTCTTATAAAATAGTCAATGAATCAGCCAACAGATTAGCCAATTTTCTCAGAGGAATAGAGGTTGGCCCCGAAGAAAAAGTGGTTATTCTTTTGCCACGTGGCGCCGAGGTTATCATCGCCATGATGGGAGTGCTGAAAGCCGGTGGTGCCTATATTCCACTAGATCCGGAGATCCCAGCCGAAAGGGTCAACTTCATTATGGAAGACTCTCAGGCAAAAATTCTTATTACAGCGGATGAGATCCTGCAACGTATTGGAAAGCAGTTGCACACTTTCCCACTATTTAAGATCGATAATCAATTGCTTCAATTGGCTGATTATTCAGAGGATAAACCTTCGGTGGAAGGCCGAACTCCAAATGATTTATGCTATATCATTTACACATCAGGTACCACAGGAAAGCCCAAAGGCGTGATGCTGGTGCACCGGAATGTGACAAATTACATTCGGGGCGCGCTAAGCATTTATCCGATAGACTCCTCTTTTCGTGCATTGCAAGGATTTTCGGTTTCATTTGATGCCTCGGTGGAGGAAATTTGGGTGCCTCTTTCTGTTGGGGCAACCATCGTAATCGGAACCTTCGATGTGATGCGCTCAGGAGATCAGTTCTCCTCCATTTTGAACAAACTGAATATCACTTTTCTCTCTTGTGCGCCAACGCTTTTGTCGATGGTGAAAGAGGATATCCCTTCCTTGAAGATCCTGATTTTTGGAGGCGAAGTATGCTCCTCAGACATTGCAAGGAGATGGTGCATACCGGGGCGGTTGGTGTACAATACATATGGCCCCACAGAAGCAGCAGTCATCGCAACTTATTCCGTTCTCAATACCGTTGAAGAGGTCACCATCGGTAAGGCCTTGCCAGGCTACGATGTGATGATCGTAGATGGCAATATGGACCCGGTTCAACCGGATGAAGAAGGAGAAATATTGCTGGGAGGGGAAAGTATCGCCAGAGGTTACCTGAACAATCCGGAGTTGACAGCCCTGAAATTTTGGGAGACAGACAAATTTAACCGTGAAACGACACGTTATTACCGAACCGGTGATATCGCCAAATATGCACCCAGCGGAGAAATCGTCTACATCGGACGAATCGATGCCCAGGTCAAGATTCGGGGATTCAGGGTCGAACTTGCAGAAATCGAAGGACTACTTCTACAGTTCGAAGGAATACAAGCCGTGGCAGTATCGATGAATAAAAGTACTCAACAACTTGCCGCCTATGTGGTTGTAGGCAAGGATCAAAAGATTGACAGGGAACAAATAGCGATCCGACTTCGCGCTCAGCTTCCCTATTACATGATCCCGTCCACCCTCGATGAGCTCGATTCTCTACCAATGACCCCCAGTCAGAAGATAGACAGGAACAACCTACCACAGCCTAAAATGCCGCTGTCCTTTTCGGAAGAACGGATACTGGTTCCTGCAACCACAGTACTTGAAAAAGAGATGGTGAGAATCATCGCCAATAACATCCACCGATCGGATATCTCAATGGATGATAATTTTTTTGATGAGCTTGGAGGACACTCTCTTTTGGCAGCCTTGATTGCCTCAGAGATGAGAGAAAACAAACTGTTCGAGCATCTTTCTGTTGTTGATTTTTATAAATTTCCAATACTGTCTGATCTCGCTTCCGAATTAGAAAGAAAGCACCTAACTTCTGTTGGAGGAGTCAGCAAAGAAAGGGAAATTCATACGCCTCAACGTCTGAGTTACTATGCCTGTTCGTTCTTTCAAGGTATATCCATGTTGTTTATTGCCTTGATTTTTGGGATTGAGTGGCTGGGTCCTTTCTTTGTCTATTCATATTTCTTTCAGGCAGAATACAGTGTGCTGGACTCCCTGCTCATGATGCTTATCAGCTACTTTGCACTATTACCGGCCATTTCCTTTTTCGCCATTGCCTTCAAATGGCTTGCCATTGGAAAGATAAAAGCTGGACGTTATAAATTGTGGGGTGCCTATTATTTTCGATTCTGGTTAGCAGACAAGCTGGTAAATATTTCACCCATTTCATACTTCGCCGGAACTCCTGTAATGAACGTATTTTTAAGACTCCTTGGCGCAAAAGTAGGAAAGGACTGCTACATCAATACATCTGCAATCTCGGCTTTCGATCTGTTTAGAATTGGCAACAACGTCAGCATTTGCACAGATTCACATATCAAGGGTTTTACAATTTCAGATGGCTATCTGCATATCGGGACCATCGAAATTGAAGATGATAGTTATGTTGGAACCCGTTGTTGCATAGGGCACAACACAAAAATGATGCGAAACTCATCCATCAGTGATTTGACACTTCTGCCTGAAGGAGGCGTGATTCCTGAAAATGAAAACTGGGCAGGATCACCCGGAACCTTCACCGGATTAAACGGAAAGCAGGAAAGGGTGCCTCTCTGGTCGACCGTAAACTCCCTGAGATATTTAATGTCGGTATTTATCATTCCGCTGATAACGATGATTGCCTATTTCCCCGGAATGATGATGATTGCGAATATGGATTATAACTCAGAAACATGGACTGAGCTGTTACCTCATATTTTCCTGGTAGGAGTTCTGTTTGTAATGATATTGGCACTATTAATCGTTGCGCTTAAGTGGATCTTGCTTGGAAACATAAAGGAAGGAGTCTATAAAGTCAATAGCAATTTCTACCACAAAAAATGGTTTTTTGATCAACTGATGAAGCTTAGCCTTCAGGTATTAGGTACTTTGTATACGACCCTCTATTTACAGATCTGGTTCAAAATGCTGGGCGTTAAAATGGGCAAAAGGGTAGAAATATCCACTGTCGAATTTATCTCTCCCGATTTGCTGGTCACCGGAGATGAGTGTTTTCTTGCAGACTCAGTATCCATAGGTGCCTCCGTAGTAAGGAATGGCTATATCACCATTGCCAAAACTCACATTGGGAACAGGACTTTCATCGGAAATAGTGCTGTGATAAGTGCGGATACACGGATTGGAGACGATATATTGGTAGGGGTTTTGTCCAGACTAAATGAGAAGGAATTGCCCATAAAAAATGGAACTTCATGGTTCGGATCGCCTGCAGTGTTTTTACCCAGAAGGGACATTAATACAGAGTTCTCCGCCGAAAGGACATACAAACCAACAAGGAAATTGTACATCCTTCGTTACAGCATAGAATTTTTCAGGGTCATCCTTCCAGCTTTTTTATTCTTAACATTTGCCTCCTTGATAGCCAATATTACCTCTTATTTGCAGGTCGAACGTGATTTGTTTGAGTTGATCCTTCTGTTTCCGGTTATGTATTTATGCGCCGGAATAGTGGGAACACTCATCGTAGCACTTTTCAAATGGATCATCATCGGCCGATACAAACCTGCAAGGAAGCCTTTGTGGAGTGGATATGTTTGGAGAAGCGAATTGGTTACGGGGGTTTATGAGAATTTCCTTGTTCTATTTTTCCTGAACATGCTGACAGGCACACCTTTTATCAAATATCCCCTTCGTTTGCTGGGATGCAAAATTGGAAAGAGGGTTTGTATCTATACCACCCAGATCACCGAATTTGATCTGGTGAAGATGGGAGATTACTCCGTCGTAAATGACAATTGCACCTTGCAAACTCATCTATTTGAAGACCGTGTGATGAAGATGTCTTATGTCGATATTGGCAAAGAATGCGTTGTTGGCGGAATGTCTGTCGTCTTGTATGATTCTAAAATGGAGGATCGTTCCAGGCTGGAGCCGCTATCGGTGTTGATGAAAAGCGAAACCCTTCCTGAAGATACTGTCTTTATTGGCGCACCTGCGAAAATGCTTTTTTAGCTTTTAATCAATGGTGCCAGATAAAATATTGGAGAATAAATAATCTTGATCCTTTTCCGAGTAGCGGATAAAGGAGGATTTTAACCAGACATTAATGATTTTTAATATACAATTGATATGAATAGAAATCTTTCACTTGCCAGGTTCCTCATCGTTTTATGGCTGTTCATTTTATTAAATCCAAATGCCATTGCTCAAAAGTCTTCCTTCCTTGACAATCCGTATAAATATCTCGAAAATTTGGCCGTTTATGAACTTAACCAGGAGGAAGGGCACACCGTTTGCATTCCTGCCAAAAGTTCTGAAGAAGCTTTAAATCTCCAAAAATCAAAATCCGAAAATGTTCTCATGCTCAATGGAAAATGGAAATTTCTCTTTTCTAATACGCCCGAAGGAACTCCAAAAGATTTCTTTCTACCGAAATTCAATGACACCGGCTGGTCAAACATTATTGTTCCATCCAACTGGGAAATGCAGGGCTTCGGGGATCCATTGTTCCGGAACGTTACCCAGCCATTTCATGCAAATCCGCCTTTCATTCCCCGCGAATACAATCCGACCGGTTCCTATCGCCGAACATTTTCAATCCCTGCAGACTGGAAAGGAAAACCCATCTATCTGAGGATGGAAAAGACAGCTTCAGCCTCTTTTGTTTGGATCAATGGTAAAGAGGTGGGCTACAATGAAGGGGCACAGGAACCGGCAGAGTATGATGTGACAGAGTTTGTAAAACCTGGCGAAAATACCCTGTCCATAAATGTTTACAAATATTCTGATGGCGTTTATCTGGAATGCCAGGACTATTGGCGCCTGGCAGGGATCTTCGATGATATCTGGATGTATTCCACACCGGAAGTTCATCTTTTCGATTGGGTTGCGACGACCGATCTGGACGAAAGTTTTACGAATGCTACCTTGAAATTGCAAATTGCTGTAACCAATAGATCAAAAAATATAAAAACGAATTACAAAGTTCGAACTTCACTTCTTGATGAAAATAAGATTGTGGTTAAGACTTTCTTATCCGATGTGTTTGCGGTTGAGGCTGGGAAAAGACAAGCAGTTCAATTTTCATCTAATATCACAAATCCTAAAAAATGGTCGGCCGAGGACCCAAACCTCTATCATTTAACCATGGAATTGATCAATGCTGAGGGCAAAACTGAAGAGGTAATCGCAGGCCGAATTGGTTTCAAGGAGACGGAAATCCGCCACCAGGTTTTTTATCTGAACGGCAAAGCTATTAAGCTGAACGGCATCAATAGCCACATGCAGCATCCTGAAACAGGACATGCCATGGATGAAGCTACCATCCGCAAAGACTTTGAAATTTTGAAGCAGTTCAACATCAATTGTGTCCGTACTTCCCACTATCCTCCTGTATCCAGGTACCTGGAGCTCGCCGATGAATATGGCTTGTATGTGATTGATGAAGCTGGGGTAGAATCTCATGCAACCCAATATGTTTCTGAAAATCCGGACTGGGAGCCTATGTACCGCGAAAGAGTCCGAAAAATGGTTCTTCGCGACAGAAATCATCCTTCAATTTTGTTTTGGAGTGCAGGCAACGAGAGCGGGGAAGGGAAAAATATCTGTGCTGTCATCAACGAAGGCAGAAAATATGATTCAACACGCAATTGGATGTATGGTGGGAATGCATTTGCGCATCCATGCGAAGAGATAATTGGCCCACGGTATCCAACTCCTTTCGAATTAAAATCGGAGGTTGGGATGGTGTCTGAGAAGGAAGATCCCCGTCCGTCGTTTATGGATGAATACCTCTCAGTTGCCGGGAATGGCGGTGGTGCGCTGGACGACTACTGGGATGTGATTTACAAATATCCACGTATCCTGGGAGGCGCTATCTGGGATTTTGTTAGTCCGGGATTGAGAGAGCCTATCCGCAAACTGGTCGATTCTTCCGGCAACAAGGTTCCCGCTCACATCATGGGGCGGGCCAAAATTGTTGATGGTCACCAGGGAAAAGGAATAGATATGAACGGTCACGACCAATGGGTGGAAGTTTATCAAAGCAATAATCTGGAAATTTCCGGGAAGGAGCTTACACTCTCACTTTGGGTATTTCCACGAAATCTGATGAGCATGGGAGGAACATTGCTGACAAAAGGGAATAACCAGTTTGGTTTGCAGCAAGTGGGGAAGGACTCGATCGATTTCTACATCTACACTTCCAAAAGAATGACTGTTAGAGCTGCCTTACCAAAGGATTGGGAGCAGAACTGGCACCATGTGGCTGCCGTTTACAATGGGAAATCCATGGCAATATTTATTGATAACAAAAAGATAAGCGAAAAATCCGTCAGCGGCAATCTCACGAATTTCCCTTTTCCTATTAACATCGGAAGAAATGCAGAGTTGCATGGCCAGGAAACGAATGTCTATCTGTGCGATGCAGTCATCGATCAGGTAGCAGTCTATTCCAAAGCATTGGAGGTGAATGATCTGTTCTCTTCCAAACCGGAAATAAAAAATAGTGCCGCGCTCTGGCTTGATTTTGAAAATGAGCAAAAAGAAGGAGAATTTTTCAGTTACGGAATTGGTGCGCGAACATACGGCAGTATCTGGCCCGACCGTGTTCCGGAACCCGAAATGTGGCAAATGAAGAAATCAGCCCAACCGGTTTCGGTGAAATGGAATGACAAGGAGAAAATGGAAGTTGAAATTCTCAATCGCTATTTCTTTACATCCTTGAAAACGCTCGACGCAAGATGGAACCTGGAAGAAAACGGTATTTCAGTTGCTTCAGGCAAGTTTGATGCAAAGTCTAATCCGCAGGGATGGGAAAAGGTAAGGCTACCAATCACCAAACCTCAGATCAAGGCAGGGGCGACTTATCTCCTCACCATCAGTTTCCATTCAAAAGAGCAGACAATATGGGCGCCCAAAGGCTTCGAAATAGCTTGGGATCAACTGGAATTACCCTGGGAGGTGCCTTCAGCTCCAATACTCCCAAGCAGGAAGCAAGAATCCCTCAAAGTGGACGATTCTGAGGGCTGGATAAAAATTACCGGGACAAATTTCGAATACACTTTCAGCTCAGTAGATGGCAGATTAAAGTCCTTGAAATCCAATGGGAAAGAGCTTCTCAAACAAGGTCCGCAGCTAAATGTCTGGCGTGCTCCTCTGGCCAACGAGCAAGACGACTGGACCACCTATTCGGTCAATGTTATCCCCAAAACGGAGGGATATGGGAACAAGATTTCTGCTCCATGGTATGCCCTTGGGTTGGACAGGATGAAATACATACTCGAAACTTTCGAATGTAAAATAAAGAATGAGCAGGTGATTGTTCATTCACATGAGGTTGTCCTCTTTGGCAATAGCAGCAATTCCGGTTTTGACAATGATGTGATTTATACTATTTCCGGAGATGGGACGATGGAGATGAACCACACCATCACTCCGAGCGGAAAAATGCCTGTTTGGTTGCCCCGGATAGGAACAAGCTGGATTCTTGACAAGGATTTGAAACAGGTAGGCTGGTTTGGTCGCGGACCGCAGGAGAACTACCCCGATCGCAAATCAGGCTACCGGATTGGCAGTTATCAATCCACGGTAGATGGGATGTTTGTGCCTTATCTGCTTCCTGAAGATTGTGGATTAAGAACGGATAACAAGTCGGTGAGGTTTTTGAACAGCGAAGGTGCCGGACTGGAATTTTCGGCGCAGCAACCTTTTAATTTCAATTGCTACAACTATACCACCGAAAATTTGTCGAAATCAAAGTATACCTATCAGTTGACAAAATCTGATAATATAACCTTCAATTTTGACTATCAAACAACCGGAGTTGGTTGCACGGCCAGGGCGGTTTTCAATAAATACCAGACCATCCCCCAGTTTATTCAGTTTACGAGCTTTCTCAAACCAATTGGCAAAAATTAGTTACTGAAATTAATTTATTTGCAAAACTTCCTGCAAGGATGAACGTATACAAGCCGGGTTTTAGGATCGTCTGTTATCCGATTTGATAGGTTTTTCGCGACGCAGGCCCATAAAAATATGAACAGATTAATAGTACATGGCTGACAAAAAAGGAGAAAAGGGATCTGCCGGGAAAACTAAGAAGCCAAATATTTTCGCTGTATTGAAACCGTACAGACCTATGATTTTCAGTCTGATCGGATTTGCCTTGTTGAGCAATGCAGCGAATTTGGTGGTTCCGAAAATCATTTCCCACGGCATTGACGATTTCTCAAAAGGTATTTTCTCCTACCGGGATATTGTCATTGAATTTCTCGTGGCCGCTCTGGTTGTATTCCTCTTTTCTTTTCTTCAGGGTTTGCTGCAGACCTTTGCCTCTGAAAGGGTTGCACGTGATCTAAGAACAAAGCTTGCAGATAAAATATCCCGCCAGAGCTATGCATTCATTCAGGATGCAAATCCATCGAAGTTGCTTACCAATCTGACTTCTGACATTGATTCGGTGAAGTTGTTTGTCTCCATGGCCATTGTATCGCTTGCATCTTCAATTTTCATCATTATCGGGGCCACCATCCTTTTACTCTCCATCAACTGGAGACTGGCCTTGTCCGTCATGGCCATCATTCCCATTATCAGCGGTGCTTTCTTCTTCGTTTTTCGCAAGGTGAAGGTTCTCTTCAAAAAGAGCCGTGAAGTAATCGACTGGCTTAACAAGGTCATCAATGAAAGCATTCTGGGTGCAGCGTTGGTCCGCGTATTGAATTCACAGATGCTGGAGTATACCAAATTTATGGATGCCAATACACAAGCCAGAAATCTGGGGATGTCTATTCTCAAACTTTTTGCCACACTTATACCGATCGTCGTTTTCGTGAGCAACCTGGCTTCCCTGACAATTTTGGCCTTGGGAGGCCATTATGTCATTACCGGTGCCATGTCATTGGGCGACTTTGCAGCGTTTAACTCTTACCTGGTTATCCTGATTTTCCCCATCATAGTGATTGGGTTCATCAGCAATTTTGTGGTGCAAGCCTCGGTGTCTTATGGAAGGATCTGCGAAGTGCTGGATGCAGAAGAAACTCGTGATACCGGTACCCTGAATACACCTTTGCTTGGGAATATCGAGTTGCAGAATGTTTCTGTATTTTATGGTGAAAAGCCGGTATTAAAGGAGGTCTCTCTCGAATTGAAAGCCGGTACCAGAACAGCAGTGATTGGACCAACAGCCGCAGGGAAGACGCAATTGCTATATCTTATTACCGGACTGATTCTCCCAAATGAAGGTTCAGTTCTTTTTGATGGAGATAACATAAATGAGTACAACAAAGAGACTTTTCAGCATCAGATCGGATTCGTGTTTCAGGATAGTATTATTTTCAACATGAGCGTTCGGGAAAACATTGCCTTCAATGAGAAAGTGACCGAGGAATCGATGTCAAGAGCCATCGACACCGCAGAGTTGCATGAATTTATTGATTCATTGCCGAAAGGATTGGATACTGTTGTGAGCGAACGAGGCACCTCACTCTCCGGCGGACAAAAGCAGCGAATCATGCTTGCCCGGGCACTTGCTCTTAATCCGAAGATTTTGTTGCTGGACGATTTTACCGCTCGTGTTGATAATCAGACGGAAGAAAAAATTCTTGAGAATGTAGCCAGAAATTACCCTGGGATAACCCTTCTTTCTGTTACCCAAAAAATTGCCTCAGTGGTAAATTACGGTCAGATCATCTTGCTTGAAGAGGGAGAAATTCTCGCTCGCGGGACCCATCAATCCCTTTTGGACAGTTGTCCTGAATATGTTCAAATTTTCAATTCTCAACGCAGCACCAATTTGTATGAGATATAACCTCAATCTGAAGAAAGAGCAGCAGCCAAACCAGAAGGTTACCACTTCTACAACCATCAAACAGTTGCTGGCGTTGATGGGAGAGGAGCGGAACAATCTTTTCGTGGCCATGTTTTTTATCTTCATCAATGCCGCGTTAAACCTTGTTGGTCCATTTTTGATTGGTCATGCCGTAGATAATTTTGTTGTCACCAAACAGTACGATGGCGTGATCCACTATTCCATCATTTTATTTTGCGTATTTGTGGTTGCCATGGTGAGTGGATACACACAGACACAACTTATGGGGCGCGTGGGTCAGCGGATGCTTTATAATTTGAGAAATTCTGTTTTCAATAAATTACAGGATTTACCAATCGATTTCTTCAACCAGAACAAAGCCGGCGACCTGATTTCAAGAGTAAACAACGACACAGATAAGATCAACCAATTTTTTTCACAGTCTCTGGTGCAGTTTATCAGCAGCATGTTCACCATGCTCGGCGCTGGAATATTTCTTCTTTCTATCAATCTGAAACTCGGTCTGGCGGCATTGGTACCCGCATTAGTACTCTGGTTTTTTACCAAAGGAATCTCCCCGTGGGTTAAGGCACGCAATGCCGTAAACATGAAAAGTACAGGCAGTTTAAGTGCCGAAATCCAGGAAAGCCTGAACAATTTTAAAGTTATAGTGGCTTTTAACCGTCGCGATTATTTTAGGAAACGATTTAATGAAGTGAACCAGGAAAACTATCAAAGTGCTTTGAAAGCAGGCATTGCCAACAACATGTTTACTCCGGTGTACGGATTTTCAGCGAGTATAGGTCAGATGGTGGTCCTGGCTTTTGGTATTTACCTGATCACCGCCGGACAGTTTTCGGTGGGATTGCTGATCAGTTTTTTGGCTTACATTACCCAGTTCTACAATCCCTTGAGACAGCTGGCTTCACTTTGGGCGAACTTCCAGGTAGCCCTGGCAGGCTGGGATCGCATTTCGCAGATTCTGGAATTGGAAAACAACCTGATAGTCCTCGAGAAGCCCATAAGAGAAGAAACCTGTTGCCTGCTCTCATTTCGCAATATTTCATTTTTCTACAATGAAGGAAATGAGATTTTGAAGAATGTAAGTTTCGATCTCGAACGTTGCAAGACCTACGCTTTTGTTGGCCCTACCGGAGGCGGTAAGACGACCACAGCTTCACTGATGGCCCGTCTTTATGATCCAACTGCCGGACAGATTTTCTTCGATGGTGTTGACATTCGCTCCATGGATCCTGCCGAAAGGACCGCGTCTATTGGCTTTATCCTGCAGGAACCATTCCTGTTCAGCGGAACCATCCGTGACAATATCCTTTACGGGAATGCCCGACTAAAAGATGTGTCAAGTGAAGAGCTGACCAAGGTGCTGACAGAATCCGGCTTGAACGGACTTCTTGAGCGCTTTGACGGCGGACTTGAGGCTGAAATTAAATCCTCAGGCGATGGAATCAGTCTGGGTCAAAAGCAACTGATCGCCTTCATTCGGGTCGTGTTGCGCCGTCCTAAACTGTTGATTCTCGATGAAGCCACTGCCAATATT
Source organism: Prolixibacteraceae bacterium (assembly GCA_037140615.1). Classification (GTDB taxonomy): domain Bacteria; phylum Bacteroidota; class Bacteroidia; order Bacteroidales; family Prolixibacteraceae; genus CAINVV01. Next base: position 29,127 of record JBAXED010000026.1, read on the forward strand.
GATACGGTTACTGAACAATTGCTTGGTGAGATTCTGAAAAAACTACCGGAATGTACTACACGCATCATCATTGCCCACCGGCTGAACACCATAGAGAATGCAGATGAGATATTTTTTGTCAATGCCGGCGCGGTGACCAAGGCTGGCTCCTTTCGTGATGCGGTCGACCTCCTGCTTCATGGCAAAAGAGAAAGCTAAACTTTCTGGGAGAAATCAAAATTTATTTTCGATTATTTGTTCATCCTAAAATTATTTTTAGATTTGATGAAATTAACCATTGCTTTAATTTGATAATCAATCTTTTCAATTTCTAATTACCTAACAATGATGTTTATGAAGAAAGTCGCCTTAATTTTATTTGTCGCCCTTATTTCCGGGACACTTTTTGCTCAGGAGTCTGTCAAATTGCAAAATGCCGGCAACGATGCACTGAATGCCAAAGATTACGCTACCGCTCTTGGTAACTATGAAAAAGCGATGGCTGTATGGGGAACTGCTCCGGTGGATTCTGTCATGTTTTACAATTGTGGATACTGCGCTATCCAGGTAAAAGATTATGAAAAGGCAATAAAATATTACAATCTGGCTGCTACCCACAATTACAAAGCCGCAGATGCCCTCTTCAAAATTGCCCTTCTTTATAAATTTCAAAAGAACAATGAAGCATATTTAAAAGCCATCAATGAAGGTGTTGCGAAATTTCCAGAAAACGCAAATTTCAAAGTTGAGCTTTCCAAAGTATTTTTCATGGAAGGTGTTGGTCATTACAATGCAGGCAATGGCTTGTTAAAAGGGGCCATTGACAAGATCAATGCGAAAAAATACAAGGATGACAAGGATCCTGGTTACAAGGCTGAAATTGCGAAAGCCAAGAAAGAATTCAGTGATGCAGTTCCTGCTTTCGACAAAGTTATTGAACTCAATCCAGCCGACGCAAAAGCAGCGGAACTAAAGGCTGCCTGCGAAAAACAGGTCAAAGCGTTGTAGTTTTTTTCGAACGCGGATAACTTTTCCAAAGTTTCATCTTTTGTTCATTCCCTGATCAAATGATGCAACTTTGGAAAAGTTTTTACTATTGGAAAAGTTTCTGACGATTTAAAACCTGAACTGAACCCTGCACGTCATCACATTGTCACTGATATCTGACGTATAACCCTTGAGTAGTGTATTTTCATTCCAAACCCGTGCATAGTACAAAACGATCTTGACATTTTCAGTCAGATAATTGACATATCCAACTCCAAGGGTATTGTATTTGATGTTGGCACTGGTCAGTGTAGAGCCTGATGCACCTATTTCCGAACCATTTACTTCAGTATTGGGATCATACCAGTCATATTTTACGACCAATTGATGTTTGGTCGAAAAGAGACTCTGGATATAGTAAAAATAAGCACCGCTAAATTTTCTAATGTTGTATCCGTCAGTGCCGGTCAGCAGTGCATAAGGTGTTTCACTACTCGAATTGGTACCAGACTGTTGTCCGGCAACAAACTCCGCCCTGAACTCTGAAAAACCAACTCTGTTCTTGATTTTTAATTGTGCATCTGCCCCGTAATATTGTCTGGGAGATTTCCCATACAAATTGGAGGCAGTTGAATCTGCCAAAGTTGTTAAGATGCCATTTTTGGTGCCTGTATAATAGCGGTACTTTGTGTTTTGAAGCAAGCCTCCCTGGAGAGCAGAAGCACCAAAAGAGCAGGTGATATTTTTGGAAAACCGGATAGGCTTGGAGGAGATCCTGGCGATCATGTCTTTGTAATTGTCATAATCTCCACTGGCATTGATCCCTTGTCCGTTGAATAATCCGACATCAATTTTTATTTGATTCAACACACCAATCTTTCTCCTTGGGTCGAAACTGATCATGGCGCCCAGATCCCGCTCGCTCTTCATTAGAATCTGTGACATTCGTCCTCGTTCAGGAGCCTCCCTGTCGCTGCTGCTGTAATTGATTTCAAATCCGAAAGGACGGGCAAACATGCCTGTAGTAAACGAAAACAATTGGTATTTATTTTCAAAGATGCGACCCCACACATCTCTTACGGTGAAACTTCTCTCATTTGCATCAAATTGGAAAACAATTTGAATCCCTGGTCCTTTGTTCTCTGTAAAATGGACATATTCTATTTTGATCCGGCTGCGTCTAAGCATAAACCTGTTGCTAACCTGTGTGCCAAAATCGCCTCCTTCATAATTTTTAATCCCCTTGTCAGAAGCTATCTGAAATTGTGGTTGAATATATCCTCCGATTTTCAGGTGGTCAAATTTCTTATATAAACCTAACAATCCTTTACCTTCGGTTTTAGTTGTATCCACCATATCCATCAAGAATTGGGCATGCACTTTACCCGAAAAAAAGATGAGTATTAAGGAAAGGGCCAGAATTATTTTTAAGTTTCTCACTTTGCAAATTTTTCATACAAATCTAACAGAAAATTCAAGTTGCTTATTAAGTATTGCTATTTTCGTGTCTATGAGAACCTTTACCTCCAAAGAAAGAGTAAATGCCGCGATGAAAAAGCTGTATCCGATGTAAAAAGGATTATTGAAACCGGGAAAAGCAAAGGCAAAGGATTTATTCTGAGCACAGCTTGCTCCATTGCACCGATGGTGACCAAAGAGCGGTTGCTAATGCTTTCTCAATTGATTGATGAATACGGACAATACAATCAATAACCCTCCTGAAAATTATTTAAAATTTGCGATGCTAAAATTCTCCATGTTGGCATTGGTGTACACAACAGGTGCCATGGCTTTTATGCCTACTGTTGGAAATAAAACCACTTCGCCAATCTTCGTATATTCTTTGAAAACAAACGGCAGACCCTGCGAATAATAGAAATCCGGCTTGTCAATCAGCTGAAAATGCAGGTGCGGACACATCGAATTGCCTGAATTTCCGCATAATCCTAGCGGCTGACCTTCTGAAACAGTATCTCCAACTTTTACCACGAATTTGTTGGGTACACAATGTGCATAAACAGCATAGCAACTTCCTCCAATATCCAGTATCAGGTAGTTACCGGCATATTCATCCGCTGTTTTTAATGGCATATCCCTTGCATCGCCCGAATTCTCTGGTCTGCCGTCGGCCAGGTGAATCACCTTACCGGAAGCCACAGCATAGAGTGTGTCCTTGTAATTAAAATAGGATTCATTCTTCTTTGGATCACCAAGTGAAGCATCCACCATCTTTTCATCAGTTTGCTGCGTATCGAAGGCAAATTTCTCACTCGTGTAGATACTTCCTTCAATGAATGCTGCATACCAATAATGATAATCCAGTGAAGACTGGTTGTGGTAAATCCAGTATTTTCCCTTGTGCGGAGAGGAAATCAACCGCGGAGATTCTCCGGTTCTGGGTTGAAAAGTTCCGCCTTCAAATGTCACCTCCTTATTTTGAATAGTATCCCGTAAAATGATTTTGTGTGAAATATTTGCAGGTGGGGTCTGTCCAAATGGAATCGGTACCTGGATAGAGAAATAGTACTTGTCCAGTTTACTAACAGTGACTAAAGTACTTTGAGGCAGAGGATCCTTGTAAATTACCGGGAAATCGGCTGCCTGGAAAGTTATGAGATCAGTTTTCGTATCCTTGTTAAAAATCACGATGCGCTGAAGATTGAGTCCCTCCTTTTCATATTCCCAGGTTTTCAACATGTAGCAAATCCTTAGGTATTTTTCAGTTTTGTAGGGGACATAATTTTGTTCGATACCAATGTATCCTGAAAACTGGTCATTCAAATCAGACTCCTTTTTACAGCCCGAAAAAAATGAAATACTAACCAATAAAATAAGGCAATAAGTGAAATTATTCATACTGCTTTTAGTTGGTGAATGATCCTGATTACTTATAGATAACAAGGCTGAATAGTGTTTGTTTTATGTCATTGGAATAATTTGCATTAAATTTATCCCAAGTTTGCGTTGCGCTTGAAATGAGATTATTACTTTTATCCTCTCAGAGTAAATCACTTTTATAATCATAAATATTATAACCCATGAAAAACAGACGAGAATTCTTAAAAATTTCTGCTGTAGGATCTGTCGGCATGATGCTTGTCGGATCAGCCAGTGCTTCTGCCTTGGCAGCGGTAGACAGGAAAAGCTTTGGTGTTGGCATACAGCTTTATACGATCCGTGATGCCATGACTGCGGATGTTAAAGGTACCCTTAAGAAAGTATCAGACCTTGGCTACAAGAATCTAGAGCTGGCCGGATATTCAAATGGTAAATTTTATGGTTTTTCTGCTGCAGATTTCAAGAAAATTGTAGGCGATTTAGGCATGGTTGCACTTAGCAGCCATTCTGCTGTTGAATCAAAAGGCATAACTGTTGAATCAGCAAAATTAATGGCGGATTCACACGCAGCTTTGGGAGTGAAATATTGCGTTCAACCTTGGGTTAACGATGAAGACCGTACAATTGAAAAGTACAAAAAAATGATTGCCGACTGGAACAAGGTTGGCAAGATCATGAAAGAGGTCGGTATCCAGTTTGGCTATCACAACCACAATTTTGAATTTAAGAAGGTTGATGGTTTGGTTCCATATTATGATATATTCATGAAGGAAATGGACAAAGACTTAATTACCATGGAGCTGGATTTGTTCTGGGCTTCAAAGGCCGGTCAGGATCCGATCGCCATGTTTAAAAAGTACCCAGGTAGGTTCCAGCTCCTTCACTTCAAAGACATGCGTACCAATCAACCTCCATTCTTTGATGTGATTAAAGATGATATTTGCAGTGTTGGCGAAGGTGTGATCGATTTCAAAAAGATTTGGGCAGCCAAAGAAACTGCCGGTGCAAAATTCTTGTTTGTTGAAGACGACAACCAGGGCAATGGCAAACCATTCGAAGGAATCGAAACCAGTATCAAGAATATTACAACGAAGATTCTGAAATAGTTCTTCCGGTATAGAGTAAAGAAGAGACCCTGCAAACTTAAAGTGTGCAGGGTCTCTTCTTTATGGGATATCTAATAATTTTTCAGATATATTTCATAATCATAATTCTCTTCATTGAGTCCGGTCATGATGATTTCATGCTTGTTTACTTTTAAAAGTTTATATGTCCCTGCAAGACCAGTCCCGGTGCTATCAGTAGCGCCAACATCCTTTAATGCGATTGATTCAACAGGTTCTGATATCTTCCAGGTCATAGGTATTTCACCACTATCCATAACACCCTTATTGTTCTTGAAAATCATGCGCAAATGAAGCGAATCCTTGTCCGCAAACCGAAAGACGAACAAGCTCAGGTAGACATATTTTGAAGAATCACGGCGGATCATTATATCTTCTCCGTTTACCAGGAATCTTGTCCCGGTCCATGTTTCAGATCCAGTCAGGATTTCCTTCCATGAAGGATACGCTTCTTCCTTTTTGCAGGAAGAAATAAGAATGATGGCTGCGAGTATGGTAAAAGGAATAATTTTAGTCTTCATGGTTGCCTGATTGTTACCTTAAATATTTCATAAAGTTAACAATAGGGGATTGGGAAAGTTTAATAAGATAGCAAAAAAACTATTTTTTCTCTTGCCGGATAACAAGTTTATTTATCCTTCAATAGGTTTTTTGATCAGCACAAGGGAGATTCAAAATTCCGGATTATTTCCTTCCGGTCCACCGTTTTCATCTTTATCATCATCTTTCTCATTGGCGTCCCTGTTAAGTCTGAAGGTGAGTGTCAGCAGGAGAGTCCTTGGATGGAACTGACTTTCACTTTTTGAATACAATCCATCACTGTCTACGATAGAGTCTCTTTTGCGACTGTTAAACAAATCACGAACATTTAAGGCCAGGGTTCCATTGCCTTTGAATACATCCCGCGTAATGCCAAGATCGACAAACCATGACGCTAAATCTTTGCCTTGCGGAGTAATTCTTGGCGCACGATAATTGAGGGTTGTTTGAAGATTATGATCTGATAATTTTAACGACAAAGATGAACGATTGGTCCAAGAGTAGGTTTCACTTGTAAAATCTTTTAGATTGTATTTTCCTTGAGTTATGGCCTTATAAAAATTGAAATTTGAGTTAAAACTTAAATTTCTGCCAAGCTCATAAGAAAGGTTAAATTCTAGACCGTAAGCATTTTGAGTGGACAGATTTAGCGGTATAATGTGGGTTATGCCAAGTGAATCAACTGAGGAGAAACGTTGAATAACTCCTGTACGATATCTGTAGTAAGAAGCGTAAAATTTTCTTTTTCAAATATTTGCTTCACTTCCGCCTAAATTTGTATTATCAGAGCCAACATTGAATACCTTTTTATCCAGGTTGAATTGCATCTGGCTTTTTTGTCCTTTCACGACCACCTCCTCTATCAATTCGGAGTTTTCGGCAAGAATGATCTTATTCAAAGCCAAATGCTGGTTGCTGATTCTGATATTCGGGATGGCCTTGGTTTGAAAGGATAAGAAGGAAATTTTCAAATAGTAACTACCCGGGATGGCCAATATCTCAAACTTGCCGTCATTGTCAGTGGCGCTGCCCTTGGTAAAGACTGTGTATGAACTATTGTATAATACTACGTTGGCAAAAGGAACGGGAATATTCTTACTATCTGTCACCCTTCCGGTGATTTTGTAATCAGGAGCAGGAGCATTCTGTGCGATTGTCAGTACACTAAAAAAATCATCAAACAAAATATTGTCAGCCTTCTCATCATTGCCATTTTTAGGAATAATTATTGAAATACCCTTAAAACTATTGAAATCTAATCCATCGTTTAGATAAAAGAATAGCGAAGCTGACATATTTGAAGCTGAACTCTCAGAAAATGACTTTAAACAATCATCGTTTTTGTTTTTACACTCTATGGTGTCCTACTAAATATTTGGAAATCTCTAAAATGGCTCGATTTGTTTAACCTCTACGAGGTAAAGAACTCTACTTGGTTGATTTTCTACAATACTTTATCCGCTACGCGGAAATTCCTATTTGGTGATTTTTGTACTATCACATACTCTCATGTTATTGAAATTTAATCAGATATGTAATTTGGCTTTCCGCGTAGCGGATAAAGTATTGTAGAATAATGTGCATCAATGTTTTGTTTCCGCGTAGCGGATAAAGATCTTTTTTATCTGACAACAGTGATTTTCAGAGATGAGAAAAATACCGTGACAGTTATAAAGAAGCCAGAACGAACAGATTACTCCATTTTAGCTTATATTTATGGTCCGATTCATTATTGGGAAGCTTAATTTCTTATTAATATTTTGATGTATGAAAACAACCGGAATACTGCTTTTGATGTTATTGTTCGTCCCGGTTTTATCGTGGGCAGGCGAGATTTATGGAACAATAAAAGGGGATGATGGAAAACCGTTAATCAGCCAAGTAGTACAAATTCAGCAAAACGATAAAGTTGTGGCCTCAGCAACGACTGATGCAAATGGCTACTTTACTGTTACTTTGAAAGACGTTGGAAAATTTAAACTCGAGGTTGTCGGATACAAAGATGCTAGTTTTGAGGTCTTTTCATCCAACAAGTCAACCCGTTACAATTTATTGATGAACAAAGCCGGCGACAAATGGATACTCAAGAGCCTGTAACACCCCCAAAGGAAAAACGGGACTTATGGGACAAGATACAAATCGTGATGCAGCCCATTGGAGGGTTAATCACTGCTCTTACTATTGCCTTGGTTAGTTATTATGGTTCCGCATATTTGAACAATAAGCAGAACAATGAAGCTAAAATCAGTCTCTATACGCAGTTGATGAGCAGTCGCGAGCAGGCAGAAAGTGCCCTCAGAAAGGACATGTTCAACTCGATTTTAGGCACCATTCTCAAAGACTCTCATTCATTGGATGAGAATATCCTGCAATTGGAACTGCTGGCTTACAATTTTCACGAGTCGCTCAATTTGATGCCGCTTTTTGTCTACCTGAAAAGAAAAATTGACGATGAAAAGAATATTCCGGCCAGAGACGCTTTCCGCAAAAGGTTGTATAAAATGGCTGGTGATGTAATTTCAAAACAAATTTCGAGTCTTGAAGGTGCTGCCAGCAGGGAGACCATGTTCATACCCTTTCCTTCCGATTCGAACTTGAGCAATCCAAGCCCAACCAAGGATTTGGTAATGGATTGGAAAGGGACAGCAGTGTTTTCGGACACGATCAAAGTTGGAAATAAGAAAAACGTTTACAAACGGGTTGTATTTTTAAAGGCGGCAGCATCAAATGTGGATAAGAAATCTGTTAACATAAGGCTGGATATAGAGACATCGACCAATGATAAGTATACCAACATGGTAACGCAGGAATTTACGATCGATTATTTCCAGTTTCCAATGATCGACAACACAAGACTTTCCAATGATATGCGCTGTGCAGTTGTCATGCGTGATTATTCCTATCCAAAATTTATTGAAGTAGATATCCTTTATTTCCCCGGTTCACATTCCAGTCTCAAGGAAAAGCCTTATTATGATGATGTTGTGAAAAAACTTTTAATGGATCAGCAAGCAAATCAATAATTTTTCTTGGCGCAGTAATTGTTTGAAATTCGTAATTATTGATTTGAAATTTGTTATTCTGCCGGGTTCGAATCCCATTCCTTTGTACCTTGATAATAAAATATTCCAAGCGTATGGAGATCAAATGGGTGGGGCTCAAATCACGAATTCAATGGGTTCTGTTTTTCATCTTAATTAGCATTTGCAACAGTTCATTCTCTCAAGTCACCGCAGAGACCAAGACGATAAATAACTTTTCAGGTGCAGTAACGGTTACCAACAACGGTATTTCATTTATACCCACTTTTTCGCTGGGTAAACCTGCTGCCATATTCGATATGTCGGTTGGGAGAAGATTAACTTTTGAGCCTCAATTCAGGTTTTCGTTGGAGGGAAAACCATGGTCATTTATTTTTTGGTGGAGATATAAACTGCTAAAGTCCAACAAATTCTCGTTTAATCTGGGAACTCATCTTGGTCTCCCATTCAATACCTTCACCAATAGTACGAATGGTGTTACCACTGAATCTATCATCACAAGACGTTACCTGGCTGGCGAATTGTCACCAAATTATTTTATTACAAAAGACATTAGTATCGGAATGTATTATATGTATTCGCATGGGATAGACGTTGGAACAACAAAACACACGCATTTCCTGACCGTAAATTCAAACATTCCAAATATCAGACTTACCATACAATTTTATCTGAAGTTTACGCCACAGGTATATTTTTTGAAAATGGACAAGCAGGATGGATTTTACATTACATCTGCACTGACTTTGGCCAAAAGGAAATTTCCGCTTTCAATCTCTACTGTGATGAATAAGGTCATTCAGACCAATATAACAGCTAGCAAAGATTTTGTTTGGAACGTTTGTCTTACCTACTCCTTCAGCAAAAAATATGTCCGATTGTAACATCCCTGTAAAATCATTAAGTTTGTGGGAAATGAGTAAGATTGAGACCATAGAAGAGTTTTACCAGCGGAAATTCGATTGGATTCCGGAAAATATCCGCAATGAGATCGGGCACTTCAATGTATTTGAGCACGAACCCATCGAACCGGGAAAGACGAAGGCACTTCCTTACAAAAGGAGAGATTTTTATAAAATAATGCTGGTGGTTGGCAATATCAGGATGAACTATGCCGACAGCGTTATATCCGTAAAAAAGCAGGCATTATTTTTCTCTAATCCACAGATCCCATACAATTGCGAGAACCTTGAACGAATTGAGGATGGGTTTTACTGTATTTTCAATCAACACTTTTTCCATCAATTTGGCGATTTGAACCAATATTCCGTCTTTCAACCCGGCGGAAATCATGTGTTCGAATTATCAGATGAACAAGCTTTACATGTTTCAGGCATCTATAAAAAAATGTTTGAGGAGATCAATTCGGATTACATTCATAAATATGATGTACTTCGGAATCTGGTTTTTGAGCTGCTCCATTTTGGCATGAAGATTCAGCCTGCGACGAGAGTTGACAAGCAACTTATCAATGCTTCCCAACGGATTTCAACTTTATTTTTAGAATTGCTCGAACGTCAATTCCCTATTGATGAAAACCATCAAACATTTGGTCTGCGTTCGGCATCCGATTTCTCCAACCAGCTAAACGTACATGTCAACCATTTAAACAGGGCTATAAAGGAAACGACAGAAAAAACAACATCGCAACTCATCGCTGAACGCATTTTGCAGGAGGCTAAAATTCTGCTGAAGCACAGTGCCTGGACGGTATCTGAAATTGCCTACGCATTAGGGTTTACTGAAGTCACGCATTTCAATAACTTCTTCAAAAAACATGTTCAGCTTAGTCCGCTGAAATTCAGGAATTATTGAGTACTTATAAATCCAATTTAAAGCTGAACATGGATATATTTGAAAGATTACAATCCGGGGAAACTGTTCCATTTAACGACCCTCAGTATCCGAAAATCTTCGAGATTGCTTCCCGAACCATGAAATTATTGGCAGAAATGAATGCATCTGCCGATATCGATCATATTCGGCAATTGTTGAGCGAAATTACAAGAGTGGAGATAGATGCAAGCACAACGGTTCTTGCACCATTTCATATCAATTTGGGGATATTTACCCGCATTGGGAAAAATGTATTTATCAATCATGACTGTACCTTCCTCGATATTGGCGGTATAACCATCGAAGACGATGTGCTGATTGGCCCCAAAGTAAGCCTTATTACGGAGGGCCATCCGCTCAATCCCGCCGAACGGAAAGCGCTTTTGGTAAAGCCGGTTGTGATAAAACGAAATGCCTGGATTGGTGCAGGAGCAACAATTTTGCCGGGTGTGACGATTGGCGAAAACGCGGTAGTGGCTGCTGGTGCTTTGGTCAGCAAGGATGTGCCAGCCAATACAATTGTTACTGGTGTTCCAGCCAAAGTTTTCAGAACTCTCTGATAGGTAAATTGCTAGATCAACAAGCACTTTTCCGATGCCAGACTATTCAATAATGACATCTTGGCTCAACCGAATATCCCGCGAGGAGGAACTGGCATGTAAGATGTATTGTCCTTTTTCCAGCATCCATTTAGAAGCCGCTTCGTCCCAATAAGTCAATTCATTAAGAGGTATCTTAAACGTCAGATTTGCTGTTTCTCCAGGATTCAGGATGGATGTTTTCGTGAAGGCTTTTAACTCCTGAACCGGCCTGTCAATTTTCGAATCTGGTTTTGACAAATAGATCTGTACAACTTCTTTTCCTTTACTGGCGCCCGTATTGCAGACTGTAACATCTACCCTAATCGTATCATTCATTCTAGCAAAAGACAAATCAGAATACTTAAATTGGGTATATGATAAGCCATAGCCAAACGGATAGGATACCTCAATCTTGGCTTTGTCAAAATGTCTGTATCCAACATAAATACCCTCTTCGTAAATCGTATAGTCGTGATTACGAATCTGATCTTTCACGGGTCTTGTTCCCGGTGTACCTATCAGATCTAAAATACCCATGGGTTTGCTATCTAATGGGAAGTTTGCGGTTGAGGCATGGTCATTCAGATGAATTGGGAAAGTCATTGGAAGTTTACCACTAGGATTAATTTCGCCGCTTAATACATTCGCCACCGCGTTTCCTCCTTCTTGTCCACCCTGCCAGGCGAGTACAATGGCATCAGGTAGGTTTTTCCAGGAAGCAGTTTCGATCACCCCGCCAATATTCAATACGACAATAACTTTTTTGCCTGCCGCATGATATGCCTTGCAGGTCACTTCAATTAATTGCTGTTCCATCGAAGTCAGCAGAAAGTCATCTTTTTCTTTTCTGTCAGCACCTTCTCCGCTGTTTCTCCCTATCGTGATTATTCCAATATCGGCTGAACTTAAGCCTTGATCCATCTCTTCGGAGGTGGGAATCCATTGAGGTGGAATATACTTTTGAAACATGGCCTTCATCCCTTCAGGTTTTACAAAGGCCTTTGCATTGGCAGCTTTATGCGATTCAAAACTTTTTTCGATCACTTTATTTATTTCAAATCCTTTATTTTTCAACCCTTCACCCAACGATACAGTATAGGCTTCATTTACATCTCCTGAACCGGTTCCTCCGGCAATAAAATCATAGGATGTAACGCCAAAAAGTGCTATATTTTTCTTATTCTGAAAAGGCAGGGTATTCTCATTTTTAAGGAGCACAATACCTTCTGAGGCTGATTGCTGCGCAGTCTGTGCATGTGCTTTCAAATCCGGATTGTTTTGGTAGGCATACCGCTGCATTTTTCTGGATCCTAAAACCAATTTAATTATCCGTTTTGCCGAAGTATCAACAGAAGTCATCGGTAGATCTCCGCTCTTGACCGCCTTTTTCAATGCATCCCATTGGAATTTTGTGCCCGGTTCCAAGAGGTCGTTGCCAGCTTTGATTTGTGCCTGTGCAGTTTGGCCTCCAAACCAATCTGACATAACCAGACCTTTAAATCCCCAATCATCGCGTAAAATGTCAGTCAGCAAGCGTTTGTTTTCTGAAACATAGGTTCCATTTAACTTGTTGTAGGAGGACATGATGGTCCATGGCTGTGATTTTCTCACAATAATTTCAAAACTTTTCAGATAAATTTCACGAAGGGCCCGCTCCGAGACGCGAACGTCATTCATGTTTCTTTCTGTTTCCTGGTTATTCAATGCAAAATGCTTCACCGAGGTACCCACTCCATTCGATTGGATTCCATTGACACAGGCGGCTCCAATCCATCCGGTAAGAACGGGATCTTCTGAATAATACTCAAAGTTCCGGCCGCAAAGCGGATTGCGATGAATGTTTGCTCCGGGGCCAAGGATGACATCCAATCCGTACTCAAGAGCCTCATTTCCCATAGCATTCCCGACTTCTTTCACAAGGTCGGTATTCCAGGTTGAGGCAAGCATGGTGCCGATCGGGAAAGCCGTACAATAATAGGTTCTGGTTTCATTTTTGCGTTTTGGTTCTATTCGCAATCCCGCAGGACCATCTGATAAATAAACGGTTGGAATACCAAGTCGTGGCGTTGGAACAATGAGACCCACAGCACCTGCAATACCAGTCATGGGATCGCCAGCACCCATTGCCGAAGCAATTCCAGATCCCTTTAAAAGATGGATTTTTTCCTCTGTCGTCATCTGGGTAAGCAGTTCGTTGGCCCGCTCTTCTATTGACTTTCGGTCGTCTTCATAAACATCCAACTTGCCGTTCCCATTCCGATCGGGGAATTTATATCCATTGATAGTAAGTTCTTTGAAGTCGGAATTTTCGGTATAATCTTTTTCAAACTTGAGAAACTTGGAACTCAAATAAAACCAACCAACAAGTCCTGCAATTACGAGAAACAATACTAGTG
>JBAXED010000027.1:0-42077 GCA_037140615.1 Prolixibacteraceae bacterium
AAGCCAGTGTTCCGATCCCGGAGTCCCGGTTTTTTCACTTCCTTTGAAACGATAACCTGCATGTTCAACAGCAGATTTGATCAAATCGTCGTTTACGTAATTGCCTTTTACTGTCACAAGACCGGTTAAAAGATCAGCATTCACCTCGTCAACCCCCTGAATCCCTTTGAGTCCATTTTCGACATGCGCTTTGCAGTTTTTGCAGGTCATACCCTCAACTAGAAATATTTTAGATGACATAATTTTTTGATTTAAAATGATTTAAAATAATTATTTGTATTGATTACAAATATCATTCAAATATGAGTAATATTCAAATAAAAAACATGGAATTTCAGTAAAATATTGTTTTTCACTCAGCTAATCCCTTCAAAGCGCCATTATTGGGCAACAAAAAGGTAGGAAATAGTGCCTCGTTCCTTTTCGGGAGCTGAATTGTCGGGATTGAAGATCGTCTTTTCGGCTGCTTGTTTGGCATAAGCCAGGATGGTCGGATCAGAAATATTGGACGTTTCCCTTGGAGTCGCCATCAGAACATCCCCGTTTCTATTCACTATTATATCAACCACCACCTCACCGCCTCCAAGAGCCAGGTATACAGGTATTGGCAACTGAAGATGGTAGCGGTTTCCAAGGATATAATGAATATTTGATTTCCCTTTGAATGAGGAACGCTTTGCCTCTTCGCGTGACATCCCTTCCGTACTGGCTACCGGCATTGGAATATCGCCGATTACCGGGATTTTCTTGGCCAGATTTTTATTCACGTCGCTAGCAAGTTTTTTTGCTTCTGCCACCTCTTTGGCATACTCCTTGTCGAAAAATGGATCGCCGCTGCTGCGGGATGACCGGTCTCCCAGGTTGACAGCTCTGTTGGAGTTGTTTGGTCCGGATTTTCCATTGTTCATGGCGAGCGACTGATTGCCCAAATCAGTTTTTTCCTTTTCCGCCTCCGGAATTGGTGCTTCAGAAACCAGATCGACAAACAGGGATTCGGCCGGTAAATCAAGGCCATTCCTTAATTCGGCAAAAAGCAAACCCAACAGCACGATGAGGTGAATAACCAGCGTGGCTATGATTCCATTGATGTTGTCGCGGTATAGACTTATTATTTTTCCCATTAGCAGATACAGAGCTGGTCTTGTCAATTATTACACAGAGTCATATAGAGGAGCACAGGGTTCCACAGAGTCATCCAGAGTTAATCTGGGTAAAATTACTTCAAAGAAATCAGATTTGTATAAGGAAGGAAATTTTTGAAAAACAGGAAATTTACACCAATAACCAGCCGTCTTTCAAAGTAGGGAAGATCTGCTTTTCAGTGCTTTTTTCATAAAGTGTGGTGATGGCTTCTTTTCCTTTTGTGCCAAGGTCGACCGAGAAGTCATTCACATACAGTTGAATATGGTTTCGCATGACTTCTTCTTCCATCGATTGGGCGTGCTGTCTGACAAATGGAAGCGAATCATTCGGGTTCGCAAGGGCATATTCGACACTTCGCCTGAGTACCCGGTTAACTTTTAATTGAATCTCATGGGGAAGACTGCGTTTGATGATAATGCCACCAAGAGGGATGGGCAATCCTGTGAACTGATCCCACCATTCGCCCAGATCGACAATCTTTTTGAGCCCTTTTGCCTGGTAAGTAAACCTGTTCTCGTGAATAATCAGTCCGGCATCGGCTTCCCCCGTTAGGATCACCTCCTCGATATCGGAAAAGAGGTACTCCCTTTTCTGAACAAGATGGGGATAAGCCAGTGAAAGAAGCAGATTGGCAGTGGTATATTTTCCTGGTATGGCAATTTTCAGATCTTTCAATTCGTCGGGATAGATCTTGTGTTTGCTGATCAGCAGCGGACCGTTGCCAAAACCCAGCGCGCTGCCGGAAGTTAACAGTTGGTAAGCTTCCGAAAGATAGGCAAAGGCATGATAGCTAACCTTTGTTACATCGATGGAGGCGGAGAATGCCAGCCTGTTTAGCTCTTCAACATCCGCCAGATGCAGATTGAAACGCAACCCTTCGGTGTCGATTCTCCCATTGACCATGGCATCGAAAATAAAAGTGTCGTTGGGACAAGTGGAGAAACCCAGCGTGAGGTTCATCAGGAGAGCTGTTTGATTTTAGCAAATTTGCGCAGGAAGCGGAAAAGCTCGTCGGTGAGATTTTCTATGGCGAGCGGAATGTCCCATTTCGTGGTATCCCGTAACTCGACAAAGTTGGAAATGGCACGAATCTCCAAAAATGGCACTTTTTCGTGCAGACAGACATAAAAGACAGCTGCACCTTCCATCGATTCTACGTCTGGGGCGAAGTTGCAGGTTATTTTGTTGATACTTTCAGAGCTTCCATGGCTTATATTCCCGGTCACACCATCCACCGAGGCCAACTCAAGTTCTCTGTAATGATTTGGATTTTCCATCCTTCCATTTTTAAATGGAAACTGATCTGCCTCCATAAATCCGGCATCAAAGAGAGAAAGCACACAATTGTTTTCTTCAATTCCCAGGTCGCATATCTGCTCGCTTTTGACATTAACGACGGTACCAATAGAGAGCTCATCGCGGAAACTTCCTGCAATACCGGCATTGATAACCAGATCGTATTTTGTGGTGTAAAGTGCCCTGGTGAGATGATAAGCGGTGAATGTCATGCCGATGCCCGGTATCAAAAGGTCGATTTCCAGATCATACCATTTGTAGCGGAAGATATTCTTCCCTTCTCCCTCTATCTCAACTAGATTTTCAAAAAACTGATAAAGTTCAAAACAGGTAGCTCCAACAAACAAAATTCTCATTCGGCAAAAAAAGGTCTAATTAACTTAGCGGTGCAAATGTAAAATTTCCTTGGTCTAAATTGAACCACTAACTAACATTCATACTTGATTTGGCGAAAAAAGTTAATAAAAGTTGTTTATTTGTATCAAGTTTAATTAAAAATTTGTCTAGAACCCTGCCTGATAACCAACTGTGCTGTTGTTTTGGTTTTCAGGGGCGGATCACTAAAAATATTCAGACATGCAATTCTCTTTACACAAGAAGAAAACCGATGGTTACCAGAAAATTGAACGATATCCGGAGGAGACTGTCACTAAAATGGCCGAACACTACCGGCAAATTCTTGAATTGATTGGCGAAGATCCTACCCGGGAGGGATTGGATAAATCGCCATTGCGGATCGCTAAGGCCATGCAGTTTATGACCCAGGGATACAGCATGGATCCGGAGGAGATTCTCAGGTCTGCCATGTTCAAGGAAGAGTATCGCCAAATGGTTATTGTCAAGGATATTGAGATTTATTCTTTGTGTGAACACCATATGCTTCCATTCTTCGGGAAAGCCCATGTGGCTTATATTCCAAATGGTTACATCACCGGACTCAGCAAAATTGCGAGGGTGGTGGAGGCCTACTCCCGACGACTTCAGGTTCAGGAGCGACTCACTTTGCAGATCAAGGAGTGCATACAGAATACACTTTCGCCGCTTGGCGTAGCTGTCGTTATCGAAGCCAAACACATGTGCATGTGCATGCGCGGAATCGAAAAACAGAACTCCGTCACTACCACTTCCGACTTTACCGGAGCCTTCGAGAAGGTGGCGACAAGGGAGGAGTTTATCAGGCTGATTAGCTCGAAGCTGTCTTAGGAAGGACTTGGGGACTGGGAGACTTGGGGACTGGGAGAGGAGAGCGGGCGACAGGGCGAGTGGGCGAGGGGGCGAGTAGTGGCGGCCTGCGTCCACCCGATAGTTTACTTCAAAAAGTTGAAACAAAGAAACGGAGAAGAATTGAAACGGGGAAACGGGGAGTTTTCTATCTTTGCACCCTTAAATATGTAAACAATTAAAATATGAACGCATACGTTTTTCCCGGTCAGGGAGCCCAGTTTGTCGGAATGGGAAAAGACCTGTACGACAACTCAACCGAAGCCAAGGCACTTTTCGAAAAGGCCAACGAAATTCTAGGTTTCAAAATCACCGACATCATGTTCAGTGGTACAGATGAAGAGTTGAAACAGACGAAGGTCACCCAGCCTGCGATATTCCTACACTCCGTTTTGCTGGCCAAAATAATGGGTGATGCCTTTCAACCTGCCATGGTTGCAGGTCATTCGCTCGGCGAATTTTCTGCCCTGGTGGCTGCCAATGCACTATCCTTCGAAGATGGACTGCTGCTGGTTTCCAAGAGAGCCATGGCCATGCAGAAAGCCTGCGAAGTGGAACCATCAACCATGGCTGCCATTTTGGGTGTGGAAGATGCTGTAGTCGAGCAAGTTTGCAATGAAATTCCTGAAATTGTCGTTCCCGCCAACTACAATTGTCCAGGTCAGCTGGTAATCTCCGGATCCATCGAAGGGGTCGACAAAGCCTGCGCCAAACTAACCGAACTGGGAGCCAAACGTGCCCTCAAACTCAATGTTGGTGGCGCCTTTCACTCACCACTGATGGAACCTGCCCGCACCGAATTGGCAGAAGCGATTAATTCGACAGAATTCAAAACGCCGGTTTGCCCTGTTTACCAGAACGTCAATGCCACTCCGGTTACTGACCCGGCTCAGATCAAAGCCAATCTGATTGCACAGCTGACTGCACCCGTTCGATGGACCCAAACGGTCATCAACATGCTCGCTGATGGTGCAGATTCGTTCACCGAAGTAGGGCCTGGCAGTGCACTGCAAGGTATGATCAAAAAGGTGGACAGAACTGTCTTAACCATCGGAATAAGCTCGCTCTAAGTGAAATGTGCACCGATCACTGGCGAAGAACCAAACTCACTCCAACGGATTGGCAATCCGTTTGGTGAATGATTACCAGCGGATTGCAAATCCGCTGGAGCTTCTAATGCTCCAGTCCCTGAGCCTGCCGAAGGGCCAAGTCAGCAGCTAATAGTGAAAAATGTAAAAACAAATGCGCTTCAAACTGATCTTAAAGTTAAGTGACCCACTTCGCAATATTCTGCCGGTGAACTACCAGTTTGAGTTGTGTTCGTGGTTCTACAGGATAATTAACAACTCTGAGGGCGCACTCTACAACTATCTGGTGGCTTCCGGTTATGCCCAGAAAGGGGAGCCATTCCGAAATTTTGTGTTTTCTCATTTGATGGTTCCTGACAGGCAAATTGCGGGTGACCGGCTTGTGATTCAAAGCCAGCGAATGGGTCTCATATTTTCCACTATTCCCGATGAATCCATTGCTCCGCAGGTGGCGGAGGTTTTTCAGGGCAACCACTTTTTACTCGGTGACAGAATATCGCAAGTGCCATTTCTGGTCGAAAAGGTTGAGCTCTTGCCGGAACCGGAATTTACCGATAAGATGACCTTCAAAACCCTTTCTCCACTTCACCTTACCATGAAGATGCAAGGGCGAAAAAACGAGCTTTTCCTCTCCCCCGAAACATCCGGGTACGCAAGATTTTTTTATGAAAATCTGCATCATAAATATAAAACACTTAGCGGTCACGATCATCCTCATGACCCGCTTTCAGGAAAATTTAAGCTTAGATCGCCAGTCGCGCAAAAGGGAATTACTTTACAATCCGGCAACCCCGGACAAAACAAACTCATCGGTTATCAGCTGCGCTTCAGACTCCAGGCTGCTCCCGCTTTGATCAGGGCCGGCTATTATCTGGGCTTCGGGGAGAAGAATCATCTTGGATTTGGGTGTTGTGAGATATTGTAGTAAACATATGATAACCAATTTATAAGCCTGGGATAAGGGCCTTCCTATTTGTATTTAACATTATTTAACACATGGGGGGGGGGGTAACCTTTTCCCTTGATGCGGTATTAACTGACAGTTGTAAAGCCTGTGATCCTACATCCAGTTTTTACGATGCCTGAGACCTTAGACCCAATTTTTGATGAATTAAATTTAAACCTGCCTAAAAAATGAAGAATTGCTACACACTGAAACTCCCCTGAAACTCGAAAGAGTCTCCGAAAGTATTTATGCCGGGTTTTGGATCAGACTGGGCTCTATGTTTTTAGATGCCTTCTTCCTGTTGCCTTTAACCTTGCTGGTAGGCTATCTGAATGGCCGCGGAATCAACATGTACTATTACACGGTTGTTCCCATGTTCCTTTTTGGACTTTGGTACAACATCTACCTTCCAAAGCGATATGGCGGAACTGCCGGTAAATTGGTCGTTGGGATCAGCATTATCCGGCTGGACGGTGCTCCCATTGGATGGAAAGAGGCTACCTTGCGATACCTGGTTACCATGTTTTTTGTGGTAATAACCATGGGACTGATGATCTATTGCCTGGGCAAGGCGGACGAGGAGACCTACCTGGGTTTGGGCTGGATGAACAAAACAGGTTATCTGGTATCCCTTTCTCCCCTGTTGTTCAAAATAACCAACTGGTCACAAAGCCTGTGGAATATCAGTGAACTGTTTGTCCTGCTCACCAACCCCAGGAAACGTGCCCTACAGGACTACATGGCCGGGACAGTGGTTGTTAAGGCCATCTACATCGACCGGATCAGGGAGGCCATGAAACCCTCCGCAATGGATGAAAAAAGCTGAATATCACAAAGTCTGACCGAACATTCTTTCTGACAATTAAAAACAATTGTAGCAAAATGAAATACATTAATCCAACAGTAAACCAAATGGCCAATCGGTTCGATTGCTGCCACAACAAATTCGTCTGAAAGGCCGCACAGGATCCCAACAACCCTGCTCTGTCTCGAAAACTCGCCGGGTACAACGCTGCTCACCGGTGCGGCCAAAAAGTTGGATTCTTCCATCTTTCAGGAGCAGGCCTTATGCGGTTAATCCAAACCTGCCTTAGGTAAATATTTTAGGATAAAATTAGTGTTAAAATTTTAAAATGAACTGTTATGAAAGAATTGAGTTTTGAAGAAATGGAAATGATAACTGGGGGTAGTTGGCTTTCAGATGCTTGGAATTGGGTGCAACAGGCAGCTACTGATGTTGCTCAATACATTGTTTCTCTTTTTGTAACTGGGTATGAAAATACTATAGCTAGATATCTGGACATTGTTTATGATGCTTGGAAAAGTAGGTAATAATAGCCACTATTAAGGGACTCCAAAATTAAGATTTTTGGGGTCCCTTATAAATCAACTATAATGAAAAAATCTCTGATCCTTTTATTCATCTTCTCTTCATCTTTATTTGCAAGTGCCCAAATCTCGGGAAAAGTAACTGACGGAAATAGCCAACCCGTTGAATTTGCTACAGTTTTCAATTTGAGAAATAAAATGTCATCCGTAACCAATGTTACCGGTGAATTTAGTATTTCCGGACTCGTGGGAGACTCAATCCGCATCCAGCACTTAAATTTTAATCAATTGGATGTTATAGTTCTTGGCCTTAATAATAAATATGTCCTTCGGGAAAAGTTCAATATAATGAGTGAAATTCCGGTCACGGCCGGTTATGTCATGATCAGGAAAAGTTGCGAAAACACATATAATAGATTTAAGGATAAAAATATTTCAAGAGGGTATCTCCGGTATTTTAGCGCCAGTGACAAGGATACAACTCAAATAATTGATGTTGATTTAGATATTGTTCAGCAGAAACTTAAGGATTTCAATAAAGGGGAAAGGATATCACCCTTTAAAGTACAGGAAAGGAATAGAAGCATTGCAAATAACCCGTTTTCAGGATTAAAACCTTTGTTCTTAAACATCAATTTTATCAATGACTGGTCAGTTTCGGTTGGGCGGGCTCAATATAAAAAATCGGAGGATGACTTGTTTTATAAATACTATTTTGCTGTAAATGACTCAGTTGAAGGTGGTATAATTACTGGGATTGAAGTGGTAATTCAAAAAAGTGATACATGTTTATTGACAGTAAAATATTTTACCACGTTCCCTTTACAAGATAAAGAAGGCAAAAATATAAAAATTAGAAGTCATTGCTGGTACATTAAATATGAATATAAAAACGGGTTTGCCTATTTATCCGAGTCGATGAGCAAATTAATTCTACCTAACCCCAAAAATATTGATAACGACTTGTCGGTATCACTTTTCTTCCGGACTTATGACGATGGATCTGAAAATTTAAAAAGACGTCCAAACGGGAATGGAATTTTTTTTAATTCTTGGTTGCAGAGCTTAATCAAGAATAGATACCAGGAAGAATTTTGGGCCAGTAAAGAATATTTAAATTTTGACGTCAACATTTTTGATTCTCTGCTAAATATGAAGGGTACAGTGGAGAATGGGTACATTTGGTCCGGTAAAATTCCACGGACTTTGGGCTATACATACTATATTCATAAGGATAAATTTTAATGGCCAATATTTTATTTGATATCCAACCGGCCAAAGGCCATATTAATGCCACATTAAAAATGGCGAAATTGCTAAAGCAAGCAGGTCATAAGGTGTCTTATGCTTTACCTGATAATTATTGGTCGGATGTCCAAAAGCATGGTTTCATCGGTGTATCAGAAGTACCGGTTCCTCATATAAAAGAAGCCTCAATAACATTGGACTCAGACAATCATTCTAAGTATTGCAGAGAAAGAAATGATGACGAACTTGCAGATTTCAGGATCAACTTGAAGCAAAAAAGACCTGACCTGGTACTTTTGGATGAGCAAAATTCATACAAAGCCATATATTACCAAATAATAAGTTTCATGGTTATCTTTTTCATGTCAAAACCAGATTCCGGAAAGACAAAAGGGATTCCCCCGTTTTCATACTATTTCCTTCCCAGGCAAACAGCGCTTAGCCACATTTATGTTGAATTTCTTTGGCTATCGCGGGTTCTTTATACAAGAACCTATCTGCTCTTAACAAATATTTTGTCCGGGAACAGGGCCCCTTACAGCGTTTGCCGGAAAATCTCAAAGAAATACGGGATTAATTTTAACAAGTTGCTGGAATGTCAGCGTTCATTCGGATATGGAGTAAAGGGAATTCCAAGGTTAATCCTTTCCCCCAGTGCTTTTGATTTTCCTCATGATGAAAAACCGGGGGTTCACCGGGTTGGGCCTTTGGTCGATATCTTTCGGGAAGGGCAAATCCACAATTCCCGCTATGAAACCATATTGCTCAATATTGAAGAACTTAGAATCAGGAACAAGGGAAAAATTATCTATGCCTCGATGGGAACCGTTACCCGGTTCGATGTGAAGCGCTGCACAAGATTTTTTCTCCGCATTGTTAAGGTGGCCAGGATGAATCCAGACGATATTTTTATTCTTTCGACCGGTAAAAATTTTGATGTAAGCCTGTTACTTCCCACTCCCGATAATATGATGGTTTTTGAAAGTTTGCCCCAGGTCGATTTATTGCAAAAATGCGATATCATGATTACCCACGGAGGAATGAACAGTATTACCGAGTGTGTCTTTTGTGAGGTTCCGGTCCTTGTTTATCCGCTTTCCCGGCATTGGGACCAACCGGGAAATTCAGCAAGGGCAGTATTTCATGGGTTGGGACTTCGTGGCAGGATTGAACGTGATTCGGCCGGTACCATTTCACGAAAACTTAACAAGCTCAAGAAGAATTACGGCATGTATAAACGGAATGTGATAAAAATGAAAGAGCGGTTCGAGGAGCAGAATAATTCATTGGAAGTTGTCCATATTATTGAATCTTATATCAAGGATTAATTAAAAAACCATCAAAAGATGATTACCCGGAAGGAGCTGAGCCATATTAAAAAAACTTTTGTCAAACAGCATGGTGAATGTTATTGCGGTTTGGCTTGTCTTGCATCCATAGTGAGATATTACGGGGGCGAGGCTTTGCAGGAAAACCTTGCAGGTTCGAGCGGGACGACATTACAAGGTACATCCATGCTTGGTCTTTACCATACAGCCAGGACAGCAAACCTTGAGGTGAAGGGATTCGAGGCGGATATAAAAAGTTTAAAAGAGCTTTCATCTCCTGTTATTCTTCATGTGTTGATGGAAGAAAAACTCCAGCACTACATGGTTTGCTATGGTTTTTACAATGAAAAATTTCTGATTGGGGATCCCGGATGGGGGATCATAGAATATCGCGAAAATGAACTCGATGCGATATGGAAATCCAAAACGCTCCTTGTACTTAAACCAGGCGCCGGATTCGTGAAAAAAGAGGACGAAACCCATGCGAAAATTGGCTGGGTCAAAGCGCTTGTCAAAAATGATATTCCTGTGCTGTCAATTGCCGCCTTTCTCGGTGTTCTTCTAGCGCTTACAGGATTGGCTGTTGCTTTCTTCTCCCAAAAACTGATCGATCAGATTCTTCCCCAGAAGGATACCGATAAATTGATTGCAGGATTAATCTTGTTTATGCTGGTTTTGTGGGCCAAAGGCCTGCTGGGTTATGTAAGGGGGATTTTTCTTATCCGCCAGGGGCGGGATTTCAATAGCCGGGTTATTGATCTCTTTTTCGGGAAGTTAATGACCCTTCCCAAGAGTTTTTTCGATGGGGTCACTTCGGGAGATATGATCTCGAGGCTAAACGATACTTCGCGCATGCGGCAGACCATTATCAAATTCACGAGCGGCGTCCTGATTGATCTTTTGGTCGGGATAGCCACAGCATCCTATATTTTCACCATCTCACCGTCCACAGGCTTTCTGAGTCTGACGGCCATTCCTGTTTTCGTTTTGCTGGCCTGGCGCTACAACAAGAAAATCGTTGCCGCGCAACGCGCAGTCATGCAATCATCCGCTGCCATGCAAAGCAGGTACATTGACATCATCCAGCGAATTGAAGTGATCAAGGGTTCCAATAAGGAGGCTGTTTTTTCAAAGTTAATCAACAAAGTATATGGATTTCTTCAGGATAAAATTTTTGAGTTGGGCCTTCTCGGTAACAATATCGGCTTAACCGCGCAAATTTTCACTACCTTAATCATGACCTCCATAATTGGCTGGGCTTCGTTTCAGGTATTGCACGGGGTATTGATGATGGGGCAAATGATGGCCATCGTTTCGCTGATTGGCAGTTTTATCGGCGCAGTGGCGAGTATTGCCATGTCGAATATCGATTTTCAGGAAGCGCGAGTCGCTTTCGAGCGCATGTACGAATTCTCTGCCGCCGAGCCGGAGTATGTAGCGGAAGAGCCTGTTCAGAGGGAGTTTGCCGATATCCAAACCCTTGAACTGAAAGAGCTGAACTTCAGGTTTCCTGGTAAAGGCCTTTTGCTGAAGGGGATCAGCATGAAATTTGAAAGGGGGAAGAGTGTCACCATCTTTGGCGAGATTGGTTGCGGCAAGAGTACCCTAATGGCCGTGCTCCAGCGATTTTATCCTTTCGAGTCAGGCGAAATTTGCATCAATGGCGCAGATTGGTCAAAAATGGCTATCCCCGAATGGCGCGATCACATCGCGGTGGTTTCACAGCATGTCAAACTCTTCAATGGTACCATTCTGGAGAATATCTGCCTGGAGGAGAAACCCGATGTGCAGCAGGTGGTGGATTTTTGCAAGGAGGCAGGCCTCGACCCGTTTATCTGCGAATTTCAGCAGGGATATGCCACCATCATCCACGAAAACAGCGCCAACCTCTCGGGCGGGCAGCAGCAACTGATTGCCCTGGCCCGCGCCCTTTACCGCAAGCCACAGGTGCTGCTGCTGGATGAAGCCACTGCTGCCATGGACCGTCGTTCGGAGCAATTTGTCCTGAAACTTTTGAGGAAAAAAAAGAGAGAGATGATGGTCATTTTTGTCACGCACAGGGTCCAGCTTGCACGCCATACTGATTATATTTATGTCATTGAAAACAAGCAGATAGTTGCTTCCGGGACCCACGAAGAGATAGTTGTTCGCAATAGTTTGTACCGGGAGGCATTCGAAGAGATTGTTTTGGCCTGAATTTTTGCCGCTCCTTTCAGGATGCTTTTGAATCAGGATTATATGGTTGAAATGTAATTTTATCTGATTCTGAAGACCAATATAAATACATCATTTCCATTTTGACTGGAAGAATGATTAGTTTTGATTATTATTTGAAAACACAGATTTTATTGATAGTTGTACTTAAATTATTATTCAAATGAGACGGAAAAATTATTTTTTGGGTTTTTGTTCAATGTTCCTATTGCTTACAGCATTTGCGATCTCTGCTCAGGCCCAGCCGATTGCACCGGACCCTTCTTTCCGCATCGGCAAACTGCCGAATGGGATGACCTATTACATCAGGCACAATGAAGAGCCCAAAGAGCGGGCCAGTTTTTACATTATTCAGAATGTAGGAGCACTACTGGAGAATGACAGCCAGAACGGCCTCGCGCACTTTCTGGAACACATGGCATTCAACGGCACCAAGAATTTCCCCAATAAAGGGATTATCAGTTCCCTCGAGAAGCATGGTGTTGCCTTTGGTCGTAACATCAACGCATACACCGCTTTCACAGAGACTGTATACAATATGAGCGATGTGCCAGTCACTCATCCCGGACTGGTAGACTCGTGTCTGCTTGTTTTGCACGACTGGTCACATTATCTGACACTGTCTGACAAGGAGATTGATGCCGAGCGCGGCGTCATCGTTGAGGAATGGCGTACCCGCCGCACCGCCCAATTCAGGATGCAGCGTGCGATGTTCCCGGTTCTTTTCAAGGATTCAAAATATGCGGTGCGCGATATCATTGGCGATTCAGCCATCATCAAGCATTTCAAATATGAAACCCTGCGCAATTTCTATCACGACTGGTACAGGACAGATCTTCAGTGCATTGCAATTGTCGGAGATATCAACGTTGATGCGGTAGAGAAATCCATCAAAGATCAATTTTCATCCATCCCTGCCGTCGAGAAGCCATTGCCACGAGGCGATGATGCCGTTCCTTACCACAAGGAGACCCGTTTTGTTCAGATCAAAGACAAAGAATCGACCTCCTATTCTGTTAATATTTACATCAAGCATCCAGCCCCAAAACCGGAAGCGAAAGACATGGCTTACTACCGCGATAATTATGCTGTTCAGCAGCTGTTTAACGCCATGATGGGTACCCGCATTTCCGAGTTGCTTCAGAAAGGGGTTCCTCCGTTTACCATGGGAAGTGTCAGCTTCGGTGGATTCGTCAGGGGATACAATGTGATGTCAGTTTCCGCGACAGCCAAGCCGGATCAGACAGATCTTGCCTTAAAAGCAATTTATACTGAGGCACAACGAATTGTTCGTTACGGATTCACCCAGGGTGAAGTTGACCGGGCCAAAGTGAATCTGCTTTCACAAACAGAAACGAGATGGAAACAAAGAGATAAAATCAGCAATGATACGTATGTCAACGATATCCAGTCGCATTTTTTGGCCAATGAGCCACTTACTTCGATAGATTTTGACTGGCAGATGCTGCAAAAAATTCTCCCGACAGTTACGATAGAAGAACTTTCGGCCAAAGCCAAACAATGGATCGTTCCAGAGAATAGGGTGATCATCGCTATGGGACCTGACAAGGAGAATGCCAAAATACTTTCTGAGGCTGAGGCGCTGGCCATTCTTAAAGAAGTAGAAGCTTCAGATATAAAACCATATGAAGACACCAAGGTAAGCTCAAGTTTGATCGACAAGCCACTGAAAGGCTCCCCGGTTGTCAAGACGACTCCACTCCCGCAGTTTAAAGCCGTCGAATGGACATTGGCCAACAATGCAAAAGTTGTCTATCGTTTAGCTGATTATGAAAAAGACAACATCGCCATTAGGGGATTTAGTCCGGGTGGAAATTCCCTCTTGCCTGTTAATCAGTTGGCTTCAGCCATGATGATGTCTCAGTTCATGGGAATGTTTGGAGTAGGCGATTTTGATGCCACTACATTGAAAAAGATGCTGACTGGTAAAATTGTCAGTATCAACACCGGACTTTCTGAACTGAACGAAACAGTAGCCGGCCAGGCTGCACCAAAGGATTTCGAAACGATGCTTCAGTTGCTGTACCTTCAGTTTGAGAAGCCACGCTTTGACAAAGAGGCTTTCCAGGCTTTGAAAGGTCGATTTGCAGGCATGGTCGCAGGGTTGGCAAACAATCCTCAAAAGATCCTGAGTGATTCGCTCTCATTGATCATGAGCAGCCACAGTCCGCGCACCAAACTCGTCACCCCGGCTTTGATCGATGAGCTTTCCATCGAACAGATGGAGACGATCTACCGTGAAAGAATTACGGATGCAGGCGATTTCACCTTCCTGATTGTTGGTAATCTGGACGAAGCTACCGTCAAACCATTGGTCGAAAAATACATAGGTTCCCTGTCCGATCTGCCACGAACAGATAAATGGAAAGACAACAACGTCGATGGACCGAAGGGCAAAACCGTTCGTGAAATTGCCATCCCGATGCAAGTGAACAAGGCGACTGTCGTTGTGAACTTCAACAAACTTTCACCTTATGATTCCAAATCCAATTTGATTGTGGATATCATTAAAGCAGTACTAACACTTCGTTATACGGAAGAGATCAGGGAAAAAGAGGGTGGAACTTATGGCGTAAGTGTTCAGGGAAGCAGTGCCCACTATCCCAAAGCTGAAAAGAGTCTTCAGATGATGTTTGATGCTGAGCCTGAACGTTCGGCTAAATTGAAATCAATCGTTTACAGCGAGATCGATAAGATTGTTGCCAACGGACCAACAGCTGACGATCTGGACAAGGTTGTAAAGAATTTGCTGAAAAATCGTGAGCAGAATAAAATGCACAACAACTACTGGATGAGCACTTTAGCCGAATATTACCAACACGGCATCAATCCCGATGCCCCTGAGAGTTTCGATAAAATTCTTTCAGCCATCACCATTGATGACGTAAAAAAATACGCTGCCGACTTTTTCAAGAAAGCCGATGTTGTAGATGTCGTCTTTTTGCCGGCAAAAAAATAGCACTCATAATTTGATATAAAAAAGGGCACCTGACGAAAATCAGGTGTTTTTTTTTGCTCGGATTGTGGAAAAGGAAGCATATATTTAAAGTACAAAAAAAATGTAACCAATTGTGCATAGCCCTGACTAAATAGAAAAACATCCAACAATGGTCGATCAAAAAGAAAAGCGTTTTAAAGAGATTCTGGAAGAAAATGGCAGTAGTATCAATAGAATTTGCCGCTATTATTGCCATAATCAGTCAGACCTGAACGACATGTACCAGGAGGTGCTTGTGAACATTTGGAAAAGCCTGGATCAATTCAGGGGCGATTCAACAATCAGTACCTGGATCTACAGGATAGCGGTAAATACTTCGATAAGTTTCTCGGGTAAGGCGTATAGAAATATGAAACTCTACATCGATAATGTCCCTCAAGGTTTGAATGCTTTACTTGATGAAGATGACCTGGAACAGAAATTTCAAAAGGAACAACAACTTGAACAATTGGAAATCTGCCTTAACGAGTTGTCGATCATTGATAAGGCAATGATATCGCTTGTTCTTGAAGGACTTTCGCTACGTGAAATAGCCGACGTTGTTGGTCTCACGGAACCGAATGTCAAGGTTAAAATACACAGGGTGAAAGAACAACTAAAACAAAAATTAATCAATTAAAATATAGTAAATTATGGAAACTATAAAGTACAATAATCAAGAAGTTGATTTGGAACAATTGGTCAGAGGACTTAAAAGAGAAGATACCCGATATCTGGCATTGACCAATTCTTTTAAATGGATAATGTGGATACTTGCCCCCCTCTATTTTCTAATATTCCTGGTTGGAATGATCGTTGATCGCCCTGAGATCGATAAAATAGGATTTTTGTTCTTTTCCTTGGGATTTTTATCATTTGCATTATTATTCAAAAGATTACACAAAGAATATAAGTATATAGACTATGGGGTTTCTACCATGGAAATGTTAAGGAAAGCAGTTAGCCGGTATGCATTATGGCAACCAACAACATACCTAACGATCATTCCCATGCTTTTATGTGCACTTGGCTTCAGTTTCACAGGGCAAAGAGGCTTTCCGTTTGCCAGCCAGGAAATGCGCATCCTTGTTGCTTTTGGCAGTATTTTTTTAATTCTATGTTGTGGGGCGCTGGTAGGATATTTTATCTGGAGGAAACGTCAAAAACCCTTAAGAGATAAGGCATTGACTATACTGAAAGATATGGGGGAATAGGTCATAAAAATCATCCTGATATTATGCCATATTTCTCAAAATGTCTAAAATAAACCTAAATATTTTGCAGATTACCTATTTTTCACCTTGCTATTCTTGACATTATCAGATTGCTTCAATTTGCACTTTAAAAGAAATAAAAAACCATTCAATTTCCTGCATTTTTTAGCTCTTCCTAAGGATGGTCCTGTTATATTATGTAGTTCACAGGCCTTTCTGCAATCCTGCTTTAATCGCCTTCCAATAATACCATTAGTTGGTGGCCAAATTGTACTCTTGAAAGTTCACTTTTTCTGCTTTTAAATGCATTTCCCGAAAACAAAAAACCCCTGTAAATTTGGCATTTACGGGGGTTTGCTTTGATGTGCTTTTCGAAAAAGTGGAGCTGAGGGGAGATTGCAACGCCTGTTAACTAATTGATTTATAGAGTGTCTAAAATTGTGTTTTTGGTACATTTATTATCAAGTCGGTACGGAAGTTGGTCCCCTTAATTTTTGTGGTACTTATTGTCCTTTTTAGAACTAATAGAGGGAGGTAGATTTGAGTATAAAACAAATCTGCCATGGATCCAGTTTATGTTTTTTGTGCGCTTTTAGTATTGGTAATTATAGGAAATGAAATTCTCAACATTTCCAGAGGCAAAGGAGAAATGCCAACCTATCAAAATCCACCATCTCCCCCAAGAAAACAAAAACCTATTACTTCTTCTTTGGTGGCGGAGGAGGCGGAGGGTTCTGGTAAGTAGGCATACTATTTAGGCCAATTTTAGGAGGTACCCCGGGTTTGTTTGTTGGAACAGCAGTTACACTCTTGTTTGGAACGTTTTTTTCACTCATGATCGTAAGTATTAAAAGTAGATTTAAAATAATTGTCAGATATAACTTTGGCCTTTGATATCAGGGTTTTTGGTTTTGACCTTAGGGTGTCATTTACGATGCCATTTATATCGGCCTCAGACTCTTTAATCTTAAAAAATGTCACTTTAATAGAGTCTCTATCCATGCTTTCATCTTCATTATCAAACCATAATCGTTCTAATAAATTATAGTAGTTAAAATAAAAGCTGCTTATTGCATCCAGATTTAGTATCTGCTTTTCTGACATAATTAGTTGTGGACTAACTAACCTGAATAATGAAATTATACCAATCAGAATACAAGCGTAGAACGGAACATTATCCCATATTTTCCATCCAACTACTCCACCTGCAGAGAATACAAGCATGGAAATATTAAAGTAACGTAAAACCATGCGTTGTCTTTCGGCATATAAACCAGCAAACACGACATTAAATTTTGCTTGCGTTAATTCTGTCCATATTCTATCTCTCATCCTTTCTGATTGATATCCGGTAAATTTTGTTTTGGACTATCGTAAGCGTCTTTAAAAGATTTTCCCAACATAAAACCAATAGTTGCTGAAATAATTGGCATTCCGGTTTCTGATTTTAATTTGTCTTCTAGTATTAAGACGCAAATCAGTGCCACCACTACCATTCCAAATAATAATTGCACGCTTATCTGCACAGCACTCAAAACGATTTTAGCCATACTTATTGGCGTCCCTGAACCTCGGAAGATATTTTCCGCAGATAAACTAAGTACATAGTATTGGTAAATAAGTACTAGAACGATAATTATTACGGTTGCTGCTAAAACATAAATTGAGGACGTATTCATGGTTTCTGGTTTATTGGTTTGGTTTAAGTTTCAATTTCTTTATCTCACACTTTTATTTTAGGCTTCAATTTAATGCATAATATCGGTTAGGTAGATCATCATGGTTGCTACGTTTCGGTATACTACTTCTAACCTGCCTTGGATTTTCCACCTGCTTGGGGGCGGGGCAAATGCGGATTTTCTTGGTAAATTCTAGCTATTGTTCCGGTTAAAGATAAATTCTCACGCATGAGTGTTTCTTTATCTTTTAGGCAATTTATAAGATCATCATTTTTACGCTCAAGTTTTTCTGATAATTCCTTACATCGCTCACACCATTCACGCTTATTTTTCCCTTGGATAGGATACAGTAAGATGTCTCCAAACCCACGTAGTAACCATTCCTTGTTTACCTCCGGAAAAACTTGACAAACTTTTGTCACAAATCGTTCACTCATTTCATTTTTCCCTGTAGCGTATCTTGATATGACATTAGGGTTTTTATCAAGTAATTCAGAGAATTCTTCTTGATTACGAATTGCCTTTTTATCTATGAGAAGGTCGATTAGTTCGCTTAATCTCTGATTATCAGCCATTATTTAAACATGTTATAAAACATGAAATAAAAAAGTACATAAAACATGTACTTTGTTTATAAATTATATACATTTGACACAACATTAATAAAACAAATATACAACAGATACACAACATTTAAAACAATTAACTCACACTTAATAGTAATGACAAAAAAAGAACTTAATAAACTGAAAAAGAGCCTTCCCAAAGGATACCGTGATTTGATTGCAGAGAAATGCGACTGCTCTATTGGGCTGGTTGACATGGTTTTGGCGGGTACACGGAAAAATATTCAAATAGTGGATTCTGCTGTTAACCTGGCACTGTCTCACAAAACTCAGATAGAGGCATTATCCGATAAAATCAAATCATTATGAACTTCCCGGCCGGCATCGACGAAGGTTTTGAAATTTATCTTCACGAAGGGCACCTAAGGGTACTCAACAATGGTAAGCGATCTGAATACAAGAACCTTTCGGAAGAAAAGCGTGCCATCTTCCGTTCAGAGATGAAAGAAGGGATCCGCGTACTGGAATCTCTTCGCAATATGGGCCACTCTGACCTCGAAGAAATGGAGATGGTTTTTGTTGGTTGCCGGTATGGAGCACTCAATAGCTCGCCTGATCTTGTAGAGTCAAAAACCAATCCGGATGCACCCAGTTGCGATAAGCTTAAACGCTGCCCTGGATTTGGCTTTGTGTGCAGGATCCCGGAACATCTTTCCAGAAATGAATACCTGATAGCCGGTTATATTGGAAAGGGATATCTCGACAAAGAAATCTGTGCAATCATGAAAATATCTCTGCCAACCTGCAGGACCTACTTTGCACGGATCCACGAAAAATTAAAACTGAATAACAGGGTTGAAATCGCTCTATGGGCGCAAAACCTTGGCATAGTTTAACAGAATCATCACCACGTTCTTATCCATATCAGCCCCTGAGACGGGGCAAACGGCCTTCACATCGATCAACCTATAAGTTGATTTGGAGTTAAAAAGGGTTCGAATCCCGGCTGGCCGCCAATTTTAAAACCAGCGTCCCACGCGCTTAAAACAAACAAACCTATGAATTACGAAGTCGATCAGGAAGGAACTATCGCTGTTCCGCTTTCAGTTAACCAGGCTTATTATATCAAGAAGCTATTGCTTTCAAAACACACCCAACTCAGAAAAGAATCGGCACCAGCTGCAGACTGCGACGAGATTTTCACCATCCTGGTGGCGGTCGACAATGCGGTGATATCCGGAATGAAACAAAAGCAAAGCCCACCGTCGAAGCCTAAACTGGTTTCGGTTTATGGTTCCAAACAGCGGGTACCGAAACGGGGTTTCCTGCAATCGTTGCGCAACTTCTTTGATCCGCCTTTTTCGGTGATGGACTTCGATTCGGCTGTTACCCTTAGCGGACAAAAACATTACATTATTCAAATGGATTTTTCGGAGGCAGGAAGGTCTCATCCATACAATGTAACCGGAGAAATTTTCTTTCTTGGTGCTTACTACAAGGCCCGATGGAATTCGCACGGCTATTGCGAATGCAACGATCTTCACCCCGACGATCTGCGAGGGTTTCACCTGATACGTTTTGACCACCATGATACCCTATCTGTTGGTACAACTCTATTCCTACTCTTCCTTGTTGGCCTGTTCATCTTCCTGATTTTCAAATTTTTCATTCAATAAAACAACCATTATGAACATTGCAGTAATCGGCGACTACGAGTCTTCGAACTATCAGGAGTTTCTTAAAAAAATAAAGATCGTCAAGCCAGAGGAGACTATTTTGGATCTTTCCAGGCATCCTGGCCACAACTGGGGCAAAAAATTGCAGGCACGTTTCGAAGATATATCCGCTTCTCATCTGGTTATTATCCATCCGGATTACGAGAACAATATTGATCCAAGAAGGGATGTAACATACGCCATGGACAGAAAGCGGGAATGCATGATTTACCTCGATGGCGTGTTCCGTCCATTCGCTGAATATGCCCGGACAATATGAAAAAGCTCACCACCATCTTCCTCACGGGATACGCCCAGGTGCTGCTGGTTTCGGCCAATACCTACTTCATCAGCCGGACTACCTGGCTGGGGATCGCAGTTTGCGGATTCGGGATCTCCTGGTTATGGACCATCAACGTTCGAAAAGTAACCATCGGATCCACTGCCGAACAGCTCACTTATGCCACCGGTGCCATGTTGGGAGGATTGACTGGGGTGATGTTGGCGAAATTAATCAAGCACTAATAAACTGTGGGCTACAACTGTGAAATATCACCTCTAATAATGTTGGCAGTAAGAATGAAGGCGCTTGAAGCCCAATTCAAACTACCGGTGTACAATGAAGATGATTGGAAATTAAAGCGACAAACAGAAGTGGCCCTTGGAGAAGTTTACAGAGAAATAATGGACCAACATAAGAGAATAAATAATAAATGAAACCAGACATAAAATTTGCAGATCTCTTCGCCGGTGGTGGCGGTGTTACATCCGGGGCAATTTCTATACCCGGCATCAAAGTGATATGGGCACTTAATCACAGTAAAACGGCAATCGAATGTCACGCCAAAAATCACCCCGAAACCAGGCATTATCAAGCGGACATCCGTACCCAGGATATTACAGAACTTGAAGAGGTTGATATTTTATGGGCCAGTACTGAATGCACCCAACACTCGAAAGCAAAGGGAGGAGCAGACAAAGAAATAGGCAGCTATACACTTGGATGGGAAATTCTACGTTACATAACTCATTGCCGTCCATCAGTTATTCATATTGAAAATGTGCCTGAATTTGTAAAATGGTCACCGGTCGACGGAGAGGGCAATCCCATAAAAAGCCGTCAGGGAGAAGAGTTTCAAAGATGGGTTGCAGCGATACAATCTTTGGGATATCCCAATTACGAACATCGCTTTCTGAATGCCGCAGATTTTGAATGCCCTACCAGGCGAATCCGTTATTTTGGAATATTTACAGCCGAAAACGTGAAAATACAGTGGCCAAATCAGTCACACAA
This sequence comes from Prolixibacteraceae bacterium, assembly GCA_037140615.1. GTDB lineage: Bacteria > Bacteroidota > Bacteroidia > Bacteroidales > Prolixibacteraceae > CAINVV01. Next base: position 21,280 of record JBAXED010000027.1, read on the forward strand.
CGAAAAAGGCACCAACGGACTCAAAAGATGGATCCCCTGCAGGGATTTTCTGAAACTCGAAAACGAAGGGATATCAATATTCGGACGTGCATTTAATGAGCAACTCCCAAAGCAACATCGTCACCAGCTATCTATCAATACCATCAAAAGGATTGTAGGAGGAATTAAAAAGTTCGCTCCTGAAATGTATTTGTTGATGACTTACCATGGCAGCGGACACAACTGCCAAACCATTGACCAGCCAATATCAACCATCAGCACAGTAGAAGCTAAGGCCCTGATTAAAATTGAAAAACTCCAATTTATACAGGATCACTGCCATACGTCAAATTACAATCTTCTCAACGATCCTCTTAATCCACAGTTATGCCGGGAAACAAAGCAATTGACAACTGTTGAAATTCAGTTTCTGGATGATGCTTATGGGAGAGATAATACAGCTCAGCCATTAGAAAAACCAACCAGCACTATAACCTGCGCCAATTCAAAAAGATTGGTGTCTGCAAAAGCGCAGATTCTGATTCAGCACTTTACTGGAAATCACTCATCAGAAATTGACAAACCACTACCTACCATTACCACAGTAGACCACAATGCTCTTTTAACTATAAAGCAACAGTTTCTAAGTAAACAGTACAATTCTAATGGTCATCCGGAAGCAAATAATCAGTCGGTTGAGCAGCCAATTGGAGCCTTAACGACTAAGCCAAAGAATCAACTGATCAGCGTTGAAGTCACAAAGGAAAAGGTTCAATTCATTTCTTCCTATTTCAGTAGCGGAGGTCATCCTGAGTCCCAAAATCAGTCAATTGAAAAACCTATCAATACCATACTGACCGAGCGTAATAAAAAAGCCCTGGTCACAGCAGAGAACAATCTGGTTGGGTTCGATATCAAAATGCGTTTCCTCGATGCACATTCTGAGTTAGGGCCAATCATGGGATTCCCTGAAGGCTATTTTGAAGGCTATTCCAAAAAATCGGCAACTAAAATGATTGGGAATGCTGTACCAACCGGAATGGCTAAGGTTCTTATTGCAGAGATGAAAAGGAGTATGGAGCAGTCGATTCAAAAATGTGTTGAATCATTAATATAAACTCAAAACAAATCTATCATGAAAATCGAAACAGCAAAGAAAGTTTACAATCAGGCTCCATCCTGGTACAAGGAAGTACTGGAGGATGAATTTGGGAAAGAGAAGTTGATCGAGAGAAAATTCACTGACATCAATTCTCTTGAAGTTGCGAGAATTGCAACGGGGGAAACTCTCGTCTACTTAGGGTTTAGAAGAGATGAAGCAGATGACGAATGGGCCTATCGGATGCTGAAAATGGTTAGAGATGCTATTTGCCAGGACTGGGAGCCAGACTGGAAAAACACTAACCAGAAGAAGTGGACTCCAATTATTAATCGTTCGGCCGGTTCCGGTTTTTCGGGCTCGAATTGCGATTGCGAATGTGCGTATACGACTGCCGGTTCCCGCCTTTGGTTTGAAACAGAGAAGCAATCTGATCACTTTGGTCGGACATTTATTGACCTAATTATGAAATTTTAATTGTAATTGTTATGAAAAAGGAGAAAAGCGCATCAGCAAAAGTTGACGAAAAATTTGATTTCACCAAAATCAAAACACTAGAGCAAGTGCTTGAAAGAGTTGGAATTACTGAGCTACCGGATATGTCCATTGTTATTGAGCCTTTGAGAAAGCCACTTATGGAAACCTACATTGTTATGCTTATCATTTATGTCATTAACAATGGATGGTTGGCAGACTTCAAAAATCAAAATCAGCGGAAATACCGCCTGTATTTTTGGGTTCGTTCGGACGGTTCCGGTTTTTCGGACTCGTTTTACGATTACGTCTGTGCGTGTACGGATGCCGGTTCCCGCCTTTATATTGAATCAGAAGAGAAGGCAAGGCATATTTTGAAACACTTTGAAAAGGAGTTTGAAAATTATCATCTCAGCAAATAAATAAAAAGGTTGTATGCTGCTAACTGCCAGTTCGTTCGGACAGTTCCAGTTTTTCGAACTCGAATTACAATTACGAATATGCGAATACGAATGCCAGTTCTCGATTTTGTTTGCCGCAGCGTAGACCTTGCCTCTTGGCAAAAAATAACGATCAAATGTAAACGGGCGTTGGTAGGTCCATCAGGCGCGAAGACGACCTTTCAAAAGCAAAGGCATGAACACATTTAGTCAATTCAGTATCCAGGCACCTTCAAAAGGTTTCGAAGGAGATAAGATTAAGATGAGCAGGATCCTGAACCGTGAAATTGTTGTACACGACTTCAAGATTGAAGACTCAAAGGTTTTCAAAGAAAAGGGATCCGGGAAGTGCCTGCAGCTGCAGATCTTCTTTAGCAATGAGAAGCATATCATCTTCACTGGTGCTTCCGGACTGATCGAGGTAATACAGCAGATCCCACAGAATGGGTTTCCATTCACCACAACGATCATCCAAGAAAACGACCGTTATATTTTCACTTAAATAATAAACCATGGAAAAACAGGATGTAATCCCTCCAACAGAACCTCACTCAGAGATGGTTGGAATGAGAGTAACCAAAGAGGAACTCTATAAAATAAAAGCCTTTTGCAAGAAAAATAAAATTTCTCAGTCCCGTCTAATACGCTATGCGGTAATGAAATATATACCTGATCTATAACAATTAGAACTATGAAAACTGAACCCATCAAATTTGAAACACTGGACCAGATCCTGACCGATCAGAAATGCTATGAGTTGATCCAGGAGAAGATCGACTCGATCAGACTACATCGCAAAAAGATAATTGACAACGCAAAATCTGGCACAAGACTAAAACGCGGTCCGTTCGATGTGCTCGATGAATGTGCCATGCTTTATCATGGTGAGTTAATTGCAGAATTCAAGGCAGTGAAGGCCAAAGCATCAAGGCTTGCTCTCAGAGAAAGAGAATTCATTACCCTGATAGTTTCTCAAGCAATCTCCGGCACCATCCGGCATTATAAAGCCCAGGAGGAAGCTCAGAGACTTAGGGCTGAAAAAAAGAAGAAGAGAGCGACCAAAAAACAAGAAGAACAAGCACAATAATTACCATGAAAACGGTGACAGTTTTATTTTTGATACTGATTGGTTTATCCCTATGGTTTATGCCCCGGTGGCGGTATTCTGAACTTCAAAAATCCTACACGGTGAAAATGATCTTCGGAAACTCAAAGATCGGATACACATCAGAGATGCAGGTGGATTCTATTCGGTGGATCTCTAACCAGCAGGTGCTGGTCTACGTTGACTCTCATCCGCTGAGTATTTCGGCGGCTTATATAACCTTTAAGAAAAACTGAGACTATAAAACTTAGCCATGCCATCACTAAACTTTCAATCCCAATTCGCTCCCGGAATCCTGGCCATGCTCGATAAGAACTATGCCAAAAAGACCGGTATCAAGCCGAAGACAACAACCATCAGGGCAAAGCGTAAGCACGCTATCAAAAAGGGTGACACACTGTTCCTGTTCAAAGCCCTGCGCACCATCCAGTGCCAGAGACTTGGAACTGTGATGTGCCGGAAGCTGGAAGAAATATTCATCGATGAAAACCGTGAAGGGATCACTGTCAAGATCGACAACTACCGGTTATCACTTGAAGAGGCTCAGCTTGTGGCAGAGACCGATGGTTTCGAATCGCTCACTGATTTTGTTCATTGGTTCAAAATGACCCACGGTCTGCCATTTGTTGGCGACAGGATCCATTTCACCACTACCTACGACCGCAAGTATTTCTGCAACAAATCGGTGAAGGACCGTGGCTACAAGCTAAAGCTGGAGACAACGCAGAAAACCATCCTGATCACCAGCGATCAGGTGGCTGCAGCCAAAGAGGACCGGTATATCAGAGAGCTGGCCGAGAAGCATAATTATGGGGTGCAAATCGTTAATCCGTTGTTCCAATGAAAACACTTTATCTAAACAGATTTCAGAGGGAATCAATTTATTTAAAAACCTCACTTGGAACAATGTTAACCCTCAATATTGCTCTTAAGAAATTCAGTCGTGAAATATTCCGTTCATTTTTGGCGTCAGCTGCCTGGGCGGTTAAACAATTAAAATAAGACAACCATGGACCCAATAATTTTTGAAAAGGCGAATACCCTAAACAACAAGCTTAAGGAATTCAACGAAGTTCTGAATTGCTTTGGATGGAAACCAGATGTTAAAAAGAATAGAGCAGATATTCGTTTGTCGCTAAATCCGCAACTTATAATTGAATACGATGGAGCAGATGGCAGGGAATTGTCAAAGATTCCAATAAGATTAAATAGTGTTTTTGTTGATTTAATTAAAGCCGAAATTGAAAAGGAAGTTGAACAATTAGTTAAAGAGTTTAATGCACTATGATTACCATCAACCAAGGCCGTTCCAGCCAAAAACCATACTTCCTGATCGCGGATCCCGAGAAGCCCAGGGCAATACAGGGAGACCAGGTACTTTGCGTCAACCCTAAAACCAAAGTCGAAACTAAGGGTTTGGTTATGGCCAGATGGTCGTTCGACTGGGACGTTGACCCGCTTGCCGGATTGATACTCCTGGAATACGGTGTTCGTCCGGATCAGTTGCGCAAAGGACTGCAGGCGCTGGATCCCGAATTCAATTCATCCCGCGTAAGCCTATTACTCATCAAAGAAATAATCTGACCAAAATGCAAGTTAAAGAGGCAATCGACCGGATAAATGACGACATCGTAGAGGTGATCAGTCATTTTATCGAACTCAAACAGCAAGGCCGCAATTACCAGGGATGCTGTCCGTTCCACAATGAGAAAACGCCTTCCTTCAGCGTTTCTCCGGCCAAGGGAATTTATAAGTGCTTTGGTTGTGGTAAGGGTGGCGACTCGATCCAGTTCATCATGGATCATGAGAAGCTGGAGTTTATCGAAGCCCTCAAAGTTGGAGCCAGGAAGCTGAACCTGCAGGTCGATTGGCAGGAACAGAAGCGCGACTTCAACCAGGAGGAGTACAACCACAAGGAAGCCCTCAGAATCTTGTGTGGAAAGGCTGCAGAGTATTTCCAGTCCTGTCTAAAGGATAGCAAGGTTGCCACTGATTATCTTAAGAAAAGAAATTTCGATACAGACAGCCTGGATCCTTTCATGATCGGCTATGCACCTCCGGGTAATACTTTATTGAAATGGGCAGGTGAGAACCAGATCAACAAGAACACACTCAAGGAAGCCGGACTGATCGGAACCAACGACAAAGGAGAGCAATACGATTTCTTCAGGGACCGGATCATGTTCCCCATTTGTGAGAAAAATGGCAAGGTGATCGGGTTCACCGGTCGCACACTGTCAGAGAAAAAGGAGGTAGCCAAATACCTCAATACAAACGACACGGATGTATTTTCGAAAGGGAAGGAGCTGTTTGCCCTTAACATTGCCAGGCAAACTATCCGCAACCAGAACCGGGCCTACATCGTGGAAGGCAACTTCGATGTAAAAAGACTTCACAGCATCGGGATCACCAACGCACTGGCACCATGCGGCACCGCATTAACGGAAGATCAGGCTCAGTTGCTGAAGCAATACACCAAGAACGTCACACTGATTTACGACGGAGATAAAGCCGGTCGTGCTGCCATCGAGCGCAACGGAGAGATCCTGGTGAAATGTCAGTTCAATGTGATGGTTCAGGAGATGCCCGACGGGGAGGATCCGGATACGCTGTTCAAAGATTTCGAAGCCTTTGAAAAATTCACCGATGATAACAAGCCCACAGACTTCATCATCCATAAGGTATTGGCCGGAAAGATGAAATGTGAAAATCCGTCTTTCAAATCTGAATTCTTCAAATCTGTTTCCTCCCTGATCACCCGTTACGATGATCCCAACCTGCATGAGATTTACATGGATGAAGTATCCAAGATCCTCAAGCCAAAGAAAGCCTGGCAGGATGCGGTAAACACCTTTCTGGCAGAGAAAGCGCCTGTCGAAAAGAAATCATACATCCCAAAGGGGATCAGTGCGGACGATCTTCTGGAACGCGGCTTTTATGAAGAGCGAAACTGCTACTATTTTACCGATTCAAAGGGAAGCCCACACCAGCGCAGCAACTTCGTTATGCAGCCGCTATTCCATATTGAGAGCAGCTACAACGCCAAACGATTGTATAAGGTAACCAACATCAACAACTTCAAAGCAGTAATCGAGATTCCGCAAAAAGATATGGTATCGCTCACTGCTTTTCAGATCCATATCGAGAGCATTGGCAACTTCTGGTTCGATGGAACTCAGTCAGATCTTAACCGCCTCAAACGACTTCTCTACGAAAAGACCGAGAGTTGCAAAGAGATCATCCAGCTTGGCTGGCAGAAAGAAGGATTCTGGGCTTGGGGAAACGGGATATTCAATGGTAAGTATACTGAGGCCGACGATTACGGTATTATCCGGCACAAGGATAGAAATTATTATATCCCGGCCACATCGAAGATTTTCGAAAAGGATGACGGACTTTACAAATTTGAACGAAACTTTATTCACATGGAAAACAACATCACACTAAATGAATTCTCAAAAAAGTACATCAAGGTATTTGGCGAGAATGCAAAGATCGCGCTCTGCTTTTACTTCGCCGCGCTGTTCCGGGACGTCATTGTCCAGCGTTTCGGTATTTTTCCGATCCTTAATATGTTTGGACCCAAGGGAGCCGGTAAGACAGCATGTGCAGAGAGCCTGGTTCAATTTTTTGGAAAGCTTTTAAAAGCTCCCAATGTTCATAATACTTCCAAACCTGCTCTTGGCGAGCATGTAGCCTCCAGCTGCAACGCCATTGCCCATATAGACGAATATCGCAACGATATCGACATGGAAAAGCGCGAATTTCTAAAAGGATTATGGGATGGAGTTGGCCGCACCAAGATGAACATGGAAAAGGATAAGAAAAAAGAGACTACATCCGTGGATCAGGCCATTATCCTAACTGGCCAGCAGATGGCCACAGCCGATATTGCATTGTTCTCCAGGTTAATCTTCCTGAGCTTCACGCAGACGGAATACTCCGAAAAGGAGAAGCAGGAGTTCAACGAGCTGAAGGCAATCGAGAAGCGCGGAATGACCCACATCACCCACCACATCCTTCGACTGAGGGATCTGTTCAAGGAATCGTTCGATGCTCATGTAAAGCAGGTTGGTGAGCGCATGCACGTCATGATGGGAGAAGGTCAGGTAGAAAGCCGGATCTTCAACAACTGGATGATCCCGTTGGCTGCTTATTCCACGCTATCCGACCACCTGGAGCTTCCCTGGGACCGTGAGGAGCTCCTGAGCATGGGCGTCAGGCTCATGATCGCCCAGAACAAAGAAACCAAGAAGAACGATGATTTGGGTAACTTCTGGAAAGTAGTTCAATACCTGGTATCATCCAATATGCTGATAGAAAGTGGAGATTATAAAGTTAAATATTCCAACACCCTTCGAAGGATCTACTTCGAAAAGGGAGAATGGGGACACGAAGATTTCTGGTACTCAACACCCAAAAGGCTACTATTCCTCACCACCAGTCGTGTATTTTCACTGTACAAAGGTCAGTGCCTCAGGGAAGGTGATAAGCCGCTTCCGGACTCGACAGTGGAATACTATTTAAAGAACTCACCAGCATTCGTTTGCGAGACAAAAAAGGAATCCTTTAAGAAGATCGATCCCAAGACCGGTCTGCAGGAAACAGGTGAGAATGGCGATAAGAAACGCACCAGCACGACAGCCTTGGTATTCGACCTGGATAAGATTGGACTCTCCATCGGCGACCAGGAGAATGCTGAGACGGATGATCATGCAGCACCAAAGAACGATGATACAAAACCTCCTGAATTACCATTTTAAACAATACAGCCCTGGGCGGGCATTGTAAAACCCATAACAACATGTCAACAGTAAAAGCCAAATTAGTATGCACTTCAGTAACTCCTGTAGACGGAGAACAAAAAGTAGTAAAGTTTCAGGCAGTAGTTAGCGGAAGTGAAGAGAACAAATCTTTCAGCCGATGGACTCCAAGTGCCAATCTTGAAATGTGGATCAGTAATGAGACACCTGCAGGTGAGTATTTCGAAGCGGGCAAGGAGTATTATCTAAATTTCGAAGCAGCAGAATAGTGACCGGCAACTCCGCGAAGCGGATAAATACTATTCCATTTAAAACTCATGTTGTAAATACGGCATGAGTTTTTTTTGCGATCCCCCCCCCGCACCCCCCGAAAGAAAATCCATATGAGAGAAAAATTGGGAGATTGATAGCTAAACTATTAATTTTTGCGTTCTGGAAAATTATTTTACTTACTTCGCTTACTTTTCTTACTTCGCTTATATAAATTATTGATATATATATAGTTAAAGTACCATAAATTCAAAAATCGCTTACTTCGCCTTACTTCGCCTTACTTCGCTTACTTTTTTTTCGAAAATTTTACAACATCAAAAAGGCCCTTACTTCGCTAAAAATGGTATCTAAATAATTAAATATTAAATAAATACAAAAATCGAAGTAAGCGAAGTAAGTAAAGTAAGGAAAATGTGCCCAGGAATCGTGGAAATAAATTTAAAATGCTCTTCTCTTATGCTATTTTAAACTATCAAAAATTTGTTAATTATTTAAAATCAACTATTTATGAAAATTATTTTTTGAATTATCCCTAAAATTCCCGATTTTTCCTATCTTTGATCTACCCGTCTCAGGGGTTTTATTGCTAGAGGTACTATCCCTACTTAATAAAACCCAACTTCCTATGAATTTTAATGTAACCGTTCAGGTAAAGCCCTATGTAAAGCGATTCCTTGAAAACAACTACGGGGACCCGGTTAATTTCAATTGCCATCCCCGGGAGAAAGAGATGTTCAAGCGGATGCTTAAAAAGCCCAACTTCTACTACGATAATATGTACAAAAAGGAGTTCTGCCTGCACACAGTCACGGTAGAAATCCTGATCTCAGACCGCGACTTCTACCGGCACGGATGGGAGCTTACAAAAACAGACTCCATAAGCTTTGGAAAATACTTTGAGAAGAATGCCAAATGGCTGATGCGCTCGGTGGTTGGTACCTATATTTCATTTGGTATGCCAATCAATATTGCCATTGAGAAGTTCCAGTGCCGGTTCAACATGGAAGAGGAGTACTGGCCTTTCGATTCCATCAAAAAAGACTTCTTCCGTTTCAAGTTATCCCACCAAATAGATTACAATCAATATGCTTTTCATCACCTGGAGCGGTTAATTCTATGCAACATGTTAAATGTGGGAGCAGTCACTTACAATGCAACCCAAAACCATGAATCAAAAATGGCTTTGTCGCGTTAAAACCGTCAGAATATTAAGTGTTAATAATTGTTAAATATCTGCACAATGTGTCTCTGATAAGGGACAGATTGTTAAACCTCAAAAAACGATGAAAACAATCAACAAGCAAGCCGAAAACATGGGTGGGGTGGTCCGGATCTGGGCGATCCCACAAATGGATTATTCTCTATCAGGAGAAACGCTCACCATCACCTCCGACACCAACATGGTAGAGATCTACCTGCAGGAAGACTCCGGGGAATTCACCGAGAACCCTATCGAAGGATCCGCTTTTAAAACTGAGATTGTCGGCACTGTGCCTTGCGACAATCCAACTACCTTATCTTACATCCGGGAGCTGGAAAGGAAATTGAAGTGGAATGTTATTTACCAGGACGGAAACGGGAACTTCAAGCTGGCAGGTACAAAAAGCGTTCCGTTGCGTTTCGACGCCAAGTTGGCAACCGGTGGAAGTGCATCAGCTTTGAACCATTACGAAATTTCGTTTCTTGCCAAAGTGATCAAAGAGCGCGCTGTTTTTATCAACGATCCGTTCGTTTAATCCTCTAAACCCCTTTGTTTTCTGCCTAAATGGGCGGTGCATGTCCTTTGCACCGCCTTTTTTGTGCTCTAAACTTGCTGCAAAACAGGCAAGTTATGAACTACCCATTTCTTAAAGATGTAATCGGATCACCTTGGCAGATTGATGTACAGACCCTTAATGGCCTGTTTCCAATTTTAAAGGGAATGGTCAACGGACTTAACATCGACAAGGGTGAAGAGCCACAGAACCATATTCCATTTACAGTAATGGCAGCCGCTTCGGGTGAATCTGATTCAATGGACGATAATCCAGAAGTTGAAGAGTACAGCCCGAAAGTCATCAATATTATTCCTCTTCGTGGAGTTTTAACGAAACATGATCAGGACTGTGGCCCACGTGGTACCCGCACAATTGGAAACAGACTTTTAAAAGCCGATGCCGAATCCAATGTGATCGGTCATATTTTGATTGTTGAATCCGGAGGAGGTCAGTCAGTTGCAGTTGCAGAGATGACCGATGCCATACAGAAATGCACCAAACCCATCGTTACCTGGATTGATGGTGTTGCCGCTTCCGCTGGATATTATATCCCGGCCTATTCCAAAGAGATCATTGCCAGCCGAGACCTCGATATCGTTGGTTGCATTGGTACCATGCTGGTATGGGAAGGCCGAAGCTCGAAATCAGAAGCAAATGAAGATGGAGAGATCCAGGTGAGAATTTATGCCGATGGAGCCGAAGACAAGAATGCTGAGTATGAAGCGGCCATCAATGAATTCAACTTCTCACCGGTTAGAGAAAGCCTTCTCAATCCCCTGAATGCCAAGTTCAAGTCTGACGTGAAATCTCAACGTCCGGCAGTTATCGATGAGCAATTGAAAGGGAAAACCTTTTTCGCCAAAGATGTTGTCGGAACCCTCATTGACGCTATCGGACCGTTTGAATTGGCTGTCGAGCGGGTTAAGGCATTGGCTAACTACAAGAGTACCACTTCGAAAGGAAGTAATCAAATAACAATTAATACCAAACCCATGGCAAAACAATTTCTGCATGTTAATCAGGTGCTGAGTGTTGAAGCCCTCGAAGGATCCGAAGACGGTGTTTTTCTTAACGAAGAGCAGCTTCAGTCGATCGAAGAGAGCCTTGAAGCAAATCAGCAACTTGTCACGGAGCGCGATGCAGCGATCCAGTTGACAGAAACTGCCAATACAACGATAGGAACGTTGCAACAGGAGGTTACTGATGCGCAGGCAGCTGCTGCAGCAGTGATCGATCCTTTCAACGCAATCGATCCTACCATTGCATCGGCCGAAACCCCCGAAGCCAAAGTAGCGGCCATCCGCGCACTGTTAGCTGCTAAACCAGGTTCTGCTCCTGTCCAGACCATCGGACAAGTAGAAGACGAAACTTCTGACGACACTGATTGGGACACAATCAACAGTCTTGAACACAACCAACTCGTGGATTCTAATCTTTAACATTAATTCTTTATAGTTATGGCAATCACAACCACTGCAATCGTATCGGAGTATGGTGCTTACTATCAGGATGCCGGCCAAAACAAAAAGCGCATCCTTAACCTGCTCTCCCAGGGTCGCGAGCTCACAGATCTTGCAACCCCTATCCGCACGGATGACACCATCTTCCGTTTGGCAAATGCTACTTTCAGCTCATTGGTACAGGGATTTCAGAAAGCTTTCACCCCCAAAGGCGGTGTGGCTATCACCCCCAATGAGATCCGGGTGTACCGTTTCAAAATCGACGACGAGTTCACACCAGACGAACTCTACGCAACCTGGCTGGGCTTCCTGACCCAGAAATCGGTTGACCGCAAAGACTGGCCTTTTGTAAAATGGCTCATCGAGGTATACTATGCCCGTCAGATTGACCAGGACATGGAACTGAACGAGTATTACAAAGGCGTTTACGCCGCTCCTCAGGCAGGTGTTGCTGCTCCTAACGGAACAGGCATGAACGGTTTGCAAAAACTGCTTAAGCTTGGCGTTGAAGCAGGTACCATCAACCACGTCCCAATTGGTACCCTGGATAAGGATACTATCTTCGATCAGGTTGAATTGTTCACCGATTCAATCTCTGAAGTTTACCAGGGAATCAAGATGAACGTGTGCATGTCTAAAGCATGGTACAAAAAGTACATGCAGGACAAACGTGCCCAGGGTTTCTACTTGAAAACCTCCGACAAACAGATCGATGCAGGTATCGATTTCACTCCGCTCGACGTGAAGCCTTTGGCTTGCATGGTTGGTACCGACGATATTTTCTGCACACCAGCAGAGAACTTCCTGCATCTGATGCCCGCCACTTTCACCAAAAATCAATTCAAACTCGAAGAAGCCAAACGTGCGGTTGCCGTTATGGCCGATTGGAGCGAAGGATTGGGCTTTGGTATCGACCAGGCTGTTTGGACCAACATCCTGCCTGCAGGACACGCATCCATTTAAGATAACCGGTTGCCCGGTTGGTGAAAGCTTTCCGGGCAGCCATAGTTGTTAACCTCTTAAAAAATCTGACAATGATAGATTTTACTGATATCGACAAAAATCTCCCTAACGGTGAGAATATGGGTGGGCTGGTCCCGAAGGTTTATTTTGGATACCACGCCGATGTGGCTACTTTCCCGACAAAACCAGCAACTCCAACCACATTGGAGACTGCATCGGCCCTTACCGGTGACCTGGTGATGAAAGCAGGGAAAAGAATGTTCGGGATGTACATGACCGACGACACCGGAGAATTCAAGATTGATTCCGTTGGTGAAGTGGATGGTAAATCCTTCCTGGTGCATCTTACACTGTTCCACCCCGGAATGCAAAAGAAGATTCTTGGTTTCATGAACGCTGCCAAAAATGAGAACCTTGTGTTCGTAGTTGTAGACAGCGATGGCCAAAAATATGTGATGGGCGACAGCCTTCGTTCTGCCGTTTTTGCCGGATCACCAGACGGTATTGGAACAGGGAAAGATGCTGCTGCACGCAAAGGTGTATCTCTTGAATTTACCTACAAAACATCCAGTGTGCATGTTTATACAGGCAACGTTCCGCTGACAGAAGCCAGCGCATAATCTTTAAGCCATGTGGAAAAATTATTTCAAATTCATAAAGCTCAGACCCGGACGGGTAGTCACCCAACAGTTTGGCGAAATTGATTTCAGTTCAGACAAGATTCTGGTCGAAACCGTTAAGGCGCTTTATGAAAGTGATTTTCCATATCTGGAAATTACGGAGGAAGGAAAGGCGGAATTGTATGGCATGAAAGCTCCAAAGCTGCAGCCTGTAACACTTCCAAAAACTACAATCCCAAAGGTTCAGAAGAAAAAGCTATAAGATTTTGGCAGTACAAAGTATAGAAAGCCCGGTTCTCCGGGCTTTTTTTATGTCCTTTCCCTCTTTTTTTCCTGCTATTACATTAGATAAAAATTCAAATATGATCTGGTTCTTTACTCCTTACGCCTACGACAGAAAGCTTTTCAACGCCTGGGATCAATTGATGAACCTGGTGCAGGATCCGCAGGATTGGGTTTGCATGATGGATGGCGATATCGCCTTCTTTCGCAACGACTTTGGCCACCACATCGAGCGGTACACGAAAAAATATCCCCACGTTTCAATTTTCTCCTGTTATGCCAGCCGCAGTGGTACCCCATGGATGATGCCTGCCAACAATCAATTCGAAAATCGAAACATCATCGTTCATCGCCAGATAGCAGAAGATTGTGCAGTTAACCACACAATGGAACTGGAAGTACTGAACAGACGTGTTACCGGTCACCTGATGCTTATGCAAAAGCAAACATGGCTCACCTACCGGGAAAACATCAAGACTGCTTCCGAAAGCCGCGACTTGTACGGTATTGATACTATCATTTGCAAACAGGTTCTTGCCGGAGGCGGATCTATTTCGCTCATGAAAGGAATCTATGTATTTCATTACTACCGGCACATGGAAGGCGCTCACAATAAAAGCCATCTTTTATGAACAGAGAAGTCAACAATGAAATTTGCCTGATCACTCCCGATCGCAACGACCGGCCTAAATTTTTGGAGCACTGCAAATGGCAGATGGAACAACAAACCATGAGGGCCGGAGCTCACTTTGTAATCAATGATCCAGCCATTGAAGGGGTAGTGGATATTGTTCCACGCATCCAAAAAGGCATTGAGATGGCCAAAGCTGCAGGTTTCCTATACTGTTTCATCATTGAGAACGATGATTACTACCCGGACTGGTACCTTGAAAAGATGACCAGGGCATTCAGCCAGGGTGCTGATCTAGTAGGAATGGAAGAAACGTTGATCTATAGCCTTCAATCTCCAGGCTACAGGGCGAGCCGCCATCCCGGACGCTCATCCCTGTTTAACACCGCTTTCAGAATAGCTGCCCTGGATAATTACACCTGGCCGGAAGATACCCTGCTTTATTTCGATATGCACCTGTGGCAGCACAACTGCAAAAAAGTATTCGTCAACGCATTCTTTCAACCTACCGGGATCAAACATGGAGAAGGTTTTTGCCCTGGGAACTTTCACAATGGTATATCCAATGGCAGGCCAATGACAAAATTTACTCCGGATCCGGAGTACAATTGGTTAAAGCGCAGGGTCAGAGCAACGAGTTTTCAATTGTATAAATCATTAAAAGTCAAAACGCCATGCACAAAAATGTAAAACTGTTCTGCGAATTGATCAAAAAGCACTTTCCAAACTACTTTACCGGAGTAAACGTGCTGGACTGCGGATGCCTGGACATCAACGGCAACAATCGGTACCTGTTCGAAGCTTCCAACTACATCGGAATTGATATTGTGGATGGTCCCAATGTTGATTTTGTGACCAAAGTGCATGAGTTTGATCCTGGTCAATGCTTTGATGTGGTCATTAGCACAGAGATGCTGGAGCATGATGCCTATTATTCAGAAAGCCTAACCCAAATGTTTAAACTTACCAGAAATGGTGGCCTGTTGCTGGTTACTGCTGCAGGAACTGGCAGGGAGGAACATGGAACATCTAATCGCAATCCTCAAGATAGTCCGCTAACCAATTCGTACTACCGAAATATTACGGCTGCAATGATTGTTGGATCATTTGACCTCAGCAAATTCAGCTGGTTTGAAATATCTTATCTGGGTACAGACATCCGCTTTGCGGGAATAAAAAGGTAAGCCATGGAAAAGAAGGTAGATGTTGTTTATGTGCTCGGATCCGGTTCTACCTGGAACAACAATGAGATCCGTTATAGCCTGAGGAGTGTTGAAAAAAATGGTATTGGCCTTGGGAAGATATTCATTGTCGGAGATCTTCCGGAATTCCTTTCGAAAGGGGTCATCCACATCAAGGCAGATGATATTTTTAATCCAAATCAGAATGCTGATGGCAATATTGCTACCAAAGTATTGGCCGCTTGTGCGGATGAACGATTGTCAGAAGACTTCCTGTTCATCAATGATGACCACATCATCCTTAAACCCATCCGCCTGGCAGATGTTCCTGCCTTCCACAAAGGAGACATGAACGCTTATCAGGAAAGCTTCTGGCAGTTGAACTTTTGGAGGGGCAGGCTAAAACGCACCATGGAGATGCTAAACCAAAAAGGAATGACAGCCTACCATTTCGATTGTCATACACCAATCATCTTTAATAAACACATTTTCCCTTTGGTAATGGCTGAATTCCCTTACAAAGATGGCATTGGACTGACGATGAAAAGCCTGTATGGGAATTCCGTTTACGCTGAATCAGGGACGTTTCTTCAAAATGAGAAGAAAACGGTTTTCAAATTCTATACCCTTGATCAGCTTGGCACCAGGCTGGCCGATTGTGGCTTCATGTCGTTCAATGATCTGGGTTTAAACAAAGAACTAAAGCTATGGTTGGACGAACAGTTTCCGGATCAATCTACTTGGGAAATATCATCTTCTGAAGACCGTATTATCGAAATCAATAGATGGCTAAATTCAGATCGAGAATATATGGAAGGGGTCAGGCTATTTGAAAAATATTTGAATGGGGTGAACCTGATAAAGATTTTCAGAAGCGGAGAAACCCCTGGAGCTCGAAAAAAACTTGAATACAAATTAACCCACACAATTATTGACTAATGGCAGAAAACAAAGAAAAGGTAATCGGATGGATCAGATCCGGAATGGATTACAACGAAGGAATCAGCCTGTTGGTCGAAATAACCCGCAAGCAGCTTTATTTCAACCAATTTACAGGAGGAATGAGAAGCATGTCTGGTAAACTGGCTTATGAGCTTTGTAAAGCATCCGGAGCGGCAGATCTGCTCAACTGGAAGCAGTTTATCCTGGATATCAGCGCTGGGAAAGATCCACGAAATACTGATAACAGAAACATTTCCTTTAAGCCAGAACCTCCGAAGCAGCATCCGCTGAGAGTTACAGTCTCTATTCAGGAAGTGGAATTAAATGCTGAAAAAATGGAGGAAAACCCCCAGAAGGAATATCCTGCTATCATCCGGAAGATCATCCATGAATATGCTTCCATGTTCCAGGAACGCAGCAAATTGCATACTGTGATGGCAGATATGCCGGAATCAAACACTGAGGCAATCATTATTAAACGTGCAGAAATGTTTAATGTGATAAAGACGATTTCTGCCAGGCTTGAACTGCTTTACAAAGCAAAAGAACAGTTTGAGAAAACAGGAGAATTACCAAACGAGAAAGAGTTATTTCCACCCGAAGAGCAACCCGAAGAGGAAGACATTACCAAACTCGATGAGGAGAGCCTAAAAAAACGCAAGAAAAATCTGCAGAACAGCAATTCAAAAGATCAATCCTTCCTGGATTATCAATCAGCAGCGCATGGATCCGAGAAAAATCCAATGCCTGCCGGTCCCAAGAGGAAGAAAATTGAACACCGGATGAAGCAACGTTCCAAACAGATGGAGGAGATCGATAACGCTCTTCTTAAGTATGTTATTAAGGAGTAAAGACATCACTGCTACTTTACCTGTTGAACCAGAAGACAGGACTTCCAGCCACCGCAAGAGGCAGGGAGTTCCTGTCTTTATCAGTGATCAACAGCAATCTCTTACACTAGCCATTGGTCAGCTGGAGAATGGAAAAGAGCATCACTTCTATAGTCGGGGAAACTTTAACATGGTAAGACTAATCTGTTACCTGCTCAAACAAACCGGTCCGGCGAACCTCATGTTGACCTCTTACTCTTTCAGTCGAAAAAGCATCGAGCAGCTGCAGAACCGAATTGAAAAGCAGGAGATTCTATCTTTCAAAGTTATCCTGGATAACCGGGTGCGGGTAATGAGTCCAAAACCCTTCCAGATGATTGCTGCGAGCTTCGATTACCGGTGCATATCAGTTCACGCTAAGATTGCCCTGATCTGGAACGATCGTTGGAAAATAACCGTTATAACGAGCCAAAACGCTACAGATAATCCGAAACTGGAAAGGGGGATCATCTTTACGGATCCTGAAATATTTGAATTTGATTTTAATAACCTGAACGATGAGTTTGAACGAGGAGCAACTTAAAGAGGTCGAAGAGATGGCCGGTTTATTTTTTAGCATAGACAATATTGCTGATAATCTTGAATTAACTGAAGGAGAGTTAGAGACACTGAGGCTTGACTTTGAACTCAAACGAGGTGATTTCTACAAAGCTTACCGGCGAGGATGGCTTACAAATGAAGTAAAACTTCGCAGATCCATCGAAAAAGCTGCAGAGAACGGGAGTAACCCGGCACAACAAATGATGTTAAACTTTCAAAAAAGCGCACAATGAGTAAGAAAGCACTGGAAGATACCAGTTTTGAGATGATTAAGGGATACATCCTTTATCCGGATGAATCAGCACTCCCTGAAGAAAAAAAGGAGATGATTGATCGGATTACTTCAGCATCGAAGATCCTGGATAAAAATCCGGTGCAAAAAAATGCTGTTGCCCTGCATCAACAAAAATATCCTGATATTAGCCGTTCCCAGGCTTATGAGGACTTGCGCCTGGCTGCAAGGTTATTCAACTCTCTGCACACATTTGATTTTGATTTATGGAGATCCTGGTTGCTTAATAGCATTGTCCAAAACATTCAAAGATGCGAGAAAAACAGGGATACTAATTCCTTGCGGGTGATAGCCATGGAACATGCCAACCTCATTAAAGCAATTGGCGAAAGACCGGAAGAACTCCCGGATCCAACACGAAATGAAAAGCATCAATTTTATATCCTGGTGCAAAATGACAACCGACAGGTTAAGATCGATATCAACAAACTCAAGGACCTGCCGGATGCTGCCCTTCAGGAGCTGAACAAAGCCATTTGGGGAGGTAATGAGATCACGGAAGCCTATGCTGAAGAAATAATGAAGACATGATCACAGAACTGTTAAATCTGAATCCACCGCAATTGATTACCGTTCTGAACAATGCAAAGAACGAAGTCGATATCCAGGGGCGTGGAGTAGGAAAGTCTTACAGCATTGGCTGGGAGATGAACCGGATTGTCCGTGATATGCCCAGATCGGTCACATCCATTACCGGCAGAACATTCGGACAAGTCTACACCAGGACTCTTCCATCTACCATGAAGTTTCTTGAAGTGCTGGGTTTTGCCAAGGATAAGGATTATGTTATTGGTCGCAGACCTCCCAAAACATTCGAAGATCCTTATGAGAAGATAGCCAAGTTCGACAACTTCATTTCATTTGCCAATGGTACGGGTTTCCTGATGCTCTCCCAGGAGCGCTCTGGATCCGCACGTGGTCCAAACCTTGACAGAGAAATCGTTGATGAAGCATTGACATTAAACAAACCCCGTTATGATGAAGAGGTTTCCCCTGCCAATAGGGGAAACGAAGATCACTTTGGATTCAGATCTTCCCATCCAGTTGCACAACACCATGGATTCCGGTACGTTTCATCTATGCCATACTCTGCAGAGCAAAGATGGTTGCTAAAATATGGCAATTACTACATGGAGCAGGCAGGCATTCCACTATTCGACGTCTGGAACCGGATTGTAAAGCTCCAGATGCAGTTGATCACTGCATACAAAGAGAATGATACTCGCCTGTTTAAAGATATCTGGAACGAAACAGTCAGACTTAAGAAGCAGATAACGCCATTTGTTTCGAAAGAGGGCATTCTGTTCACGCTGGCCAACGCATTTGATAACATCAAGAACCTGGGAATGTCGTACATCGTTCGCGAGTACGACAAGCAAAGCCTGCTCACCTTTTTGGTAGAGATACTTAACTGGGTAATAGATCAAATAGAAGACTGCTATTATCACCTGGATAGCTCTATTCACATCTATTACGATGCATACAACGATGATTACATCCGAGGCGTTGCTGATGACAGCAATTGGGATATCGAAAAGCTGGAGAATGAAAGCTGCAAAAATGACCTGGATTGTGATCCAAATCGACCTCTGGAGATAGTTCCTGACTGGGGGGCCAAGATCGCGCTGTTCTCCATCGCACAAGAGCGCAACTACAACTTCGTAACAAAGATCATTGAGCCTGTCGACTGCACGATCAATGAGTTCTTTGTGAAGTCTGATGGTCCCGGAGTAATGATAGATGACCTGGTTGATAATGTTTGTAACTACTATGGATCACATCCTACCAGGAAGATCACCTACTTTAGGGATCGTTACGGTGACTCACGTCAACCCAATGCAAAGAACTCACGGACATACAATGAGCAAGCCATTGAGCGGTTCACTAAGAACGGATGGACTGTGGATTCAAAGGTGCACAAGGGCATGGAGCCACCGCAACATGACAAGTATTTACTATGGTTAAACATCCTTAAGGGCAAGGATCCACGCTATCCAAAGTTCATCATCAATGGACGCAAGTGCAAGTACACCCTTATATCGATGAACAATACCAAGGTGGTTGATAAGGATGGACGCTTTGAGAAAGACAAGACATCAGAGCGAAAGAAAACCATTCTACCTGAAGAAGCCACTCACTTCGGTGATGCTGTCGACAAAAGAATCTGGACAAAATATGGCCACACACTAAGCTACAACCAAAGCACCTTTGTTTCGCCTCGCCTATAGGACTGCATTTCCTGCTATATTTCCTCCTATCGGTATCACCTGTCAGGACTGACTGCCTTGCACTCCACGCAGGCGCTCAGTCCTTATGATTGGATGGTATAGGACTGCCTTTACCCCGTTTGTTAATCTTTTAACATATGCAAATCGTTTCATATATCCTGCCAAATCCACCGTTTTGTCCGAGCCGCCGATAGGGCGAGTTCGGTTTCTTAAACAGAGACTATCAAAATTTTTAGAATTTTGATAGTCATCTGTCTATTTTTTAATGAAATATGAAGAAATAAACTGGATACAAGGTATTTAGATGCAGGTCGCTTTTTCTTCCAAAGAAAAAGCGGGCAAAAAGATGTGTGCCGTCATCTGTGATGAAATTTTTCAGGGACCCTTGCAGCCTAAAAAATTCGGCAGTTCTTTTTTCTTGTAAGACAAAAAGAACCAAAAAAGAACCCACAAAATCAGAGGCCATTCGCCCCTTTTTTGTTCGTACTGAATATTTTTTCTCCCAAATAATCCCCGGT
This sequence comes from Prolixibacteraceae bacterium, assembly GCA_037140615.1. Taxonomy (GTDB): domain Bacteria; phylum Bacteroidota; class Bacteroidia; order Bacteroidales; family Prolixibacteraceae; genus CAINVV01. Next base: position 41,717 of record JBAXED010000027.1, read on the forward strand.
ACCGGAAATTTTCTGCCAGGTGCGGGTTAATAATTACTCATCGTGATTCAGGGATTCATTCTTGAATGGATTTTTCCAGTCATTATTGGGCACCGGTTGCCATATATTGCTGAATTGTGTATCTGTTTTGCAGATCAATACTACCGCTGTTCGTACAGTCCCCCTGATAAATTTTGTTTGAAATTCTACGCTAAGTAAGTGTATCTCTCCGGGTACCTCGCTGTTCATTCAAGGATTTTCCCGGCATATCCTCACTACGGTCCGGTATTCCAGTTCCTCTTTGACTGCCCCTCCATGCTGCACTGCTCACTTGCATATAATTTTTAAACTTTAAAATTCTTATCATGAAAACTTTAACCAG